>NZ_JADYXD010000023.1:0-68338 GCF_015864475.1 Pseudoalteromonas sp. SWXJZ10B
TTTTAATTTCGTCATTTTTTCACCCAAATTTGTATGCTTATTAGCATAACATTTCTTTCTTAATGGGTGGCCAAAATCACTGTACCACTACAAATGAAAGTTGATTGGCAAAACTCGGTTTGGTTTAGTAAATCGTAAATACACTTTTTCATATTTATTGATTTGAAAATATTATTAAGATGTATCTTAATATTTGACTTATTAGGTAACTTTTCTTTTTCTAAAAAATAATTCCACTCTGTGGCCGCATTTTCAGCTTCTAACTTTAATTTATCATCCCATTTGAAGTGACTTTGTGGAGCAACTAATAATCTATATTTATCAGTATAATCAAGCAGCGTATATAATATTATGAATAAATTAGGTGGCCATCCAAAAGTTTCAGTCAAGTTTTTTAATGACCCGTCTGAACTATAGTTTAATTTTAGGGTTTCAAAACCAGTTATTTTGGATCGCTGAGTACTTGGGAAAAAATTTTTAATATGTTGGATAAGTTCCACAATCCATACCTTAATATTGAAGTTTTATTGATAAAGCTTATTTTAGTTAGTGAGTTATAAATATTTAGTACTTGGCTTATAGCTCGCTTGTTAACTAGTATTTAGATTCTCGTTTTAAAATGTAAATGGGCAGACTCAGAGATATCACATCCGATAGCTTGTCGATTTAAGTTATTGGCTGCTACTAAAGTAGCTCCTGAGCCAAAAAAAGGGTCGACGACGAGTTCATTTTCATTACTGCTTTGCGAGATGAGTGTTTCAATTAACTTAACTGGCTTTTCAGTAGGGTAGCCCCTGTATACTCTTTTACATGTGAGGATATCTGGAACGCTTAGATCATTTAACTTGCGCTTACCTTTCTCGAAAAAAAGAATATATTCGTGTCTAGCTCTGTAATGATAGCCCATTCCAATAGTCACTTTATCCCAAATTATTGGCTTCCAAAACTTGAAACCTACGTTTTCAGCTATTGGCTTAATATAAAACATTGTTTCCTGATCGCAGAATAGATAAAAATGCGAACCTTTTTTCAGCACTCTGTATATTTCTATTAGTAGATCTTCAAAGCGATTATTTGGAAATATGTCGAACCATTGATTACTTGACGATTTACTTACTTTTAGGCGAGTGGTTGTTCCTATTTTTCGATATTTTTCTAATGATTCGTAGGGTGGGTCAGTAATTAAAAGATCAACACTTTCGGTTGAAAGTGTTGATAACCAATTTACCGCATCATCTTTAAATACTTGCATTAAATCTCTTTAGTTAAAGTGTGCTGCACAAGCGGCCATTGTGAAAAGCTTTCGAAGCAACGCCCTTTTTTAATCGTCGACAATCAATGCAATAGCTTTGATACCCATCAGGGTTGCGGGCCGTTTTGCGAGCAGGAGTAATTCCAAAAGAAGCCGGATATGGATGGAATATATGTTCAGAACTATTAGCGTCTGAACAATGAGGGCATGATTTAAACTTTTGACCGGTTGATGAATCTTTCTTTTGAACCATGCCGCTATTTAAAGCTTTGCCACAGCAATTACAAGCCATAAGAATCTCCTTATAAGTTAGCTTTGTATTTTTAAATTTGAGTTTTTTATTATGTTACTGGCTATTAATACATCCATTAGAAATGCCGTAACGCTCTCTACAGTATCAGATATTGTACTTTTGTGAAGTACGAATGATTTAACGATAATTATTTTTGACTATCTAATTTATTTAGCCTAAACCTAAACTAAGATTTTCTTAGTTTAGGTTGGCGATGCATTTTTTAGTTCAAACAAAACCTTACCCAGATGAGGCGCTTGAAAGCTATTTGCTGAGGCTTGCAAGGGATAACTCATACAATGGCTATAGTGAGCTTGCTGATATTTTGTGGCAATGGCTTGCAGAGCAAGATAATGAGCTTGAAGGTGCGCTGCCGTTAGCGCTGAGTAAAGTTGATGTTTATCATGCTAGGCAAGCGAGCAGCTTTAGAATAAGAGCGCTTAAGTTGGTTGCTCAATTAGCAGATGTAAACGCTGGTGACATTCTTGCACTTGCTTGGAGGCGCAGTAATTTTAAATTTGGCAACCTTGCCGCAGTAAGTCGAAATGAACTGGCTATTCCCCTTGAGCTACTTCGTACAGATAACATACCTGTTTGTATTGAATGTTTAACTGAATCTTCCTACATTCCTTTTTATTGGCATTTAAAGCCCTACAAAGCGTGCCATAAGCATAAAACACAATTAACCATACAATGTATGGAATGTCATAAATTAGTTGATTATAGAGATTCTGAGGCGTGTTTAGAGTGTGGTTGTGGTTGTAAACTAACCAATAGTGAACAGTTAAACGATGCAGACTTTAAAATTGCATCTGCGCTTGCAAGTAATAACAGCCCAAAAATAATGGGGCTGTTATCGTGGTTTGCGAAGGTTAAA
Organism: Pseudoalteromonas sp. SWXJZ10B; assembly: GCF_015864475.1. Lineage (NCBI taxonomy): Bacteria > Pseudomonadati > Pseudomonadota > Gammaproteobacteria > Alteromonadales > Pseudoalteromonadaceae > Pseudoalteromonas > Pseudoalteromonas sp. SWXJZ10B. The sequence continues at coordinate 2,422 of NZ_JADYXD010000023.1, forward strand.
CAACTTGATGTAAGCGATGCTGACTTTAACCGTACTTTTGTTGATTACTTTAGTACTTGGCCTGAAAGCCTTACCGTTGAATTAAACTTACTCACAAATAATGCGCGTCTCAAGCAACTCAACCCTTTTAATAAAACTAAGTTCAACTCTGTTTATGGCGATTTAATCCGTGATGGTCAAATAGCTGCAACAAGTAACCGTAAAAACAAAGTTCTTGATGAGATTATTAATTATTTTGTCGAATTAGTTGATAGTAACCCCAAAGCTAAACATCCAAATATTGCAGATTTACTGCTTTGTACTTTTGATACAGCAGTATTATTAAACACCACCACAGAGCAAGTTTATAGGCTTCATCAAGAAGGCTTTTTAAACTGTGCTTATCCACAAAAAAAGCACGAACAGCTCAGAGCTGATAGCCATGTTTTTTATTTACGCCAAGTTATTGAGCTACAGCAAGCATTCGCTGCTGAAAAGCCTCAAACAAAAAAACAATTTATAGCGCCGTGGTAACTTATGAACTTACAAGATGCATTTGCAATTGAATCACTAAAAGAAAAAACCACAACACTTAGAAAGTTGTTTGCGCCATATACACCTCATGTTGCGGTAGATAGCTTTGAAGAACAATCGCTGACTGTGCTCATTAACCTAGTTTATAAGCGAAGTGAGATCGATGATTTAACAAGTACAAGAACCGCTAAAAGTGTATTACGCGATGAAGTGTTACTGAGTAAGTGCATTAACGAAGTAAAATGGTTTCATACTCATAATTTAAAATACCCCGATATACGCGTAAGCCATCAACGTTTAATTAGTGAAGTTGTAAGTGAAGATATTGCGGGTATTTGTAGCCGGTCATTACCTTTAAGTTTTGGATGGTCGCACAATAGTGCTGAAATTAATCATGCAAAGCTATTTTTAACCTCATTTATTTGGCAAGGTGAAGTAACTTGTTTAGCAAAGTTACTAATAGCTGAAGAGCCTGTTTGGATTAATTTAATAAGAAAATACGGGTTTACTAAAAAGGCGTTTTTAGACATCGCTGGCAAAATAAAACAGCTTTTGCCAGTGGCAGAACTCCCATTAGAAGTAAGCTCTTTTTCACCACAATTACAAATGCCATTCCAGCAAAGCTACCTTGCGGTTACGCCTGTAGTAAGCCATGCAATGCTAGCTAAGATTCAGCAATTAACGACAGGTCGTAAGTTAAACTTTGGTTTAGTTGAGAACTCAAGACCTGCTAATGTTGGTGATTTAGCAAGCTCAGTAGGCGGCAATATAAGAGTGCTGCGTTACTTTCCTAAAACAAATTCAAAGGCTATTAAACGCTCTAAAGTAGTCGATAATGATATTGAGAAAACATTTAAAATTCGTGCGCTATTAAGTAGTCAATTTCAGCATGCGCTTTTGGTATTGGTTGGTATTAAACAGTTTAATACGTTAAGGCAAAAGCGATTAGCGCGAGTCGCGGCTATTAGGCAAGTACGTGTTAGCTTGCAGTTATGGCTTGATAACATTCTTGAAGCTAAAAATAACGCGCAAAATCAAGCTTACCCTGAGTGGGCAAAGCATTACTTAGATCAGAGTATTACTAACTGTATTAGCCAATTTAGTAACATACTAAATGAGAGCCTAGGTACTTTAAGTAAGCTCAAACGCTTTGCGTATCACCCTAATTTAATGGGGTTGTTTAAAACGCAGTTAAACTATGTGTTTACTCATTGTACAACTGAAGAAGAAACATTAAATGATGAGCAAATAGTGTATGTACATTGCCAAGATATGCGAGTGTTTGATGCCGAGGCAATGGCTAACCCATATATTCAAGGCATGCCGTCACTTACTGCTTTAAATGGGCTTGCTCATAACTTTGAGCGTAAGCTAAAAAACTTTATAGACCCTTCAATTAAGTGTATTGGCAGTGCTATTTACATTGAAAGCTATCAACTACATACAGGTAAACCATTACCTGAGCCAAGTAAGTTAAAACAAGTTGCTGGCCATACTCATGTGATAAGTTCCGGTATTATCGATAAGCCTAAATGCGATATAACACTCGATTTAGTATTTAGGCTTTTTGTACCAAATATTGAGCTTTTAGATAAGTTGAATAGTCAGCTTATAAAGCCCGCACTACCATCTATGTTTGCGGGCGGGACTATGCATCCACCTTCGTTATATCAAAATATTGATTGGTGCCATTTACATACTAAACCAAGTGAGCTGTTTAAAAATATAAAGGCAAAATCGTTAAATGGCAGTTGGTTATACCCATCAAAAAAAGTAGTTAAAAGTTTTGAACAATTGATTGATGCCCTTAACGGTAACTTTAATTTAAGACCCGCTGCAATTGGTTTTGCTGCTCTTGAAGAACCCGTAAAGCGCGATGCAGCATTACATGAACACCATTGTTATGCAGAGCCCGTAATTGGGCTTTTAAAGTGTGTTAGCAATACATCAGTTAAGTACGCAGGGGCTAAGCAGTTCTTCCATGACGCATTTTGGGTTATGGATGTTCAAAAAGAGTCTATGCTTATGAAAAAGTCTAAGTTTGAGTATGAATAATGCAATTACCTCGGCACTTAAGTTACACGCGTTCGCTCTCACCCAGTAAAGCGGTGTTTTTTTATAAAACACCGGAGTCTGATTTTGAACCGTTACAAATAGAGCAAAATAAATTAGTTGGGCAAAAATCAGGGTTTGGCGATGCGTATCAAAAGCAAAATGTGGCTAAAAATTTAGCACCACAAGATCTCGCGTTTGGAAACCCTCAAACAATTGATGTGTGTTACGTTCCTCCAACGGTAAATGAGCTATTTTGTCGTTTTTCACTCAGGGTTGAGGCTAATTGTATTGAGCCACATGTATGTGATGACCCTAAAGTTATTTATTGGTTAAAACGTTTTTTTGAAACCTATAAAAAGCACAATGGCCTTAATGAAGTGGCAACTCGCTATGCTAAAAATATACTGATGGGAAACTGGCTTTGGCGCAACCGTCAATCACCAAATGTTGATATTGAAATCCTTATTGAGAATGCAGCCCCGATCATCATTGAAGGTGTACAAAAGTTAAAGTGGCAGGGCAATTGGCAAAATAATCAAACAGCATTAATAACATTGTCAGAATCTATTCAAGAAGGGCTCAGTAACCCTCAAAGCTATTGTTATTTAGATATAACAGCCAAAATTAAAAATGCATTTAGCCAAGAGGTTCACCCTAGTCAAAAGTTTGTAGATACTGTTGAACAAGGCATGTCATCTAAACAGCTTGCATACACTCAAGTGGGCGATAAAAAAGCAGCAAGTTTAAACTCACAAAAAGTAGGAGCTGCTATCCAAACTATCGATGATTGGTATGAGGGAGGCTACAAACCTTTACGCACTCATGAATATGGCGCAGATAAGCAAATATTAGTTGCACACAGAACACCTAAGACCCATTCAGACTTTTATTCATTACTCCCGCGCATTGCTTTGCATATTAAACACATGGGAAAGCATGGTTTAGGGCAAGATGAAGAATCAAATGCAGTTCACTTTATTGCGGCAGTGCTGATCAAAGGTGGCTTGTTTCAAAGGAGTAAAGGTTGAAGCGCTATTATTTTACCATTACTTATTTACCCAAAAATTGTGATGTAAGCCTTCTTGCTGGGCGTTGTATTGGTATTTTGCATGGGTTTATGAGTTCACGCGAGATAAGTAATATTGGTGTGTGCTTTCCTAAATGGAATGAGCAAACTATAGGTAATGAATTAGCGTTCGTATCAACAAATAAAAAGCAATTAACCAATCTATCTCGGCAAAGCTATTTTGAGATGATGGCTCATGACAAGTTATTTGGCTTATCAAAAATACTTGAAGTACCAGTAAACCAAAGCGAAGTCATGTTTGTTCGCAACCAATCGGTAGCAAAAGCATTTGTTGGCGAAAAGCAAAGGCGATTAAAACGCGCTAAAAAACGAGCTGAAGCCAGAGGCGAAGTATATAATCCGGAATATAAATTTGAGGAAAAAGCCATAGGCCACTTTCATTCAATACCCGTATCAAGCAAAGGCAACGGGGAAAATTTTATACTTCACATACAAAAAATTGAAAATACTAATGCGATAGAAAATCAATTTAATAATTATGGCTTTGCTACAAATCAAACATTTCAAGGCACGGTTCCCTCTTTGAATACCCTTTTTTAATAATTTTAAAACACTCTTTTAATTTTCAACTGGTTATAAGGTTGATTAAAAATAAGGGTAAATAATTTAAATTCATTTAACAGTTTGGTATTTATAGGAATTTAAACTATTTTTAATAGTGAACTGCCGAGTAGGCAGCTGGAAATACTGGCAATAATTGCGGCGTTTACTTCAATGGGTGAACTGCCGAGTAGGCAGCTGGAAATAGTACCCATCATTGCAGTGCTCGCTATAACTAGTGAACTGCCGAGTAGGCAGCTGAAATTAGGCCAGGAAGTAAACAACCACAACTTGTGACTTTCAACTGCCGAAAAGGCAGAGGCTAAATAGAGAGACCCCAGCAAATGTTGGGGTTTTTTTAAGCGTTATAACCGTATTTAAGGCTATTTATAACGTTCCTAATTAACCTTCTACCAGCAATTGTATTTACAAATGTTAAAGGTGTTTTAGAGCTAAATTGTAAGGAGTACGTATTTAGCCATTTATTCCATCGTTCAATATTTTCAAAGTAATCAATACAAGCTGATGCTAGATGAGCTAACTCAAAGGTATTTTCACTCAAAGTTGCATTTAAACGTGTGTACTCTTTTTTATGACGTTCCAAAGTTCTAATATTTGTACCAATTGCTTTAGCAAAGGATTGAATATCCCAACCTAACTGAAGCCTAAACTTCTCAACACTCTTTATATCTAAACCACGTTGAATTAATTCAATTTCATCTAAAGGGTTTGAGCTTAAATTAACTTTTCCATTGCTGAGTATATCTACAAATTTATGATTAGTGCTAGGTTGCATATCACTAGGCATACATACCTCAAAGCCAAGAAAGTTATATTTAATAATAGCACTTCTGTTATCCAGCTGATAGTCGGATTAAAGCGATAACCGGACACTGAAAAAGTTAAATTTATTCCTGTGTTTTAAGTAGAAATCTAATTTTGTCCAATAACATTATTAAACGCCGTTTTGGGGCAAAATAACATGCTTAATTTCTAGCGGTTTTAATTACTTGTTTACAAAGGTGATTATTGGTGAAATTATCATGGTATGTAATATAGGCCGTTTTGGTGTGTTATAAACCACCAAAATGGTGTTCAATAAGTGTTATATAGCAAAGGAAAGCCTGTGCAAATTGAAACCCAAAGGCTCATTTTAAAGCCAATTTGTAAAGATGACAGGGAGCTTTTTGAGCAGCTTCATCAATCAAGCGATGTACTCAAGTATGTCAGTGATCCATTTACCGAATCTGATATAAATGAACGTTTTAATTGTCGCTTAGGCGAATGGGAAAAAACTTCTAATCATTGGTTAACTTTAACAATCATTGAAAAAGCAACTGGGATTAAAATAGGCGTAACTGGTTTTTATCCCGAATGGGAGCCATACCAACAAGCTGAACTTGGCTTTTTACTAAGTCCTGAGTTTCAGGGCAAAGGGTATGGTAAAGAGTCAACTATTGCCGTTATTGAATATGCCTTTAATCAATGTAATTTCCATAAAGTGATCGCAACTGTCACTGAAGGTAATTCCCCATCATTTAATTTACTAAAAGCGTTGGGTTTTACTCATGAAGGTACAATTCGAGATAACTTTAAATTAGGTGGTCGTTGGTGTAATGATTTAAAGTTAGGGTTACTTAATCATGAGTACAATGCTATATAACAAGCTGTTTAACAAGGACAAAATACAGTTTGCTGTTTTCGTTCTTTAACATTTTAGCAAACTATTTTTTTGTCTCTTAGCAAGGCGTTACCAGCGTCCGCTGTTGGCACTTAGCTGAACTTCGCCAAAGAGCTACAAGCAAACATTGAGTTATTGGTTTTAATAATTAGCTTTTAACTAAATTTAAATAAACTTTAAAGCTGGTAGTTTGATTATTTGAACTGACCTCTATATCTCCACCGTTTGCTTGCGCTAGAGCTTTAACTATTGCAAGCCCTAAACCAGCTCCGTCGCTGTGTCGTTGCCGCGACTTATCAGGTCGATAAAAGCGGTCAAATAAATAAGGTAAATGCTCAGAAGGTATTCTCTCCCCTGTATTAATCACTGAAATGCATATTTTTTCAGCGGTGGTCATTTCACTGTTTACAGTGATTGATGAGCCTTTTGGGGCGTACCTAATTGCATTGGATAGTAAGTTTGATAATAATTGGCGAAAGTGTAATTTGTCACAATAAAAACAAAGGTTTTGACCCTTTTTATTAAATGCAATCAATGAGTCTTCAGCCAAAGCGTCAAAATACTCAAATAACACTTCAATTTCATCATGGCTTTTTAGAGTGTTTTGAACGGGTTTAATTAGCCCGTTTTGAGTTTTGGCGAGCCAAAGCATATCACTAACCATTTTAGTTAATCGCTCGAGTTCTTCTAAGTTAGAAAACAATAATTCTTGATACTCTTCCAACTGCCTTTTTTTAGATAATCCAACCTGTGTTTGAGTAATTATATTTGTGAGTGGAGTTCGTAGTTCATGAGCAATATCACTAGAAAAATTTGATAAGCGAATAAATTCACCTTGGAGCCTGTCGAGCATTGAGTTAAACGACTGAACCATATTAACAAGCTCAATAGGCACTTTATTTTCATCGAGCCTTACATCCATTTTATTAGTTTGGATATCGTGTATTTTCTGACTTAAACCTCGTAAAGGGTTTAATCCTTGATGTATAGCAAACCAAGCCACCAATAAAATGAGTACCGCTGAGCCAAACATAATGGCCCAAAGGCTTTGCTGAAATTGATTGAGAAAGTGTAAATGAAAGCTCATGTCTATCGCTGTAGTAATTTTGTATTGCTGTTGCCCAGTGCTGAAATTACTCACCAGAGCTCGGTAGGTGTGGGTATCATTTTGCCATGAGACAATATTGTTACGGTTAAAGCCAGTTGAAGCCTTAGCACTCATTACAAAATCACTAAAATCTCGTTCAGAGCTTTGAAAAATCAGCTTTCCTTTTGCGGTATTTACCTGATAGTAAACACCGTGATGACCCGCTACAGCGTTAGATAATTCATTTTTAAGTTTCAGGTTTGATTTATAGTGTTGTGTTAAAACTAGTTCAATAGATTGATTAATAACATGCAGTTCACTACTATCTTGCTGGAAAAAATGATGTTTTATCGAACTATTTATTAAGGTGGCAACTAAAGTTAAGCACGCAATAACGGTTACAGCCACAAACAACACAACACGCATCGTAAGTGATAAAGGCCGTGACTTAATAGCCATCAGTTTCAACCTCTAATTTATAGCCCATACCACGAACTGTATGAATTAATTTAACAGTAAAGTCATCATCAACTTTTGCTCTTAGCCTACGAATGGCAACATCAATCACATTGGTGTCGCTATCAAAATTCATATCCCATACTTGAGAAGCAATTAACGAACGTGGCAGTACTTCACCTTCGCGCCGTAACAATAGTTCAAGTAAGCTAAATTCTTTATTACTCAATAAAATACGCTTGCCTGCACGTTGTATTTTTCGCTTTGGAATATCCATTTCTAAATCAGCAACTATCAGTATATCGTCAACTGTTTGTACTGCACCACGGCGAATAAGAGTGCGTACTCTTGCTAAAACTTCAGCAAAAGCAAAAGGCTTTATTAAATAGTCATCAGCACCAAGTTCGAGCCCCTTTACTCTATCGCCTATGCTATCGCGAGCAGATAAAAATAGTACTGAGGTTTTGTTATCTGCTTCACGTAGCGACTGTAAAATTTTCCAACCGGATACGTCAGGTAACATGACATCAAGTATTATTACATCAAATAATTCGGTCATTGCTAGGTGATGGCCGTCAAGACCATTGCGCGCCAAAGAAACCTGAAAACCAGCTTCACTTAGTCCCTGTTTTAAATAATCTCCCGTTTTTGCTTCATCTTCAACAACTAATAAGCGCATACAATTCCTTCATTAAAGTCCTAACAACTACCTCTGCAAATATTATGCAGTATCTGTCACTACAGCAACATGACACCAAGATTACAACTTTGTAATGTTCGCGTCATGTTGAAGACAGGTCTATTTTCTATACTCAATACATATTCTGCTATGAAGGAGTAAGGAAATGGGGTTTAAAAAGTCATCACAACAGGTTAGCACACCACGAAGACGATTTGTTCAAGGCTTAATTGCAGGAGGTGTACTTGCTGCTTTTCCGAGTGTATTACATGCTGCATCATCTTTAGTAGCAGGAACAATAACAGGCACTGTACCCGAACTTAGCGGCGAAGTAATTGATCTGGTTATAGATGAATCGCCGGTTAACTTTACTGGTGTAGTACGTATGGCGACAACTATCAATGGATCTATACCCGCTCCTACCTTGCGCCTCAAAGAAGGCGATGACGTTACTATTAGAGTAACAAATAAGTTATCAGTACCGAGTTCAATTCATTGGCATGGCATTATTTTACCGTATCAAATGGATGGCGTACCAGGTATCAGCTTTAAAGGCATTATGCCGGGCGAAACCTTTGTTTATAAATTTAAACTACAACAAAGCGGTACATATTGGTATCACTCACATAGTGGCTTTCAAGAAATGACAGGCATGTACGGTGCATTAATTATTGAACCGCGAGAAAACGATATTATTAGTGCAGATAACGAGCATGTTATTCAATTATCTGATTGGACTGATGATGACCCTATGGCGCTGTTCCGTAAATTAAAAGTACAGAGTGATGTATTTAACTTCAATCAACCCACTGTCCCAGAGTTTTTCGATGACGTTTCAAGCAGCAGTATTTCAAATGCTCTACAGCGCCGAAAAATGTGGAATCAGATGCGAATGAATCCTACAGATTTAGCTGATTTATCTGCATCAGCAATGACTTTTTTAATGAACGGTAGTACTCCAATGGCAAACTGGCGTGGATTATTTAAAGTCGGTGAAAAGCTTAGGTTAAGGTTTATTAATGGCTCTAGTAATAGCTTTTTTGACGTGCGTATCCCCGAGTTAAAACTAACGGTTGTACAAGCAGATGGGCAAAACGTTGAACCAGTGACAGTTGATGAATTTAGATTCGGCCCTGGTGAAACCTACGACGTAATTGTTGAGCCTAAAAATGATGCCTATACGATTTTTGCTCAAAGTATGGATCGCTCTGGTTACGCAAAAGGAACTTTATCAAGCTCGCCTAATATTGATGCGCCAGTACCTGCACTTGACCCTGTTGAATGGTTAACGATGACCGATATGATGGGCAATATGACCCACGGCGGTGAGCACTCTGCAATGGCTGGTATGGCAGGCATGTCAGGCATGTCAGGTATGAACTCTAAAGAAATGGATCATAGCGCTATGGGCCACGGTGCAATGGCGATGGATCATAGCAAACATGGTATGTCTGAAAACCCATTAGCGGTTGCCAGCTCTAAAGTGCGTCATGCAAAAACGGAGTATGGAGCTTCAGTTGATATGCGCGTTGATATGCCTAGAACAAATCTTGATGATCCTGGTATTGGTTTACGTAAAAATGGTCGTCGTGTTTTAACACTTGCAGATTTACACTCACTTGAAGGGATCACTAACCAGCAAGAGCCAGAAGCTGAAATTGAGCTGCATTTAACCGGAAACATGGAGCGTTATAGCTGGTCATTTGATGGCTTAGAATTTGGTAAAAGCACGCCAGTGCATATGAAGCATAACCAACGTTTAAGAGTTATTTTACAAAACGATACCATGATGACGCACCCTATGCATTTGCATGGTATGTGGAGTGATTTAGAAAACGAGCAAGGTGATGTGCAAGTGCGACGTCATACGATACCTGTTCAACCCGCACAAAGAATCAGCTTTTTAACCACCCCTCACGATGTAGGTCGCTGGGCTTGGCATTGCCATTTATTATTCCATATGGATGCCGGTATGTTTAGAGAGGTAGTCGTATCATGAAACAATTAAAACTATCTAAATCATTAGGTTTATTAATGTTAACTGGGGCTTCATTAATTAGTTTCCCTTTATTAGCGCAAAGTGAAATGGCACAAATGAATAGCGCTAAGATGCAACCACAAGGAGGAAGTGCACCTAAAGATGCAAGAGACCCTCATGCTTACTCTGCGGGAACAACTTTAACAGAAGGCCCATATGCGCTTGAGGGCAATGAGCGATTAACACTCGCTGATGAGCATCCATTTTACGCATTACTAGGCGATCGTCTTGAATATAACGAGCAAGCAAACGCAGGTGTGTTTGACTTACAAGCATGGTACGGCACTACCTTTGATCGATTGGTAATTAAAACCGAAGGTGATTTCAGCGAAGGAAGTATTGAAGAAAACCAAACCGATATTTTATGGAGTCACGCCGTATCAGCATATTGGGATACTCAAGCAGGTGTTCGTCTTGATTACAATAAAGAAGGTGAAAATCGGCAATGGTTGGCTTTTGGCTTACAAGGTTTAGCCCCTTACTGGTTTGAAATTGATATGACAGCGTACGTGGGTGAGCGAGGCAATACCGCATTTACGTTAGAGGCAGAGTACGAACTATTACTCACGCAAAAGCTAATTATACAACCGCGAGCCGAAATTACACTTTATGGCAAAAACGATAAACAAAACGATCTTGGAAGTGGTCTATCAAGCAGCGCGATTGGCTTTAGGGTTCGTTATGAGTTTACACGCCAGTTTGCGCCCTATATTGGCATTGAATGGAGCAATAAATTTGGCAATACCGCCGACTATGCCACATCAAGTGGACAAAGTAGCAACAACACCGCATTTGTTGCGGGTATTAAATTTTGGTTTTAATCATTTTAAATAAGAGGTAATTATGAAGTTTTTTAATTCTGCAGTAGCCATTTTAGGTTTAGTGCTTACATTTTCCGCATCAGCGCATATATCACTCAAGCAATCAACACCTGCGCAAGAAGCCATGTTAATGAAAAGCCCAGAGCAACTTTCGTTAACTTTTGGTGGTGAAGTAAGGCTAGCAAAAGTCATCATCAAAGATGAAAAAAATAACTCAATAAACTTTGATTTCAAACCAAGCTCCACCCCAAGCACAGACTTTAGTTGGTCATTACCGAGCTTAGCCCAAGGGACTTACACGGTTAAATGGACAGCACTGGGTGGTGATGGACATAAAATGACCGACACGTTTAGATTTATGGTACACAAAAGTGAATCGCATAAGATGATGCAAGAACAATCTAATACCCACAGCAAACATAATCATTAAGTAGCAACATAATGCAATTAAGTGAATGGTCAGTACTCTTACTCTTATTAAAACTAGCAAGCTATATCGCAATTGCAGGGCTTGCGGGCACTTTATTAATGCGTTTTATGTGTGGCAACAGCAATGTTGCAGGGCATCACTTAATTAGTTTTTATCAGTTCTTAAAACGTTGGCAAATTACGTGTGTAGTTACAGGTAGTATTGCTGCACTTTTACAAGTACCAATAGAAGCTGGAGCAATGGCTGAATCAGGCTTTATGGGAATGTTTGACCCCTTTATGCTTGAAATTGTTTGGCAATCAGTCATAGGTGACCAAGCAACGTTTAGAATACCAGCGCTTATTATTGCTCTAATTAGCGCATGTATGTGGAATGTGGAATCAGATGATAACGTAGCAGGTTATAAAAACGCTGCCGTTATACTAATCATGCTTGGGTTTATCGCTTATAGTTTCACTTTTACTGGGCACAGTGCAAATGAAAATGGGTTAGTGAAAAGTATTTTAACCTTTCACCTTATTGCCATTGCGAGCTGGTTAGGGTCATTGTGGCCGCTTTACAAAAGCTGCACTTTACTACCTACCAGTGAAGTAAAGCGGTTAATGCATTACTTTGGTCAACTCGCTATTGTTATTGTATTTGTACTACTTATTTCGGGCTTAACTCTGCTCCTGCAGTACCTAGAGTCATTTTCTGCATTGTTTACATCAAATTATGGGCAACTAATTTTATTAAAGCTGCTACTCGTCTGCGCGATGCTATTACTAGGTGCATGGCATAAGCTTTTTTTAGTCCCGCAAATCACTCAACAACACCATATAAGTATATTAAAACGCTCGATCACTGTTGAAATAGTAATTGCCCTATTTGTACTTATTACCACAAGTGTATTTACAACACTTGTTGGTCCGCCTATTTAACGATTAATAAAAAAGGAAAATGTATATTAATTAAATCCTCTAATTTAAAAATTTTATTGCTACTAATTTTTAGCGCTGTTAGTTCTTTTGCTGTGAACGCACACACCCATGAAGAGCACACAAAAAAAGGCTGGGTCTTTGTTAATGTTGATAGCGAAGCTGCAAAGGCAGTTAGCTTATTTCATGCATCCCTAAAACAAGGCGATGCCAAAGGTGCCCGTAAATTACTGGCCGACGATGTCGTCATTTTTGAAGGCGGAATTGTTGAGCGTTCTGCAGATGAATACGCGAACCATCATATGATAGCGGATATGAAATTCTTAAGTGCAGTTGATAGTGAACTGCTAGAGCATCAAGTTCACACAAATGGAAACATAGCTTACTCAATTTCAAGAAGTAAAACTCAAGGAAAGTATAAAGGGAAAGATATTAAGTCTACGGGAATGGAATCAATCACATTAAAAAACACCGATAAAGGTTGGAAAATCACTCATATTCACTGGTCTAATTAAGGAGTTAACAATGCGAGTAATCTACATTACCTCAGCGTTTTTTTTATCATTAACTATGTCATTTTCTACAATGAGTATCGAAAAACAGCATAAAACATCAATAATCTATGAAAATTCAGAAAAACCTGAAATTGAGCTTACCGTTTATAAAAGTAAAAATTGTGGATGTTGTAATAAGTGGATTGCTCATTTGAGTGAAAACAATATTCAAACAAAAGCAATTAACGTTAATGACATGGGGTCGATTAAATCTCAGTATCAAATAAAACCTAATATGCGCTCATGCCATACAGCCGTGTCAGCCGATGGATTTGTATTTGAAGGTCATGTTCCCGCTAAACATATAAAACAGTTTTTATCTGGGCAACACGCTCCGCACATTACAGGCTTAAGTGTACCAGCCATGCCTATTGGCACTCCCGGAATGGAAATGGAGGGTATATTTCACAAATATAATATTGAACTACTCACTGACAACTCAAATGAAGAAACCTACAGATACATAAGTAAATCCAGCGAGCAATTTTAGCCTAACGGCATAATTCTTGAGTTAATTGTTAAATACCCATTTTACACAACAGGAAACACTGATTTGTGAGCTTAATAGTGTAAATATTACTCACGTGTAAAAACAAAATACAAAACTTTTAAGGAGCAATACAATGTCACACTATTCAAAATTTTTTTTAATGATAGCAACATCCACAATAACCATGTTTGTATTGATGTATTTGAACACCTATCAACTTAGTCATGTTTATTTTAGTGAAACTCGTACTTATATGGCGCTTTATATGGGAGCCACGATGGCAGTGATAATGCTACTTTTCATGCTTAATATGTATAAAGATAAAAAGAAAAATATAACAGTACTCATTGCTAGTGTTGCCGTATTTGCAGGTAGTTTATTTTTAGTTCGCTCACAAGCGACTGTTGATGATAGCTCATGGATGTCGGCGATGATCCCACATCATTCAATTGCCATACTCACCAGTGACAGGGCAAAAATCAAAGATAAACGCGTTCAAAAGCTAGCTACAAATATAATTGAAGCCCAAGAGCGAGAAATAAAAGAAATGCAATGGCTCCTAAAAGATATAGAGCAAAACGGCATTACACAAACCAATGCTCAAGCACAATTAAGAGCTGTTCCAGATTTCAATTCAAATAAATAAACCGCATAACATAAGGAGTAAAGCATGAGTAAATCAGCCCAGCTTTTTAGAATGGCAACAGATGAGCATATTTGTCCGTTTGGTTTAAAATCAAAAGACCTACTAGAGCGAGAGGGATATACAGTTGATGATCAGCTTTTAACTTCTCGAGAGCAAACAGATGAATTTAAAAAACAACACAGTGTAGAAACTACACCTCAAACATTTATTGATAATAAACGTATAGGTGGCTACGACGATTTACGTAATTACTTTAATAAGCCACAAGCAGCCCAAGAAGGTACAACTTACACGCCCGTGATTGCGATTTTTTCGGTTAGTTTTTTGCTTAGTGTGGCATTTAGTTTTGCATCGGCTAATAGCTTATTATCAATGCAAACCGCTGAACTGTTTGTAGCCCTAACAATGGCAGTGTTAGCAATACAAAAGCTTCAAGACTTATTTAGCTTTACTAATTCATTTATAACCTATGACTTAGTCGCTATGAAAATAGTCAGGTACGCTTATGTTTACCCATTTTTAGAAGCATTTGTTGGCATTGGAATGATAGCCGGATTACCAGCCTATATTATTGCCCCTATTTCATTATTCATAGGTGGGGTTGGTGCTGTTTCAGTGATAAAAGCAGTCTATATAGATAAACGAGAGTTAAAATGTGCGTGTGTAGGCGGTGACAGTAACGTACCACTAGGGTTTATCTCCCTAACAGAAAACTTATTTATGATAGCTGCCGGTATTTGGATGTTTGTTAGGTAAATAACAGCTTTAATTTAAAAATATGATGACGAGCTTATTTATAGCACGAACCAGACTCAGTAGTTGAGTCTGGTTCTGCCTGAACTTAAAACCCCATCAATTTGCTCTGGCTTCACTAAGGTATCTTGAAGTTACAACGAGACTAAAGTTTTTTATCAATTGCATGATTTAAAAAAGCACTAGCCCTCTAACTTTATCTTAAATAGATCTAATCTAAATTTGATTCCAGGATTCTTTTGGCAATAAATTTTTAATCATCCTAGTGTTTAAGAATTTATAAATTTAATTAATAAATTTTGTGAAATTTTTTCTAGTCCGCTTAGAGCGAATAGCGGTCATTGTGATTGGCTAAAAATAGTTAATTAGTCATATTGGTGTTTGCTCACATATACAAGTAAACGTGGTACGAGCAGACATTTGCGCGGCTCGCGTACCGTCAAATTGTTACCCCCACAAACCGATATAATGAGGAAAATATATCAATTACAAGAAAAACGATTTTAATTGGCGAGTTTAGTGTACTCCAGTTTTTTATTGATCTTTAAGCTTAGCACGCTACAAAGCGGTTCGGGGATGAGTGATATCCAGGTATTGAGGCGCTAGTTATATTAAGTTGTTCGAGGCGGAGGGTGGACTATATTTATTTAGTCAAGACGATTGAGGCATCTACTTAATAATTGGCTATAAAAAAAACATCTTATTCCCTTTTATTGACTACAGTTTTAGGTGGCTACAGCGGTGCTAAAAACAAGAGTTATTAAAAAGGCGTTAGCCTGTGAATAAGTTACAAAACTTTAAGCATTAAAGCCACTCTTCAGTTTATACTCCTGTCGGCCTTTCCCCTAGCTACGGCATACCCCAAAAAATCAAGACACTTCACTCCTCAGAGTGATTCTAAGCGACTTTGTATGAAAAGTGATGCAATTTACCTGTGCCTATGAAATTTCCTTATCGAGCCTCTAAGCTCCATAAAGAGAAGTTTATCAAGGCACGATTAGCTTTTTTTAGCTGGAAGATTGGTGAACGCGTTTTTTAAGGACTATTTTGCACTTAACTCTGTAAAGTCGCGCTCGTTCCTCGCTACGGCTTCGCCTAGTTAAAATTAAAATCCGCGATATAGTGGGTTAGTTACCCATCCCCTATACATTAACTCTTAATGGGTAATGCTTTTGTAGTTGTTAATGCTTTAAAAGTAATGAAAAAGAAGTTAGACTAATGTTTCTTATACGTTTATTTAATTATGGAATGATTATGATAAAAAATTTACTTTTAACATCTTTAATTGGGCTAGTTTCTTTCTCAAGTTTAGCCTTGGAAACTCCACTTTACACTGAATGCTCAACATGTTTTTCTTTCGAACAGTTCAAAAATACAGCAAGATTAAAAGCTAAGGTAGATCGCCCTCGCGATGTTTATGTAATGAATCTAGATAAATCAATTATTGAGAAATTCAATGTTTCTAAGACCATTACAGGGTACAGGATATTAAAAGGAGATAATGAACCTGATGGTCGTGGTGGTCATATTCAAGATGTAAGAATACCTATATATAGTTGGACTGTAGATAGCTATGGTGTAGAGCAGGACGTTTTAAATACTTTTCATAATATATCTGATGCAAAAAGTGCTGTTGTTGCAAGCTTAGCTGGAGTAAGCGCAACTATTGTGCCTAAAAAGATTGCAGGTAGCGCTTGGGACTTAGTTGGATTTGGTGCAAAACAATATGAAGTTTCATCTTATTATAATGAACATACAACCCTAGATCAGGATATATCGAACTTTACAATCGCAGCGGCAAAAGTTTCTGGCGTTGCTGAAATTGAAAAAGTCTTTATGCAGGTTGCTTTTGATGACAAAAGCATTGCAATATATTCGTTATTTGGAATTATTGGTGATGAGCTTATATGGGATTTTGAACATGGTAGAGATGTTGACGGAAACAAAGTTGAACCTACACTTCCTGTAACATCACCACGTACATATACCTTTAAAAAAGGTGGTTTATCAACTTTCTCAAATTTTTATGATGCAGCCGTGCGTTCTGGAGCCCAATTTTACAGTACCTCTGCTAAATCACCTTCTTCTGCAGGACGAGTTTCTTGTGTAGGCGGTAAAGCTCCTGGTTCATATATATGTACTTATACAAAATAATTAATTAAAAAATAGAGCCTTGTAAAACAAGGCTTTAAAATACATGAAAGTTCAACTGCTATGTAACACTATTTCTAACATCCATTATGAACCTTATTAAGTTTTCTTTTGTTGCTCTGATACTTTGAGCTTTGTTAAATGAAGATATAGTAAACATTAATTAATGCAGGGACAGCTACATGAGATTTAGAAAGAGCATCAAAATAGGTAAGGGTTTAAGGGGCAACCTAGGAAAAAAGGGAATTACTAGTATTTCTGTTGGAGGTAAAGGTTGAATTCGAAGAGAGCTTTTATGTTTCATAGCTCTCTTCGATGAATGAACTTAAGTATTCAGCATTGGTCTTTAATTTATTTATCAAACTGTTTTTTCGACTAAGAGCGTTACCGTGATTTTTTGCCTTCTGTTTTTCGATTTTCATTTCTCGTTTATAGTGCTGTATTAATTCGTTGTTTTCAGTCAGTGTATTTCCAATTTCATCCGATTTTCTTTTTGATAGCACTCGTTTAAATCTTTTTTAGTCTCCGATATTAGTATTTTTTCAGCTTCAATTTCTGCTTGTTCTTGCTCTACTTCGAGCTTAGCTTGGATGCGGGCATTGTCTAGAAGCGTATGGGTCACACATTAAGAATCTTCAATGTCTGCTAGTGGCACATAGCAGCCAACTAAACTTGGCAGTATTTTTATGGGATTGACCTCATAAAGCCTATATTTGGTAACTTTATGCCATTATACACTTCAATTTTATGCCAAGTTACACTCCACCTATGGCGCTGTAGCCCAGTAGAAACGTATGTTCTTATGTCAACTTATACTTCAAACAACATTGGGTGTTTGAACTAATAAACTTAATTCCTCAAAAAGAATTCCTCTAATTAAATAATACTATTTATTTATAGATTACTTTATAAATTACTTTATAGATTGTTATGTCATTTTTGTTAAAAATATTACTAATAACTACATGATAGTATTAATTAAAAGTAAATTAGCCTCCCTTTTAAACATGTTGCTCATCCTCGGTTCGTAAATACGACTTAAGTCTAGATTGTGTAGTACGAAGTTAGGATTAGAATAATGTCAAATTTAGAGAGGAGCTCAGTATGCACTTGGAACGTATTCGCAATAGTAACCTGCACGACAAGGTGATGCCGGCAGAACAAGCAAGCCAATTTATTAAAGATGGAATGACTGTAGGGATGAGTGGTTTCACTCGCGCCGGAGAAGCTAAAGCAGTACCCAGAGCATTAATTGAGCAAGTCAAAAAAAATCCAATCAAAATAAATTTAATGACGGGTGCGTCATTAGGTAATGATCTCGACAAGCTATTAACAGAAGCGGGCATTTTAGCGCGTCGTATGCCTTTTCAAGTAGACAGCACTTTACGTAAAGCCATTAATAACGGTGAAGTAATGTTTATTGATCAGCATTTATCTGAAACAGTTGAGCATTTACGTAACCATCAATTAACCATGCCTGATGTGGCTGTTATTGAAGCCGTTGCCATTACCGAAAAAGGGCATATTGTGCCGACTACATCGGTTGGTAATTCAGCGAGTTTTGCTATTTTTGCCAAAGAAGTCATTGTTGAAATTAATATGCTGCATAACCCGAATCTTGAAGGTTTGCATGACATATATATTCCTTCGTATCGTCCTACTCGTCAACCAATGCCGTTAGTTAAAGTAGATGATAGAATTGGCAGCACTGCAATTCCTATCGATCCTGCAAAAATTGTTGGTATTGTTTTTACTAACCAAAGCGACTCGTTTTCTACCGTTACCGACCCTGATGAAGACACCGCCGCTATTGCGCGCCATTTAGTTAACTTTTTTAAAGAAGAAGTGGCTCAAAATAAATTGCCAGCTAATTTAGGACCGCTACAAGCAGGCATTGGTAACATTGCAAATGCTGTGATGATGGGACTACTCGATTCTGACTTTAAAGACCTAACAATGTACTCTGAAGTACTACAAGATTCGACGTTTGACCTAATTGATGCAGGTAAGCTTAGTTTTGCATCGGGCAGCTCAATTGTTTTATCGGAGCGTTGTAATGCGCAAGTATTTAATAATTTAGAACAATACAAAGACAAGCTAGTGTTACGCCCTCAAGAAATTTCTAACCATCCTGAAATAGTGCGCCGTTTGGGAATTATTGCAATAAACACCGCGCTTGAGTTTGATATGTATGGCAACGTAAATTCAACACATGTTTGTGGCACACGAATGATGAATGGTATTGGTGGCTCTGGTGATTTTGCTCGTAATGCTCATTTAGCAATATTTGTGACTAAATCGATTGCTAAAAATGGCGCTATTTCAAGCGTAGTGCCTATGGCCAGTCATGTTGATCATAACGAACACGATGTTGATATTTTAGTAACCGAGCAAGGCTTAGCTGATTTACGCGGTTTAGCGCCGCGTGAGCGAGCAATACAAGTCATTAAGCACTGCGTGCACCCAGATTACCGTGACGATATGTTAGATTACTACAATCGCGCTTGTGAGCGTGGTGGGCACACCCCTCATTTACTTGAAGAAGCGTTTAGCTGGCATATTCGTCTTGAACAACAAGGCAGCATGAAAAAAGTATCTGCAGCAGATGCTCAAGTGCAACTGTCTGCATAAGCATTTTGGTTTATTAAAATTGAATTAGTTAGTTTTATACTTACTTTTGAACCGCACTAGTGTCAGCTCAATCAGCTTTGATTAGTGCGGTTTGATATAAACTGTAAGTCCAAAATAATTTTATACCTACTCTTTGTATACCTTTCCCAACCACCTTTTATTATTTTATTCACTTAGGTTTAAGTGCTATTACCGTTATTAAGTGTGTAATGTGCTTATTAAAAATATAGGCACTAAATGGCGTTTGACAGAGGATTAGAAGAGCGACCTTACAGTAAAACCAGTTAAGGGCTTGGTTTATATTTTGCCTGAAGGTTTTGAGTCTGATTCTGATTTAGCATATTGGGTAAATACGTGCGTTAACTTTGTAGAGTCTTTGCCGCCCAAACCTTTTAAAAAACGACCCGCACTTAAGTAAATTAGCGAAGTATCACCTTAATTAAAATAAGCACTGCAATCAAATTACTGGCGCTATGAGCATGAATGCTACATAATTGAGCGACTGCTCACTTATGCGCTTTTTACTTAAGTATGATTCATACTATTTTAAAGACGCTTTGAACACTAGTTTGTAAAGCTGTTTATTAGCACAGCTTTAAATTTTTTAGTAAATAAAAGAGAGAATGTAATGATTAAAGTAAGCGTATTATACCCAAATAATGAAAGTGCTACTTTCGATATGGACTACTACTGTAAAACACATTTACCCCTAGTTGCAGAGTTAGTTGGTAAAGCGCTTATATCAAGTAGTGCAGATGCAGGTTTAGCAGGTGGCGCACCGGGCGAAGCGCCAACTTATATTGCTATGGGGCATTTAGTGTTTGAATCGGTAGAATCTTTTCAGCAAGCCTTTGCACCTCATCAAGAGGCAATAGCCGCTGATTTAGTTAACTTTACTAACGTGTCTCCAGTAATTCAAATTAGCAATATTGCTGGGTAAATTACACGCTAAAACTAATTTAAGAACTACTTAATAACCCCTACCGCATTTAGTGCAGTAGGGGTTTTATTTTAACTGCAATAAAAGGGCTAGCGCTCTGTTTTAAGTAATATTAGTTCTAATATTTAGATGTATTAAACCCGCCCTTGTGTTGATTATGAAAATGATAAAAGTTATCATTTAGGTTGTTAGCTATCTACACTTCTCCCAGGAATTATCATGTTTAACCCTAATTATTTGGCATTAAGTATTGCTGCGTCTTTATCTGTTTTTTCTAATATAGCTTTTTCACAACAAAACGACGACATTGAAACTATTGAAGTAACTGGCCGTGCCCAGCAATTTTACCTAGAAACCGAAAGTAAAATTGGGACTAAAACTAATTTAGATCTTATTAAGCTTCCGCAATCTGCGCAGGTATTAACCGAGCAACTTATTATTGACCAAGCAGCGCGTGACATTACCGATTTGTACCGATCTATTGCGGGAGTGAGCGAATATAGCTACTCAGGCGTAACTTTTCGTGGTTTTAGAGATGACGCAAATGTATTTTACGATGGTGTGCGTGGCGACCCATATTCGGGCTTTGGTGTACCGCAGTTATTTAATGTAGAACGTGTTGAAGTATTAAAAGGGCCTGCCTCTGCTTTGTATGGCGGTGGCGAACCTGGTGGGATGATTAATTACGTAACTAAAAAGCCAAGCTACACACAAAAACGCGAATTAAAGCTTACTTTGGGTAATTACAACACCCGTGGTGCATCACTCGATATGACGGGTGGTTTAAACGATACAATGGCTTATAGATTGGGTGGTTATTATGAAGAGCAAGACAGCTTTCGTAACAATGCAGACTCAGCTAATACCGAGCTAACAGGCGGATTGTTATTTGATTTAAGTGATTCAACAACCTTAACCACAAGTGTTGACTACATAAAACAAGACCTGGGCGGTAACCGCTTACGGGGCGTACCGGTAGATGACAACGGCAACTTTTTAGTTGACCCAAGTTATAACGCTAATGAAGCGGTTGATTATCAAAATATGGAAGCTTTGGTGCTTCAAGCAGAACTTAGCCATTATTTTAATGATGATTTTTCTTTAAGTACTACGTTTCGCTACATGGATAACGAGCGAGACCAAGCCTACCATGAGTCGCAAAGCTGGGTAGATGTAAATGGTGATGGCGAAGCAAACATTGATGACGAAACCATCAAACGAGAATACCGTAAGCAATTTCGTGCCAATAAAGAAGCAAGCTTAACCACCGACTTTGTTTATAACTTTGGACAAGGACAATTAACCCATCAGTTTTTATTTGGTGGTGATTACCACACCGTTGATACCGAATATGACTACTTACGTGCCCGATATGAGGCCGATGGCGTCGCTAATTTAAATATTTTTAATTTAAACTACGGTGAAACCGACCCAAGCACTTATAACCTTACCGACATGAACCGCGATGGCGTTGATACCGACCGATTTGGTGTGTATGCACAAGACGTAATTAGCGTAGGCGAGCAGTGGACAATTATTGCAGGTTTGCGCTATGACCATTTTAAAGAGTTTAATCAAGAAACTGGTTTTAGTTACTCAGATAACGACATAACGCCGCGCGTTGCTGTTACTTATCAGCCAGTAGAAAACACATCGGTATATATTAACTACTCAGAGAGCTTTAACCCTACATCGTCAGCCGACCAAGAAGATGTAGAGGGCGAAGGTAATTTAGAACCAGAAACCGGCAAGCAAACCGAACTGGGTATGAAAAACCAATGGCTTGACGGCAAAATAATGAGCACCTTTGCAATTTACCAAATTAATAAAGAAAACGTGGTAATGAGCAACCCTGACGATACTGGCGCGGGGGATGGCATTGCTGCACTTTTAAATATAGGTGAAGTAGAAAGCCGAGGATTTGAAACAACTTTAGTTGGCGATTTGTCGCAGCACTGGACCGTAACGGCTAACTACGCGTACAACGATACGCAAGTGGTAGACGGCGTAACGGGTGATACGCTTTCAAATACATTTGGAGATGGTTCGCGCTTTGCCAATGCACCACGCCACCAGGCAGGTTTATGGACTCGCTACGCACTGGATTCGATTGATTCATCAATTGCCTTTGGTGCAAATTACGTAAGTGAGCAACTTAGTACAAGTGGTCAAAAAGTAAAACCATTTACCGTATTTGATATGAGCTGGACGAGTCGCTTTGATAACGTGTTATTGAGTGTAAATATTAATAATCTGTTTGATAAAGAATATGCTGTAAGTGGGTTTAGTGAGCGGAACGGCCACTTTCCTGGCAGCCCTCGTGAAATTATTGGGCAAATAACTTACAAGTTTTAATACTTATTAGCGCGAGAGTTACTCGCGCTTTTTTTAAGTGTTGCCTTGCACCTTTTTATCACTATTAAATTTAGCTGCTTCTTGAGTCGTGTTAATAGCCGTAATAGGGAAGGGGATTACAATACCTTCTTTTTTATAGCGTTTATGCAGGGCTTTTATAAAAGCAGATTTAACCCAAAAGCGATTAAAGTATTCTTTTGCGCGCAGCATAACCGTAAAGTTAATACTTGATCTGTCAAAGGTATGAAAAACCACAAAGGTATTGTAATCATCAACACCCCATTCGTGTGAAATAAGTATTTCACGAGCCACTTCAAGTGTTACTTGCTCAACAAATTCTAAATCTGAATCGTAATGCACGCTTATATCAACAGGCACGCTTAGCTCTTTTTCAGGGTAAAAGTAATTAATAATACGCGACTTAGATAATTGGCTATTAGGTATAATAATCATATTATTAGGTAGCATTTTAACCCATGTAGATCGCCAGCCTATATGATCAACAAAGCCTTGCTCCTTAGATTCAAGCTCAATAAAATCACCCACCCTTATAGGTTTATCTATTACTAGCTGCACGCCAGAAAAAAAGTTTTCGAGGGTAGGTTGCAAAGCAAGGGCAACAGCCAGTGATGTAATTCCTAACGAGGCAATAATAGGCGTAATAGAAATACCTAACGTGCCCATTAACACCAGTAATCCTACTGACGATAATGTAACGCGTATCACGCCTTTAATTATGCTTTTGGAATTAAAAACCACGGCAGATTGTTCGCCATAGTAATTAATAGTGCCAATAATAAAGCGGTCTAAAAACATAATAAGTGCAAGCAGCGCTAATACAATATTAATGCTATTAAAAGGGATCTGTTGAGAAATAGAAGTACTAATAATGAAGGTGTCGTGCTCTAAAATGGTGAGTAGCACAATAATTGTGCACAGTGTTAGCGGCTTAGATATTGACTCTATTAGTAAAGTATCGAATATAAATTTGGTTTTTGAAGTCCATTTTTTTAGCCAGTACATTACAAAAAAACGAATTAAAAACAGTAGTATAGCTATAAGTAAAAGGGAGGACGCTGCGCTTAACCAAGGTGTGCTGTTAGAAAATTCCAGCGCTTTATTTAGCATAACTTAAACCTGTTCAATATAGTTTTATATATATTGCAGCAAGTTATGTACCTTTGTTTGGGTAAAGTAGCTGCCGAGTTTAGTCGGCAGCAAATATTATACTTTTTTGGCTAACCACATACCGCCTAGCACGGCTGCAAAAAACAATAAAAACTCCATTTTAAGAGATACCAATTGAACCAAGCCCGGGCCTGGGCATATGCCACTTAAACCCCATCCTAAACCAAAAAGTACTGAGCCAATAATTAAGCGCGAATCAACTTTTTTTAAATCACTTAAATTAAATGTGCCTGAAATAAGTGGCTTCTCTTTTTTTGCAACCCATAACCATGTAAGCATCATTATTAGCATGGCAACAGCCATCACTATAATTAAGCTTGCGTCCCATTGGTTCCCGTAGGTAAGAAAGTTAATCACTTTAGCGGGGTTTGTCATCCCGCTAATAATAAGTCCTAAGCCAAATATAAAGCCTATAACAACCATCATAATTGCTTTCATTATTTATCCTACAAGGTTTGCTGTAATGAAGGCGACAAGCATAAATGTGCATGTTGCAACCCAAGAGCGAGTAGAAAAGCGCGACATGCCGCACACACCATGGCCACTTGTGCACCCATTAGCTAAAGTTGTACCAGCGCCAACTAAAAGCCCCGCAACAATAATAAGCCAAGGCGGCAACTGTAATTCGCCTTCTAATAAAGAAGGAGCAAATACTCTTACAGCTACACCTGCCAACAACAATCCTAAAATAAAGTATAACTGCCAACGCGAGCCCGAATTTGCTTTAGCAAATACAGACTTAACAATGCCCGATATGCCTGCAATTTTTCCGTATAAAACCAGTAATAACGTACACGCTATACCAATTAATGCACCGCCTATTGCAGCCGATACGGGGGTGAATTCTGTTACCATTTTTTAAATTTCCCAAACAATAGAAACACCTAAACCGGTTTGTTTCATTTCGATTGATAGTTGTTGATTTGGCGCTAAGTAGTTAGCGCCCGTTACTTTTTTAGCTGGCGAATAAAAAGCCATAGCGTTTAATTGTACCTTGTTGGTAAAAGAATGGCTAAAGCCCGTTGTAAAATGCCACTCTTGAACGCCCGGCGCTAAAATATTTAATATAACTTGCGACGAAGGAATAGGTTGCTCGGTGTAAGACACCCCAAAACGAATTTTTTGTTGCGATGTACGCTGCCACTGATAGCCAAGCTTATAAATAGTCATATCGTTCCAGCCAAATCCAGCGCCGGCGTTAGCTCCTAAAGGCGCTGACATCAAGTTATCGACTGGGTTTGAAATACTTTTTACTTCGCTGTAATTTATTTTTTGCCAATCAAATACCACCTGATTACTAGGTGTAAGTTTATAAGCTGCACCAATTTGAAACGAACTTGGCAGATCAAATCCGCCTTGCTCTGCAAACAAACCTTTATAGCTATCAAACTCTTGCATAGACACTGATGAGCGGTAACTTGCCCCCCAGCTTAATGACGAATTTATATCTTGGCTAATACCTAGTTGAATGCCTAGGCCTGTGCTTGTATCGGTGCCATTATTTGTAAGCGCTTCTGGTGATTGCGAAAAAGGAGCAAAGTTTTCAAGCCCTTGTGCTTCAAACTGCTGCACCACGTAAATAGGGGATACACCAAGGCGTGTTTGTTCATTCAACTTATAGCTTACTGTTGGGCTAATAAAGAGCTGCTTTAAATCAACGCCTGCCGTACCACCATAAAAGGTTCCTTCAGGAGCGGACTCTGCGCCGTACTCAGAATTCATACCGCCATTGCCATACACTAATAAGCCAATATTTACTTTTTCATTTAATTGGTGGCCAATAGCAAATTCTGGAATTGCGAATACGGAGTTATCGCTTTTTTGTGTTTTTGCTTCAAGATAAAAAGCGTCAGGGTAAAAAGTATCTACTTTCGATGCAGTGTATTTTCGCTCAGGTGAAAAAAGCTCTAAGCCCAGAGATAGCTGTGTTCCGTTTGGCAAAAAAGTAGCAGGATTATTAGCGCCAGACATTAACTCTTCTGACAGCGCTACACCTGCGCCAGCCATGCCTTTGTGGGTCATGCCGTAGCCGTGTGTAAAATACCCATTAGTAGCAAATGCACTGAACGAACCTAACGCACACGTTAAAGCTAAGCCTGATATTAACTGTTTTTTCATTTTAGTAGACACATAAAGTTGGAATGGGCGGACAATAGCTAATTATTGATATTCTAAAAAGGAATTTAAATAGATTAGTTATAATAAAAGGTAATAGAGCAATGGCTATAAAGTTAAAATAAATGAGCAAAGATTGCTATTTAACTTTTAGGTTATTTATACAGGGAGTCCATATAAGACCCTAGATAACGCTGCTTTATAAAAAGGCAAAGCGGCGACTAATATCACCGCTTTTAAAAAATCACATAGATTCGAGCGTTTTACCGCGCGTTTCTTTAATGTATTTAACAACAAAAAAGATGCTTATAAGTGCTGATAACGCATAAAAGCCGTATGCACCGGCAAGGCCTATATTGGCAAGCATAATAGGGAAGGTCATGGTGATTGCAAAGTTAGCAATCCACTGCGCACTGGCAGCAACAGCAAGCGCTGCACCACGAATACGGTTATTAAACATTTCGCCTAATAATACCCATAAAATAGGGCCCCAACTTAAACCAAAAAATACCACAAATAAATTTGCCATAATAAGTGCAAACGTACCCATGTTATCGCTAAGCGCAAGTTTGCCTGCTTCATCAAGGCCTGCGCTGCCAAATATATAAGTAAGCGCGCTTAAGCTAATAAACATACCAATACTGCCTACAAGCAGCAGTGGTTTACGGCCAACTTTGTCAACTAACGCAATGGCAATAAAGGTCGATACAATATTAGTAGTGCCCGCTAATACATTTATAAATAACGATTGTGACTCATCAAACCCAGCGGCTTGCCAAAGCTCAGAGCCGTAATAAAACACCACGTTAATACCTACAAATTGCTGAAATACACTCAGCGCCACACCTACCCAAACAATTGGGTGTACTTTTTTACTGCCATCAATAAATAAATCGCGAATACTTGGTTTTGTATCGCTATGCAAGGAGCGTTTAACATCGCTTATTTGCTTATCTGCATTGTCGTTTGAAATTTTGCTAAATACCGCTTTTGCAGCGTTTACTTTACCTTGCGCCACTAAATAACGAGGCGACTCCGGAATAAACAACACACCGACTAAAAACAGTACAGCAGGTACAAGCTCAGCCCAAAACATCCAGCGCCAAGCGGCTATATCAAGCATTAAAATGTTTTGCGCGCTGCCTGCTGCATCAGCAATTAAATAGTTACTTAAAAACGCAGCAAATAAGCCCAATACTATAGCGAGTTGTTGCAAGGTTGCTAAACGACCACGTAGTGCGGGTGGTGCAACCTCAGCAATGTAAGCTGGCGCTAATACCGATGCAGCACCAATCCCTAAACCACCAAATAAGCGGTAAAAAATAAACTCCGCAGAGCTTTCGCTAATGCCTGAACCAAACGCACTAATGGCAAAAATAATCGCAGTGATGATCATAATTGCACGGCGGCCAAACTTATCAGCCAGCGGCCCCGCAGCAAGTGCACCTAAGGCACAACCAAGTAATACAGACGCTACATTAAACCCCGTAGCCACACTGCTAGAATTAAACGCATTACCGAGTGCCGACACCGTGCCGTTAATAACACCCGAGTCAAAACCAAATAAAAAGCCACCAATAGCAGCCACGGCCGATATAAATATTACGTAAAAAAGAGAGGTGCTTTCAGCTGTGTTGGCTGAGTGAGTAGGCGATGTGTGCGTTGTCATTATATGCCCTGAAATATAAATTAAATATAAAGGAGCATAATATCGTAAAGCGCTATGGCTGAATATGTTTTTGCGGGTATAAAGGGTTTGGCGGGTATAAATTGAGCCTTTCTAAAGGTTTTAATTTAAGGGCCTTAATTTGAAGGTACTAGCTTAAAGGTACTAGCTTAAAGGTACTAGCTTAAAGGTACTAGCTTAACGGCGTTAGTTTAAGTACTTTGAAATTAAGTAGCGCCTTTTTTAAATAACACAGACTGAATTTTGATAAATAATATGCATTTTATGGTCAATGCCTGTTTACCAATATTACTGTTCTTTATTATTTTGGTGTATTTTTGTAATTACGTAAACAGATCTGAGGTTAAGTAATTGTTTACATGTGGTTATTTGATGGTTAAGGTAAATGTATTGTAAAATAGGGACATCTGTCGATTTATGAAACGACAAATATCCTAGACTAAGTTGTTAGGTGCACCGGAAAACTCGATGAAATCGTTGGTATTAGTTGCAGTATCAATTCTATTTTTGCGTGTTCAAAGCAGATTGATAATGAATCTTTTAATTTCAACGATATTGCATTAGAAGCTAATGCGATAATTGTTTCCACAAAATTGATATGTGGGAATTGCCGATCTCAATTGCAAACCTTAAATCAGAAAATGTGCAACTTAATGAACTCGGCCTTTTTATAAGGTTAAATAGTTCTTTTGTGTCCTAAGATGGTTTGTTTATTCCGAGAATTAAAATGACTGATTATATAGGAGCTATATAAAGAATTGAAATTAAAGGTTTTTTACAGTTTTAGAGTCAAAGGGTAAATATAAAAAATGCATTAAGACGGATTTGTCAGAAGAGCTCTGCTAAACCGCTTATGCAAGATGTTAGGTCATTCAGAAGGAGTGCAGTCTTTCTAGAAAGTTTGAAGCAAAATGGCTTTCAAGCGATTGAAGCCTTTGTAACTAATAGCAGGAAAATAGAGGTTATATAACCTCGCAATTGGAATAAGTATTGAGAGGGAGAACTTTTTGATTGATTTGTTGAAAATCTGGTTGAGCTCCAAGAGCTGGTTTTGGAAGTTTCGAACAAGGTTAGGAAAAATTGGTTTTGTCTTCGAGCGAAGCGCGTACAAGAGAAACGCCTCAGTCTTAAAAGCAAAGTCAAACACTCGCATTTTAGGTTCTTTCACATGGAGCGGTGTGAAAAGTTTGTTTTGGATCATTTTGAGTTTGGCAATCCTAATTGTCGTTGAAGGTTACATTAATAACAATCTATCTTGGTTCCCAACACTTAGTGCAGACGACAAGAAGTTTAATATCGAGCAGCTCAGACTGTACGCCCAGCTACTCACTGCAATATTCTCGATCTACTTTGCTACAATCGGCATTATACTGAGCGCCGGTTACACCAGACTTCGCCAAGATATTATCCAAATGCTCACCAACGAGCAGGTGGGGAGCGTGTATTCTCGAGTTTTGGTGTTTTCAGCGATGTTCTGTTTAGCTGCAACTACCTTGCCTTTGTTTGGATTAGAACCCGGTCTTTTAGTTTATGCCGGAGGTACAATCTTGACTCTGTTGAGCGCTTTTGCTTTGTTTCCTTTGGGCCAGAGGCTATTTAATTTCTTTGACCTAAATATTCTAGTTGGTAGCGAAATACTTCCCAAAATTGCGCGCCATATCGAAGGTGCGGCAAACCACAAAAATTCAAATTCATTGGCCAACCATCATTCAAAGGCGGCGCGTCTGGCTCTTGAACAACTTTCTTACATTGATGAACGTCTAAAAGCAAGCAAGGAAGGTTTGAAAGATAAACTGCCAGCGTTAACCGACGGTTATATGGCTTTGCTTTTGCACTACCTTCAACGAAAGCACAAAATAGATCAAGAAAGCTATTGGTTTCCTAGGCTGAGCATGCACAAACAGTGGTTTCTGGCGGGGGACACAGCCACTTCAATGGCGCTACAAACTAGCAGCCAGCAACCGCTGATTGAAGAAAAGACTGACCATCAATGGCTCGAAAACGACCTCGTTGATAAATTGTCTCACCATATTGAGCTAGCATTTAAAGTCGGTGACTTAGAGCTTGCATTAAAACTCATCGGTCGCTTCTCGACTCGTATTTCATCTTATGTAACACAGTTCCAGTTCGATATTGGCATGCAAGAGCTCAAAAGATTCAAAGAAATCATAGAGCAGGCTTTCGAGTCACTGGATCACGTAGCGGATGATAAATCAATGAAGCTAAAGATTAGCATAGCTGACACATGGGCTGCGCTAGGTAGTAACCTTTGTTTAGAAACACTACGCGGAATGCTTACATTTGAAAAAGAACTGGAAAATTTTTTTGAGACGGACGAGTGGTCCAAGAAGTCACTGAGTCGCCTACCTGCTTTTTTACAAGTAGAGCTAGCCTTCATCGTCGAACGCATTGAATTTGAAAAAATGATAGAGGGGCAGCGCCTATCCAAGCCCAAATACGTCCAACAGCTGGCTATTCAAAAGCTGTTGCTACACTATGAAAATGTCCTTCCTGCCGTATGCGACTTCTATCAAAACTTGCTCCCAGATTTTGTGGAGTCATTATCAGAGTTGAAAATGACCAAGTCCGCAACACAAGTGGTTCTCACAAGCTTACATAGCCATTGGAAACTACCACGTTGGATCGATGATATTGGCCAACTCGTCGGTCGGTATCATAAACATGTGCATTACACCGAAGAGCAATACAAATTACCTGAAATAAAGACCGTCGAGATGAACGATCAACTTGCTTCAGCCCGAGATGACGCAATTACACGCCTCGGCAGTGGAACCATGGTCGGACACATATTCGAATCAAAACACAACGATGAACTACCGGATCATTTTGGACAGATCTACTTCGAGCTGGCCGAAGCGTGTATTAGTGCACTGGAAAAAAACGCTGAAAGTAAGTTGGACAAGGTTCTCCCTATGTTCATGTCGATGGCGTTTCTTGCGGCGGATTCAAGGTTTGCAGATCCATTACTGGATGTAAACAATGAGTTCAGGCTACATCTCATTTCAACGGTGATCAATGACTTGGCTTCAGTCTTAGGTTTTGCCATTCTTTATGGGGAATACTTTGGTAATGAAAAGTTGTCTGCAGGGGCGATAGCGAAGTTCGATGCCTGGATTGAGCACGCTACTGACAAGCAGCAGTACTTCAAAAGAATGGTACTCCTTTCAAACCCGCACAGCTTTAGCTTGAGTGCCTCGCCGCGTGGTCTAATCCGGATTAACTGGAAAATGTCGTTTGAACATCGCGCGAGACAAGATGGTTTTGGGGACCAGATGAGAATGACGCGAGGAGTGTCACACCCAAACAAAATCGTGAGGGAATTCCTGAGCTCGCATTCCGATGCGTCTCACCTGTTTTTTGCAAAACAGGTCGTACCGCAACTCGGTTTAATAGACTTCGAGATTGATTACCACATCACTAATCTTGCTCGCCGGTTGTGTGAGGAAGGAGAAGAGGTTCAGCATGAAGATTTTTAGATCCGAACCCTTGCACCTATATCAACATCATGATGCGCATCTTGGTTTTTTTGATAGACTATTGGTTAAAGGCGAACAAGAGAGGCCTGGCTTCAATCGCCGGATGTTCGATGAAGATTTTGCGAGATTGTTTAATTCAATGAGCCGTGGAAGTAGTAATTTATTCGAAATTGAGTCAAATGACGACGACCTCATGCAAAAGCTACTTGGTAACGTTAATACAAGATACGGTTCACATACTATTGACGAATCAATACGTGGGCTGGTGGAGGAAATAGCTCAGTCGCTAATTTGGTGCGGAAGTTCGTACTTTTTTATTCACGAAGATACAGAGCAGGAAAAAATTCACTTGGCTTCATTCCACTCATACGGCGTTCTGAGTCTTTTTGGTACTCTTATTCAGTGGGTGCCTAAGCGACGGGAAAGGCACTGGGATCGAGATGGCGAGGTATTTTCGAGAGAAATACGGATCTTGGATGCAGCCAAAGTAATGCGCTTCGACATGCCCATACTAATAAAACGCATGTTATCCGCACAGAACAGGACCTTAACTGTCCTTGACAAACACCAATTTGGGGAAACGAACTTCCACTCTCAGGCTACACACGACACTCCTAATCCGACCAACCATTTCGATTTTAGTGTGTGGAAAGATACGCAAGAACATGCTTTGTATCGTGCTACGCGAAGAACCGGCTGGAACGGCAGAAAATATGACTCGATAAAGCGATCGGACTTCTTCGATTGTCACCGACTTATCCGCTTTCGACGAAACCAACTCTTGTTGATAGATGATATTTTGAACCAACTCAGCAGTGAGCTCTCGAGGGTTGGTAAAAGTTACAAAGCTGATTTCTCGGTTAAAATATCGGGAACTGATGAATTGCCCAATGTCGCATACCTTAACGAATTGGAGGTGAAGCTGGCCCGTGAAGAGGTTGGAATCAACGAAATCTTAGACTATTGCTATGAGCGTTGAATGGCTGGTTCGTAGATCCGCATTACTGTGTTAACCCTAATGGATATTTTGAGCGTACATGATGTCTTAGGTCACTTCGGTTAAAATAACAAGTGGTTACAGTAATTATATCGCCATTTAGAGAAGGACGTTTATATGAATGTATTCGAGTGTGACCTTGTTGCGCTATTACTTTTCATTTTTGGAGTGATATTGTTCATCATTAGCTATCTAATTTTCACTAATATTAAAGGTGATTTGCTATTTTCAATCTAAATAAACTTCAATGTTTGATTAAAGCTCATAACAATGGAGTTAGAGCGGATACCGACAAGAGTAGGCCGCTCGACATAATTCAGCGTTAGCAGCCTCTTGGCCTATGAGTAATCGTGAGGGAATATGAAGAGTTTAATAGTAATATTTTTTAGTGTTTTTACTTTGCTCGGGTGTAGTAAACCATTACCTGAAAATAAATTATCATATGTAGGTGAATGGCAAAGTAAAGAGATGTATTTATTGATTCTTGCCGACGGTACCGTTTCTTATAAACGTTTAAAAAGCGGTGGCTCAACTTCGATTAATGCACCTTTAAAAGAATTTTTTGGGGATGACTTCATTGTAGGACTCGCATTTTTTACAACTACTTTTGACGTTACTAAAGCGCCATACCAAGAAGAAGGCAAGTGGTTCATGATTGTTGACGGTGTAATACTAAGTAAATCTATCGAGCAAACGTAATGTAAAGGTAGCTAACAAGAGTTAAAACCATCAACCGCTAATCCATAACTAGTATAAAAATATTTTTAGCACTATTTATAGTGCTAAATCCTCCCCAGTCTCTGCCTTACACCTCAAAGTTCTCTTTTTACAATTCTATAGCCAGTGCTTTAGGTCGAATGCTTTGTACTCGGTTGTATACTTCTTCTTTTGTGTAACCTGCAGAATTTAAAATAAGTGCAGCTACCAACTTTGTACGGCCAGTGCCGCCTTTGCAATGTATGACAATGGTCTGTTTGTGTAGTGTGGTTTGTAATGTGTCGCTTTTTACATTTAGTGCTTATTGACTCTGCATTATTTTTATATGGCAACTATAAGCATTACTGATTACAAGTTTAAGATTGAATAATAAGCGCAAATACTAGATACTGTTTTTATATACAGTTGTGGCGATATTATGAAAAAAGAATTACCAGCAAAATACTATTTAGCGCATTTTAGAGAGCTTATTGAGTTTGTAACAAGTAAATGCATGCATTTACTTGAGCCTAAACATAGTGAATTTATTAGTAAAATTAACCAGCTAGATGAGCAAAGCCAGTGCATGTTGGCGCGTGTGTATTCGCGTAAGCCTTATTTGGTGCAAGCGCAATCGCTTAATTATGAAGAAATAACCTCGCCGCATCAGGCTATTTATACGCTAAAAAAAGCCGGTATTTTATTTGAGCCAAACGAGCAGCATTACTCGCAGCTTTTGGCTCACTTAACCAAACCTGCTTTGCTGGAGTTGCTAAGTAATTACCCAGATCAAATAAGCTTTAAAAAGAGTGCCGCTAAAGGCGCGCTGGTGGATATTGCCCGTGAGTTTTTTAAAGCCTGCCCACACGAGCTTGCGCCGCTTTATAGCCAATATGTAATTAATAACCGCAGTGATTATTACGAGTATTTTGAGTTTTTATTTGCAGGCAAACTAAGCGGTGGTGATGTGAATCATCAAAATCGTTTTGTAATGCGAGACTTAGGCTTAACCGCTACGCGCGAAGGCCACAGCGAGAGTTTGTCGCGCTTTGAAACACTTAATGAAGCGCAATCAAACTATTTACTAAACCGTTATCGGTTAGTATTCAAAAATATAACCGATGAGAGCGATTACGTTGCTTTAGGGTCGCAGGTTTTAGTGCAAGCCGCGCACGGTGCCATTGCTGTTGCGTTAAAAAACAAATTATTAGTAAGGCTTTATCGGCAATTAAAAGGTGTTGATAGCGAACTTGCTTTTAGCTTACTTGAAGGGTGCGTGGATGATAGCGAAGCACAAGAAATTCAAATAAGAGAGCAATACAGGCTTGGCAATAAAGAATGGGTAAAAGCACGGTTAGAAGCCATTATTGAAAATCCGCTTACGGATGATTTACTGTATTTTGCTGACGATTTTTTAATGCGTAAGTTTAATAAAAAAACACGTTCGCGTTTAAGTGCCATGCTTAGCGATACCCAGTGCGTGCTAGAAATAGATGAACTGTACCGAGGTGAAGTAGAGCAGGGCGTAAACGATTATTATACTCGCCAAGGTATGGCAGTATTTAATACCGAAAACACGCTTTGGCAAAGTTTGTTTGGTTTAGTATTTTGGCACGAGTTATTTGTAGAGTCGCCTTACCCGCCATGTAATGAGTTTGATATTTATCCGCAAGTATTAAGGCTTGGTAATTTTTATGAAGCGCAGCAAACACAAATAGATGAGCGCTTAGCGCAGTGCCAAACGTCGCAAGCATTACTTAATTTAGTATGCAAAAATGCAGCGCAATACTTTGAGCAACCTAATGGTTTATTTAGATGGCACCAAGAGCTACTACAACCGTTAGAAGCACTCATTTTAAATAGCCCGCATGAGGCATTAATTACTCATTTAACCAATATGAGTAAGCATTATTTACAACTAAAAGACGGCTACCCCGACTTAATGGTTATCAATAATGGCAAAGTACATTTTGAAGAAGTAAAAGCACCGGGCGACAAACTTAGGCGCAACCAATTAACCACCATTGATAACTTAAAAAATGTGGGCTTTGAGGTACACATTGCCGCTGTTAAATGGTTTGTAGATCCAAACCGTATTTACAGTGTGGTCGATATAGAAACCACGGGCGGCTTAAAAGGCGGTAACCGCATTACCGAAATTGGCCTTGTAAAAGTACAGCACGGCAAAGTAATAGACACCTGGACGACACTTGTAAATCCACAGCGGCACATACCTGGATTTATAACGTCACTAACTGGTATTAGCGACAGCATGGTTTATAACGCGCCCGTATTTGCAGAGGTTGTAAAGCCACTAATTGATAAACTAGCAGGCAGTATTTTTGTAGCCCATAACGTTAATTTTGACTACGGCTTTATTAAAAAAGAATGCGAGATGGCAGGGCACTTTTTTAAAATGCCAAAAATGTGCACCGTGGTTGAATCGCGCAAAGCGTTTAAAGGCTTAAAGTCGTATTCGCTGGGCAATCTTTCATCGCACTTTAATTTAAATTTAACCAGCCATCACCGCGCCCTTGCCGATGCAACGGCTACTGCCGAGCTGTTATTACTTATTCAGCAATCCCAAATTAGTGAATAAGCAGTAAATCTTAACGTAAGAGGTAGTATAAATTAAAAGCACTTAGCTTGTTTTAGCTAAGTGTTTTTTTCGTGGTAAAAAACCAGTAACTAGCATTGTGCCTACAATTACAAATAGTGCGCCTAGTAATGTATTTGGCCCTATTTGCTCATCTAAAAATAAATGCCCCCAAAATATGCCAAATAATGGAATTAAAAATGTAGTCGTGAGTGCTGAGGTTGGGCCAATATCGTCGATTAATTTAAAAAATAAAATATAAGCAAGGGCGGTACATACTACGCCCAGTACTAATACACCTAGCATAATGTTGGTGCTTGGTATTTCTCGTATTGGCATAAATAAGATAAGCGGTAATACCATAAA
The DNA here is from genome assembly GCF_015864475.1 of Pseudoalteromonas sp. SWXJZ10B. Classification (NCBI taxonomy): domain Bacteria; kingdom Pseudomonadati; phylum Pseudomonadota; class Gammaproteobacteria; order Alteromonadales; family Pseudoalteromonadaceae; genus Pseudoalteromonas; species Pseudoalteromonas sp. SWXJZ10B. The sequence continues at coordinate 38,388 of NZ_JADYXD010000023.1, forward strand.
GCTCGAAGCCCACATTGAGCCATGGGCGTTATCGAATGGGGCCAGTTTAGGCGCATTTTTAGTGTAATGCGATGCAATGGCATAGCAAAGTGAAGCGCTTAATGCCGCTATTATGGCTATGATTGATTGGCTATTTAATACAAAATGATTTTGCCCAACGAGTATTGCAACGCCTATTAAGCCAAGTAGTAAACCAAGCACCATACTTTTATTGGGCTTTGTTTTCGTCCATAAAATTCCAACGACAACACCCCATATTGGTGTTGTAGAATTTAAAATTGAGAGTGTGGATGCGCTAATAGTTTGGGCTGCGTAAGCAAAAAATAAAAACGGAAGAGCAGAGTTAAACGCGCCTATAATAAAAAAGTGTTTTTTATGTTGGACAAACGCTAAGCGGCGTTTTAAATACAAAGCAACAATAAATAAAGTAACTGCAGCAAAGCCTACTCTAAGCTCAATTAATACCGCAGGCCCCAAGCTGTTTGCTGCCATTCGTATAAATAAAAAAGAAGCGCCCCAAATAGCGGCCAGAAAAAATAATCGCAGTAAGCTTGCTAAGGTCATGATAGTATTTTAATTATGCTGATTGGTTTTTAGAATAACAGGGTTTATAAAAAGAGTAAGCCATATTCGGAACTGGCATATAAAAATAATAAATTAAGGATAAGAATGAAAACGTTCTCAGTAGTTTCTACGGTATTTATCACTTTTTTGGGTGGATGTAATTCAAGCTCAATCAACCTTTACAGTGATACCACCATGAAAAAGAATGAATACAATGGTATTAAAGCGTATCGAAAAGGACAGTTTGAGGCCGCTTTCAATTATTTAAAAGAGCCTGTTGGGCTAGGCTATAAAAGCGCACAATACACGTTGGCGTTTATGTTTTTGAAAGGCCAATACTTGGAGCAATCTACTAAACTAGGGATGGGCTGGCTAGGTGTTGCAAGAGAAGCGGGGGTTGAAAATTGGTCTGCGCAATACGATGTATTTTACAGTGCAGCGACTACGCAGCAAAAACAACAAATAGACGAAACAGTTGCGTTGTATATAACGAAATTTGGCGTTAAAGCACAAAATATGACCTGTCGTCGTTCAACTTCGCCTAGACGTACATTTGGTGAAGTTAAAATTGATTGCACTAAGCACGAAGGTAGCGTTACCGAGCACGACATACAAATAATAGAATAGAGTTATGGCTTTTCTAGCTTTTTTTCAAAGTCGCTTTTTACAATATCGAGTGCTTTTAAGACCTCTTCTGGAGCAACATCGTGCTGCTCTAGTATCATAATTAAATCTACTGCAAGTTTAATATGTGTAGGGGCTTGATCAAGTGGGCTTGTCATTTAATTCTTTCTTTTTTGATATTTGGCTAATGGCGACATTTATTGCTGTTTGCACACGTTGTTCCATATGTATGCGTTCTGATTGCGGTAAATAAAACGCCATATCTACATCGTAGCGAATATATCGTGGCGGGAGCTGATTTAGTACCGTACAACAAAAGTCAGCCATTACATCTTCATCATATTTTTCATCAAGTTTAAGTTTGATGATTTCTTCAACTACAATCTTTTCGTAATAGTTGTGTATGTCTTCGTGTAATCGCATATTCCCACCGCTTTAAAATAATCCGTTTAACTGAGTCTATACTAAGGCTTACTATAAATCGATAGCGGCTTTAAATAGTTGTTTATGAACATTAATTAGTGAACTCAAATTACGCTGATAACCGCCACCTAAAGCGCACATTAGTGGGATTTGATGTTGCTTACAGAAGTTGAGAACAAACAAGTCGCGCTCATATACGCCATTGAGCGATATATTAAACAAGCCTAACTCGTCTTTAGTGTAAATATCAGCGCCTGCATTATACAAAATAATATCAGGGTTATGTATGCGCACGCAAAAATCGAGTGCTTGCTCTAATGTAGCAAGGTACTCATCGTCGGCTGTTTTAGCGGGCAATGCAAAATCGTAAGTGGACTCTTGTTTATTAAGAGGAAAATTTTGTTCACAATGAATTGAGCAGGTAATAATTTGGTTATGGTTTTGAGTGATTTGTGCTGTGCCATCGCCTTGGTGTACGTCGCAATCAAAAATTAAAACAGTGTCGGCTTGCTCTGTATTTATTAAATGTGCTGCTGCAATAGCTAAATCATTAAAAATACAAAAGCCACTGCCAAAATCGCTATAGGCATGATGATAACCACCGCTCAAGTTGAAGGTTAGATCGTGACTAAATGCCGCTTCAGCAGCTTGAATACTCGCGCCAATAGATAAAAGAATACGCTCTACAAGTTGTTGCGAATAGGGAAATCCCATCTTTTTAATTGCTTTATCGCTTAGTGTTCCATTTAAAAAGTCATCTATATAACGTTGGCTATGACATAGCGCAAGTTGAGATACGGTTACTTTTTTAGGCTCTTGAAAGTGAATCGCCGAAACACCTAGATTTTCTATTTCGGTTTTAAGTAACTTATACTTTTGAATAGGGAATCGATGACGTTCTGCAAGGATAAGGTCTGAATACAATGGATGATAATAAAGCTGCATAGTAAAGTGCGCCTTAACGCAGTTGTTGTTTTTCTACTTGTTGTATTTTGTCCTCAGTGGCAGAAATTGCTTTTCTGCAGCGACCCAATCGAGCATGTGTGCTTAATATTTCAAGGTTAAGCTTTTGTGCTTTAGCAGGCGAGGCTTTATCCATTTGCATTTTTCGCTCTTCAATCATGAGCACTAACCGACGTTCAAACTCATGGTTTTGTTTTAATTCGTCGTAAAGTTCGTGCGATGATTGCATTATTTTTTGTACAGCATGCTTATAAACAGTTTGCTTAGGGCGAGGTTTATAATGGCTTTTGTTTTCTTTAACCCAAATAGGCGTTGATTTAATAACATTAAACACGGCTTGTACTTGTGCGCCAATGCGTTCAAGTGCGTAGGTATAAGCATGGCGATGCTCACTTGGCGGTAATCGTGACACTTCGTCTTCTATTTCTATTACGTAATCGACTAGATTCATGCTTTTTGTACTAAAAACTGCGCGGTCAAACAAGCTAGGTTGCGCTTGCATGTAACGATTTTTAGAAAAAAGTTTAGCTTTATCAAATTGCTCAGCTTGTTGTTTTAGCGTTGCAACTTGTTGACGTAGTTTATCTAAAGCCATTGAATGCATATTAAAAGTAAGCCTCGTAAATTAGTTTTAATGCTAAAAGTATAACCATAGTATTAAATACAGGGCGAATAAATTTACTACCAAAACGTATTGCTGAATGTGCTCCAAACCATGCGCCTAGCATAATAAAAAAGCCCATTGTTATGCCAAGTAAAAAGTTTACATGTCCGAGTGCTACAAAGGTGATGAGCGATATAAAATTAGAAACAAAGTTCATTGAACGCGCTAAACCACAATTGAGTAGCAAGTTCATTTTATAAAGCATGCCATTAGAAGCAGTCCAAAAAGTACCTGTACCTGGGCCTGCTAAACCATCAAAAAAGCCTAATGCTAAACCCTGTAGCCATTGTTTTATTTTCATCGCTTTGTTGAGTTTAGGCAGTTCATCGCCTTCTGTGGTGCTTAAATTACCAAATAAGCTATAGGCGGCAACTAAAATAATAATAATTGGGAGTAGTTTGTTTAAAAAGTCGATACTTAAATGATCAACAATAACAGTACCTATCAATGCACCTATTGCAGTAGCAATTACGGAGGCAGCCCAAAACTTAGGACTAAATAAGTTCTTTTTATAATAGGTATAGCTTGCTGTTAAGGAGCCAAAACTTGCTGCTAGTTTATTGGTGCCTAATGTTAAATGTGGAGGTAAGCCTGCAGTTAATAAAGCGGGCACAGTTAACATACCACCGCCACCGGCGATAGCGTCTATAAAACCTGCGGCAAGTGCAACAGCACATAAAACAGCCCAGGTTGTTGGATCGAGTGCGAGTTCAAACATTAATAATCTATTTGTCTTTTAAAAGGTGGTAGGGTGTCGAGCATGGCTTTACCGTATCGCTTAGTAACTAAGCGTCTATCGAGAATAGTAATACAGCCTTCATCACTCTCTTTTCGCAGCAGTCTACCACAGCTTTGTACCAATTTCTTTGCGGCGTCTGGTACGGTAATCGTTAAAAACGGGTTACCGCCTTTGCTTTGTACAAATTCTGCTTGCGCTTCTTCTATCGGCGAAGTAGGTACAGCAAACGGAATTTTAGTAATTATTAAGTTCTCTAAATATTTACCAGGTAAATCAAGGCCTTCCGAAAGGCTTTGTGTTCCAAATAAAATACTGCCTTTGCCTTCGTCTACATTTTTGGTGTGTAATTTAAGCAACGCTTCTCGCGACATTTCACCTTGTACTAATAAGTTAAAACCTTTTGTTCTAAGAAACTTTGTTACGTGGTCCATTTGCCAATAAGAAGCGAATAGTACAAGGTTCGCTTTTTTATCATTTAGGTACTCTGGTAATGTTTTAGCTAGGTGATCACTAAAGTCTTTATCGGTTGGTTCTACTTTAGATACCGGAATACGTAAAGTGGCTTGTTTTGGGTAATCAAAAGGAGAAGGTACTTTAATAAATTTAACGCCTTCTTCTTTAGCAAGTCCTGTTTCGTAAGCAAAGTGATCGAACGAGCCCAGTGCACTTAATGTAGCAGAGCACAAAACAGCGCCCGCGCATTCTCGCCACAATTTATCTTTTAAGTAATAACCGACCTCGATAGGGCAGTCGCTTAATAAGTGGTCGTGATGGCTTTTGTATTCAAGGCGTTTTATCCACCGTGCATGAGGAGCACCTTCGCCTTTTTTTGCGTAACTAAACCATAGTTTGTTTAGTTGCTCTAACCGGTTTATGTATTGACCGCTTTCGCCTAGTATTGGGTCGGCAACGTAAGGTTTTATGTCGCCATCACTTACATCTTGGGTAAGGGTGTCGTGCATTTTGTTTAAACAGCGCAGCGCATCTTGCGTGGCTTCGCTTATGTCTTTTGCTTTACTGTGCAGTGACTCTGGAATTTCACCGTGTTCAAAGCGATAAGTATCGTCTTTTGAGTATTCAAAGTCGGCATTATCAAGAATATCGCGAACTACTTTTAAATCTTTATTCGCGTCATTAATGCTGTCGCAAAGTTTAAAGTTTTGCCCAATAGCTCTTTGCCCCACTAAAACCTTCGCCATTTTCCCGCTAAACTTGGTGAGCTTATCAAGCCATTCTATCGTGCCTTTGATTGTTGCTGCGGCCGATGAAAAATCGCGTGTTATATGTGCTAAATGATGCGCTTCATCAATAACGTAAATGGTGTTGTCGGGCTCTGGTAAAATTTTACCACCGCCTAGGTCTAAATCGGCAAGTAATAAAGAGTGATTAATTACCAGTACATCCATTTGCATTAATTGATTACGAGCAAGCTGAAACGGACACGTTTGATGGGCCTTCATTTGGCGTTGGCATGAATGTTTATCGCACGCTATTAAGTTCCACACTCTATCGGGTACAGTATCGGCCCAACTGTCTCTATCGCCTTGCCATTTTTTATTCACATAGGCGTTATATAGCTCATTCAAACACTTGGTTTCCATTGCGCTCAATGGTGAAGTAAGCGTTGGCATAAAGTCCATTTGTGTTTGGCTATCGCCGTTTACAGCATTATGTAATTTGTGGGCACAAATATAACGATGGCGACCTTTTACTAAATCAAATTTAAAGTCGAGGCCTGAATGCTTTTTAAAAAATGGGAGTTCTTTTGCTATTAATTGTTCTTGCAGTGCAACCGTTGCGGTAGAAATAACTAGCTTCTTTTTTTGCGCTAAGGCAAGCGGTAATGCGCCTAAACAATAGGCAAGAGACTTACCTGTACCGGTGCCTGCTTCAATTACGCAAATGCGCTGCTTTTTATGGTATTCGCCAGCAAGCGTTTTTGCTATTTCGGCTACAAGGTAATTTTGACTGCTACGAGGGCGATAATCGTTTAGGTTGCTAGCCACATGCTGGTGTACTTGCCTAATTGTTTTTTTTAGTGAGTCAGAAAGCATGGGATGATTTACCTAAAGTATGTATATAATTACAGTGCTATGGATTTTAGAGTTATAAGAGTGTAACTACAAGAAGTGATGAAATTAATTTAGCAAAATAAAGTGTCTGAGTGTTTATTTAGGTTGAGTTTATAGCTTTAAAGCATTTTGAATTAAGTAAAAACTTACATATATATGTATAAGGTTTAGTAATAGTGTACTTAACAGCCGGTTTTATTGTTTCTTCTCATGCTTATGATACTGCAAACGGCATATGCTACGAAGCGTGGTTTTGTAGTGATAGAGGGCCTATAAAAACGGTATCGGCTAATGAGAGTGCCCTGTTTTTTATCAAAAGCAAAGATGCTGAAATAGCGAATGAGATATTAGTAGCTGAATCACTTAACTTTAGTATTAAAAGTCTTGAGCTAAAAAACTTCCAGCAAGAAGATATGTCTGCCTGTTACTTCAAATCACTTAAACACTTTTATTCTGCTGCTAAAGCTTTAAAGCAACGTGGAGTTGTAGTATTTGAAGAAGATATTCGACCAATAGAGCGTTATTTAATGGAACGCTTTATAAAAGGTGGAGCGTGGATAACGGGTAATGTTTTTAAACAAGACGGCTATACATTAATAACTGACGCTAAATTAAAAGCGAATGAAGAATATTCTCCAACCCTTAATAAGCTCTCGTTAGATATTGAATGTAACGAAAGTGGCGTTTTGTTTTCTGTTGGACTCGTGGGCTGTAATTTAGACTGTGTTTTAATGATTGGCGAGCCAGAAAGAGAGGCTACCAACCTAGAGTTTGATATTATTTGGTGTGTAGATGAGGCCGAGCTGTTAAAGGGATTAGAGCATTTTATTAAGTTTAGCGATCCTGATGTAATAATTGGCTGGAATGTAATTGAGTTCGACTTTGCTGTTATTCATGAAAGAGCTGAAGCACTCGGGATTAAGTTATTACTGGGTAGAGGAGATCAACCTTTATATGTTCGCAAAGGACACTTGACTCGGGTATCGATCCCTGGCCGATGTGTGGTTGATGGAATAGACACTTTAAAAAATGGCACATATAGCTTTGAGAGCTTTTCTTTAGCTAATGTTTCAAATCAAGTGTTGGGCGAGTCTAAATTAATCAATTCGGGTAATAGTCTGCAGGAAATTATTAGGCAATTTAATGAAGATAAACTTTCTTTAGCAAAATATAATCGACAAGATTGTATTTTGGTAAATAAAATTTTTGATAAGTTAAAGCTACTCGATTTTTCTATTGTAAGAACAAAGCTTACGGGATTAGAGCTTGAAAAAAAGGGCGGCTCTGTTGCTGCTTTTATTAATATGTATTTACCATTACTGCATCGCAGTGGCTATGTTGCCCCAAATATGGGCGATCATGGGCTTACATTTGAAAGCCCTGGTGGTTATGTAATGGAGTCTATTCCTGGCCTTTATAAAAATGTCATTGTTTTAGACTTTAAAAGCCTATACCCCAGTATTATGCAAACTTTTTACATTGATCCTCTCGGACTAATAGAAGGTCTGCAAAATCCTGAACATAGTGTGCAGGGATTTAATGAAGCCGTATTCTCGCGAGACAAACACCATCTCCCTCTACTCGTTAAAAGCTTAGCGTCTCAAAGGCAGCTTGCCAAAGACAACCAAGACCAAATGCTCTCTCAAGCAATCAAAATAATAATGAATAGTTTATATGGCGTTCTAGGCTCAAAAGGATGTCGGTTTTACGATCCTAGGTTATCGAGCTCTATTACGTTAAGAGGGCACGAAATAATGCTACAAACTAAAAGGTGGATAGAGGAACTTGGTTATAGCGTTATTTATGGTGATACCGATTCTACATTTATTAAGTTGGATGATGATTTAAGCCACGACGAGTGTAATGAAATTGGCGTGTTTTTAGCTAAAAAGATAACTACAGATTGGATTAACGAGATTAAACAAACGCACAACTTAACAAGTCATTTAGAAATAGAATTTGAATCTCTTTATAGCCCTTTCTTTTTGCCAACCATAAGGGGGAAGCTAGTTGGCTCTAAAAAGCGCTATGTCGGTAAATTAATTAAACCAAACGAATCAAAACTAGTATTTAAAGGATTAGAAACAGTAAGAAGTGATTGGACAAAACTTGCTCAACAATTTCAGTTCGATCTATTTACTAGTCTTTTTGATGGAAATTTAAACATAAATGACCTTGTAAAAGACTATACAACAAAGCTATTTAAAGGTGAGTTTGATGATTTACTCATATTTAAAAAGAGATTAGGTCAAAACTTAATCGATTATAAAAAGAATATCCCTCCTCATATTCAGGCAGTTAAGAAACACCAGAAAAAAAATAGCGAATTTACGGTCAATAGGGGTGAATTTGTTACATTTGTTTACACAACTGCTGGAGTTGAACTATATCAAGGCTTTCATAGCTATGACTATGCAACTTATGTAGAAAAACAGATTGTACCGTTAATTGAAATGGTTGATCTTGTTTCGCACTCAAGTGTTTATTTTGGGTTAAATTTACAAGAGAAACTTTTTTAATAACACCATAAATAGCAACATATCTGTGTTTTCATCCTGTCCACATCTTATTTATTCTAGTTTATTGCGATTTTAATTATTATATTCGCAAATATTTCTTTTTCTGCAAAGGTTTGTTAACTTTTTGTTGGCTTTTTGATGGTTTTTGTTTATTATTTGCTTTAGTTACTGTTAATATTATGTAGCTAAAATAATTAAATAATGATTACTACTATAAAGTAGTGACACCAGGGAGAATCAAATGTTAAACAATCAAGTAGCTAAAGCAGTGCGTGTCGCACTTGCATTTGGTGCAGCTTCAACAGCTGTATTTTCAGGTAATACAATGGCAGCCGAAGGCGCCGATAAAGTAGAAAGAATTGAAGTAACTGGTTCACGTATCAAAAGAACTGATATGGAAGGTGCGAATCCAGTACAAATATTAACACGCGATGACCTAATTGCTTCAGGTATTGGTAACGTAGGTGACATTCTTCAAGAAATTCCTTCAGTTGCTGGTGCGGGTACTAATGCTTCTGTTAATAATGGTGGCTCAGGCGCGGTGCGTGTATCTTTACGCGGTTTGGGTTCTTCAAGAACGCTAGTATTATTAAACGGCCGTAGAATGGTTGCGTCGGGTAGTGGTGCAAACTCTTCTGTAGATTTAAGTACAATCCCTACAGCAATTATCAAGCGAGTTGAAATTCTAAAAGACGGTGCTTCTGCAATTTACGGTTCAGATGCTATTGGCGGTGTAGTTAACGTTATTACACGTGATGATTTTGAAGGTTTTGAAGCTACAGCAAGTTACGATGCTTCGACACATGGCGGTGATGGCGAAACTAAAAGCTACGATTTTACTGTAGGTTTAACAAGCGATAAAGGCAGCGTGGTAGCTAGTGCATATTACGTTCAGCAGGGTTCTCAGTCTTCTGGTGATAGAGACTGGTCTAAATTTTCTTTAGACATGGATCATACAGGTGAGCTTTCTAAAGGTGGTTCTTCAGCTCCACCATGGGGTCGTTACAACGGTATTGATGGTTCAGTAGCTGGTGAAGATTGTTCTTCTTTTACTCACGGTGCAGCTAATGGTCCTGGTCAATCAGATCCAAGCGATTTTTCTAATCCAACTGGTTATGATTGTTGGGATTGGGATAAAGATACTTACAACTTTGCGCCTGTAAACTTTCACTTAACTCCGGCTGAGCGATATGGCGTATTTGTTCAGAGTAACTATGAGTTTTCTGATCATGTTCGTTTCTTTTCAGAAGTTAGTTTAAACCGCCGTATTTCAGATACTAAGCTTGCTCCATTACCTCTAGCACCACTTGCGTTCTTTGGTGTGACAAATGCAAATTATTCTGCAGATAACTACTATAACCAACAATTTGGTCCTAAAGACAGAAATGGTGACTCAGTTGAGATTTCTGATTGGCGCCGTCGTATGGTTGAAACTGGTGGTCGAGATACTCAATTTCGCGTAGATACAGTTCGCGCAGTAGTTGGTTTTGAAGGCGATATCAATGACGATTGGGGTTATGAAGTTTCATACATCTTTGGTTCAAGTGATTCTACAACTAAACGAGCTGGTGGCGTAAACTTTGAAAAAGTTTCACAAGCCGTAGGTCCTTCATTCCAAGACGTTGACGGTAGCATTGTATGTGGAACTGTAGATGATCCTATCGCTGGTTGTACATCATTAAATGTATTTGGTATCCCAGGAACTGATACTCAAGTTACTCAAGAAATGTTAGATTTTATTTCGTTTGAAGCTCACGATTTTGGTTCAAACGAACAGCAAATTATTAGTGGTAGTGTGTTTGGTAGTGCATTTGAATTACCAGCAGGTAGTTTAGGTATGGCATTTGGTCTAGAACATCGTGAAGAGAAAGGTGGTGATTTCCCTGATGCACTAATAGCATTAGGAATTACATCTGGATCTAGCCGTCAAGAAACATCAGGCAGCTACACTGTAGATGAGGCTTATGCTGAGTTTAATGTACCGCTATTATATGACGCACCTTTTGCAAAAGTGTTAGAGCTAGATTTAGCAATTCGTTATTCTGATTATGATACTTTTGGCGATACTACAAACCATAAAGTAGGAATTAAATGGTCTCCTATGGACGGCCTTATGTTCCGAGGAACATCATCTACTGCATTTAGAGCACCTTCAACTTCTGATTTATTCTCTGGCGCATCAGATAATAGCCCTGAAGTTTCGGACCCGTGTGCTACTAACCCTACATCATTCTGTATAGCTGACGGCGTACCAGCAGCTGGTTTTGAACCTATTGGTGACCAATTATCTTCTACTCTTGGTGGTAACCCAGAGTTGCAACCAGAAGAAGCTGATATATTTACAGTTGGTGTAGTTTATAGCCCTGAGTTTGTTGATGGTTTATCTTTCACAATCGATTACTGGGATATCGAGCTGGAAAATGCAATTAGCTCTGTAGGCGAGCAGTTAATTTTAAACAAGTGTGCTGAAAGCGGTACATACTGTGATCAAATAACTCGTTATACATCAGGTATTTTAGCTGGTAACTCAAGTGACATTGATAACAGAAACATAAATGTTGGTGGTGTAGAGTCATCTGGTTACGACTTTAATGTTGCTTATACAACTGATACGTCAATTGGTTCATTATCAGCAAGCTTAGATGCAACTTACTATGACGACTACACAATAACTCAAGCCGACGGTTCAACACTTCAAAATGCTGGCTACTACCGCCGAAATAGTGGTGATGGTAACTTCCCTGAGTGGAAAACTAACTTCAATGTATCGTTAGCTCAAGAGAATTGGTCTGCAACTTATGCATTGCGTTACATTGGTGAAGTTGAAGAAAACTTTACAAATATTGACCCTGATGATTTAGCTGATGTTAACTCTTCATTTAGAACTGAAGCCGTTAATATCGGTGGTACTCTTGATTCTTATGATGTTATTAGAACCGTTGACTCACAAGTAATACACAATGTTCGCTTTAGTTACTTCCTTGATAACTACACAGCTACTGTTGGTATTAATAACGTATTTGATGAAGATCCTCCGTATGCAGCAACAGGGTTTAACGATAATACAGACCCTCGTACTTACAATACAACTGGTCGTCATATATTCTTGACTCTTAACGCTAAGTTCTAGAGTTCAGAAAAACAATAATAAAGCGCTAATATTTATAATATTAGCGCTTTTACTTTAAGGGAATAAAATGAAAAAGCTAATCGTAATAATCATTTCAAGTTTACTATTTCTATCTGGTTGTAGTTCACTGAGTGAAGACTCTCTAAGCAGTAATGAAAATATGGTATGCGAAAAAATAGCGGTGACAGGTAGTAATATTAAAAAGCGTACATGCATGTCAAAAGAGTTGGCAGAAGAAAGACGCAAAAAAAACCAAGAGGCAATGAGAGAAATTAACAAAAGAGGAAATATTTACCAAGATAGGAACTAATTTTACTACTAAGTTTAATTGCAATACTTTAACTTATTTTTGAAATCTTGATGTGTTAGTACTAATAATAATGCGGACAGGTTATCTATATTAAGTAAACTATTTGCTATTAAACTTACCCCTCCTCCAGGCTACATTATTTCATTGAATTTCGACTATCTGCCAAACCTTGTTAACGTGGTAACTTTGTATTTAGTTGGTGTTTTCTCGTATTTCAATAACGTATGTTTTACAAAAGCATTATATATGATTTATCTCTTAGTGAATTTAAGTAGTTGATTTTAATGGCAATAAGTTTTTAAGTGTTTGTCGTTATTTATAATTTATAGCTTATTTATTTTGAGTAACTATAAACTATAGTTGTTCTATTTCTAGCGATAATCATTGTAGAGGCTCCCGGCAAAAGTATCTGTAAATATGAATATAGAGGATATCCCGCATTACACTTAATAGGGGATAACTCTTCTTAAGTACATTCAATATTAACAGTTAAGGCCTTATCAGATACATGTAGCTTATCTGATGATTTTGGATGTTTTAACTTTGATTTACCGGTTAATGTGATACTCAGATGAATGTTATCAAATTAGTAAATAAAGAGATGGTTTTAATATCATTAGAACAAGTATTAAGGAATAATATTGGCCAGTTAATAACCAAATGTTCAAGCACTACCTTCACAATTGAGTTCATAATTTCCTCTCATTAAACAAACACTCATCAGTCGATGCTCTTTTCGAGTATAAAAATGATAATGAACATTTTTACGACATATCAAAGAAAGTTTATTTATGATTTGCAGCTGGCTAGCTCAATAAATCAGGTTAAACACGATGTAGGCCAAATTACAAAATAATATAACCAAACTTATAATCTGACATGTGTACCAATAGTTCTAAACTGAATTTTTCAAACAAATTAAATGCAGGCAGTAGTAGGTATTTACATAAAAGCCACACAGGTAGCTTGGTTATAATCTGCCTATCCTAAAAAGATCAGGATAAAATTTAAGTGATTACTTCAAAAGGTTTTTTCCACATATCTAAGTTAAAAAACATAAAATTTACAACTCAGATTGCAAAATAAGGAAGGAGTAAGTAATTATGCATGTTTACACATTAATTGGGTCCATTCCTATAATAAATTTTACAAGCATACTATAAGTCATATACTCGAAAAGACTAAAGTAATCGCATATACATCTTATTATTAAGGTATAAAAGTGAGGTTATCTAATTGATAGTAAGGTTATTTTTTATTTCACCTTAAATAAAAGAGACACTTTTTTAAACCTGCAGCTTTAGATATTTCTACTAAATATGAATGTTTTTATATATTTTAATGATGCTTTGTTACAAATCTTTACAAACATTCAAGTTATTGTTATTAAAGTGTTTTATTTTAAGGTGATATAAGCTTTAAATATACACATATTACTTTTTCAATAAAATCAGCTGCTTACTGTTGGTTTTAATGTAATGGTGAAAGATACATTTGTTATTTTTGCTGGTTTAAAGTTAATAATGTGTTGACCTCTTTGTTTCTCTAGTACTATCATCCGTCACACAATAAAGTCCTACTGTACCTTCATATAGGCATTTTTAGTCTTATTAAGTGGCTTTATTGCGCATTAATTTTAAAAATTAAGCATAAATAATAAAATAGTATTCTAGGGAGAATCAAATGTTAAACAATAAAATTTCAAAGGCAGTTCGCTTAGCGATTGCTTTTGGTACAGCATCAACGGCTGTTTTCGCTGCAAATTCAATTGCGGCAGAAGAAGGCGTTGAAAAAGTAGAACGTATAGAAGTTACAGGTTCACGTATTAAGCGCTTCTCAGAGGTTTCACCTACTCCTGTAACTACAATCACCGGCGAAGAGCTGTCTAATGCCGGCATCACAAACATATCAGATTTGTTACAAAAACTGCCTTCATCTGGCGTAGGCTCTGCACCTACAACAACTACTAACACTATTTTTGGTGCGGGTATAAATACTACAGATCTTCGTCAGCTTGGAGAAGGCCGTACTTTAGTACTTGTAAACGGTCGTCGATACGTAGGTGCTTCTGTAGATAATCCTGCGGTAGATTTAAACGGCATTCCGACTGAAATGATTGAACGTATGGATATTGTTCATGGCGGCGCGTCAGCAGTTTACGGTTCAGATGCAATTGCGGGTGTAGTTAATATTATTTTGAAAAAGTCTCAAGATACTATGGACTTCAACTACAAAAAATCTATTACAGAACAAAGTGGTGGTGAAGAAGAGTCTTTTTCATTCACATTTGGTGGTGAAAGCGACAAAATAAGTTTTATTACGAGCTTATCTTACTCAGAAACAGAACAGCTTGAAGCTCAAGACCGTGACTTTCTTCGTAACCCAGTTTCTGGAATGTTAAACCCTGATAATGTTTCTGACACAGATGGAATTCCACAGAATATCTTAGCTACAGGTGAGTTTGCCGGTTTGCAAACACTAGGCTATTACGATCGCGCAGGTGATGCATTCTTACCTGATGGCCATGTTGTATTTGGTGATAATGGTGAATTTAGTCCCGTTGCAGTTGGTGGTGTAACAAGACCTGCACCGAATAATCAACTTAGATATTTTGGTGACGGCTTCTCTAATGGTTACAAATTTATTGAACATCAAGATCTTGCAACACCACTTAATCGTTTTAATGTTTTTACAAACATTGTAAATAATTATGCTGACGATCATTCAATGAATTTTGAAGTTTCTTTTTCAAAAGCAAGTGCTTATGCAGAAAGTAGCCCAATTTTCCTTGCTGAATCGATTCGTTCAGATAATGCATTTTTAGACCCAGCTGCTAAAGCACAACTAGATGAAGCTAGTAGAGATTCAGTTACAATTTATAAGCTAGCTTCGGGTTTCGGTAATCGTACCTATGAAGATGATCGTACAACACTTAATACAACTCTTTCTTTCCAAGGGTTATTACTAGAAGAGTTCGATTACGAAGTATATTTTAGTTACGGTCGCAATAAAAACGACACTACATGGAACGGTGAATTCCTTACTGAGAACTTTAACAAGGCTATTGACGCGGTAGAAATTGACGGAGCAATTCGTTGTGCAGACCGTGATTCAGATGGTTCTTTAGTTGGTGCGTTAGATGGTTGTCAGGCATTGAGCCTGTTCGGTCTTAATGGTGCATCTCAAGAAGCTTTAGATTACGTTACTACCTCAGCATCAATTTCTAAAGTTAAACAGCAGCAAGTTATTGGTGGTGTTATTTCAGGTTATGCTTTTGATATGCCTGCCGGTGGTGTTTCTTTTGCTTTAAGTGCTGAGCATCGTAAAGAAACTGGTTCTAATGAACCTGGTGCAGCAATGCAGAATAATCTAGTGTTTGGTAACTTTGTAAAAGCATGGGATGGTGAATTTACAGTTGATGAAATTGGTGTTGAAATGTCAGTACCATTATTAGTGGATGCACCATTTGTTGATTCATTAAGCCTTGAGTTAGCCGCTCGTTACATGGATTACTCTTCAGTGGGCGATAATGTAGCTTGGAAGGTAGGCTTTAACTATGCAATGAACGATGAACTTCGTTTCCGTGGTACAAAGTCTAAGTCGGTTCGTGCTCCATCATTATCTCAACTTTATTCTGCTGGTACTCAGTCATTCGCGTCTTATGGCGATCCATGTGACCAAACTAATATATCTACAGCGAGTGATAGCAAAAAAGCAAACTTAATTGCTAACTGTCAAGCTGCAGGCATTCCAAATCCAGGTACTACAGTTGGAGATTGGAGACCATCTGATGATTGGCGTAGTGTTACTCCGCCAAGTGTGAATTCAGGTAATGCAAACCTTCAAGAAGAAACGTCTGACGATACATTATTTGGTGTAATTTATACCCCAACTGAAAATATCACGTTAATTGCAGATTATTGGAGTTTTGACGTTGAAGATGCAATTAACTCTTTAGGTGCACAGCGTGTTATTGATGATTGTTACGAAGCGTCTAGTTTAGATAATAGTGCTTGTGACTTAGTTGACCGTGATCCTACGACTCTTGATATTTCTGAGGTTCGTAATGGACCATATAACTTAGCATCTTACTCTCTTAAGGGTGTTGATTTAGAAGGTACATACAAGTATGAAACGAGCTACGGTTCATTTAACTTCCGTTTACTAGCAAGTTACCTTGAGCATAGAGAGTTTAATACAGATGTTTCTAGCGAAGGCTATGAACCAACACCTACAGTTGGTGAAGTAAGATACCCTCGTTGGCAGGGTAACCTAACGGTAGGCTATACTTACGATGATTTATACGTAGGTATGATTGGTAAATACCGTCATTCAACAGTATTAGACAGAGAGTGGACTGCTGAAAATAACAACTATAATGATGTTCCTTCTTATACAGAATGGTCAATAAATGGTCGTTATACTGTTAGCGAAATGCTTGAAGTAAGATTAGGTGTTTCAAACTTATTTGATATTACACCTCCTAGAAACCCTGGCACATACGATGATGGTGAGTTTTTCGACGTATACGGCAGACGTTTCAACTTAGGACTAAACTTACGTTTCTAATATCTTTAGTAAATAAGTTTATAAACGAAAGTGTTTAATATTAAAGCCTACTGAAATTTCAGTAGGCTTTTTTATGTTTTACTTGCCCTAATATGTTTTTATACGAACCGGCTTATATATGGGGTTTATTTAACGATAAGTAAATTTCGCTATAACTAGGCAAAAATTTTTACATCTAGTTGATATTACGTTTCTTTAGACTGGAAATTGTTGGATTTACTTAGCGGTTCTTCAGAAGTTTAAAAACATAGTGGATACCAACAAAAGATTATCTTTCATTACTTAAGCTGAAAATGTGGTGATTGGATATATTCTTGGGTAGTACAGGCCTCAACCTTGATCATATCTGATACGCCAATTACTTTTTTTGATAAAGAGGTTACGTACTTCAAAGCTACGTTAACAACGTCTTCGTATCCTTTAAAAGCCTATTCTAAATTTATTATATTCTAATCTGATGAATAGGGTGGTGCTTTAATATCTTTGAGTTTTAAAGCTATCAGCAGCATCACATTACATCACGCATAACAGCAGCTCTTTCATTTTTTCGTTTCAGTATTAAGCTTGCGTCACTCGCATAGCGTCTTTATCTATATAAGGAGTTATTAACACTCCTACCTCGCCGACTTTCTGAAATACAGACTAAGCATTTATACATATTTAATAGTAATTACTACAAAAAGTGACTCAGCTATTTTAGTTAGCCTGCCATCGGTGTGCGATTTTTGAAATCAATGAACATATAGCTTTATGGATTTTTTCTTTTTTAGAAAGGCCAAGTAGTACTTTTTCAGATAGTTGAATAGCTATAGTTGTCTCAATCATTTTTGTTAATTTTATGTAGGTAATTTATTTTTTGCATGCTTTTACACCTACATAATTCGCCACAATAAGGAAGTAAGTAACTTGTTTGAGGCGAGACTTAGATATGATTTCTTCAGTAAATAGCACTTATTCTAAATCAAGTTTTTGCAATAATGCAATAATGCAAAAAGAGCATTGTGTTTGTTTTTTGTTACTTTAAAGCTTTGTAAATAAAGAGTTTTATTTGGTTAGCCAAGTGTTGACCTTTTGCATAAGTTAGGACTACTATTCGAATCAAAATAGGTACTGTGATTGATTACAGACCGTTTTTGAAGGCAAAACAATTAAAATAGTATTCTAGGGAGAATCCAATGTTAAATAATCAAGTTTCAAAAGCTGTTCGCTTAGCGATTGCTTTTGGTGCAGCATCTACAGCTGTTTTTTCTATGAACACAATCGCTGCAAACGAAGGTGTTGAAAAAGTAGAGCGTATTCAAGTAACGGGTTCACGCATAAAGCGCACTGATATTGAAACAACCGTGCCAATCACATCAATTGGCCGAAGTGATATTATTCAAATGGGCGCATTGAATGTAGCTGATGTTTTGAATCAATCCCCGGTCACTATTGCTGGTTCAAACCAATCAAATAGTGCATTTGGTACTACAGGCGTTGGTCTTAACACTACATCTTTACGTAACTTAGGTTCTTCAAGAACATTAGTATTAGTGAATGGTCGTCGCTTTGTATCAGGCGTTTCTCCATCAAGTGGTTATGCGGTTGACTTAAATGCAATACCAGCATCAATGATTGAACGTATTGATATTCTTAAAAGTGCTTCTTCAGCGATTTATGGTTCAGATGCTGTTGCTGGTGTTGTGAACATTATTACGCGAAGCGATTTTGAAGGTGTTGAAGTTAACGCTCAAACAGGTGTTTCAGATGAGTCTGATCGCGAAAAATATTCTTTAAACCTTACTGCTGGTAATAGTTGGGATTCAGGTAGTGTAACAATTGCTGCTGGATATGATGATGATAAAGGTCTGAAGTCATCCGATCGAGACTTCTCAAGATATGATGAAGCTATATTTTTGAATGATGAGGGTGGTGAATATGTTGGTATTCAGAATTCTTCATATCCGCCTCAAGGCCGTGTTGGCGCATACAATGCAGATGGGACACCTTATGTAGGTGATGAGAATTCATTCAATCGTGCTTCTTACCGACAGTTAGTTACTCCGCTTGAGCGTAAATACGCAGCAGTTAATTTTAAACAAGATATTTCAGATAGTGTTCACTCTTTCACGGAAGTAAACTGGAATTCATCTAAAACATACAACTCGACTATTGAACCAACTCCTTTTACTACGGATGATGTATATCTACCTTCACGTGGTGGCGTTGGTGGGATTAAACTGGGAAGCCCTTTAGTTCCAGACCTTTTACGCCAAAATTTAATGTCTGATAATCCCGATTTAACAATGGATAATAATATTCCAACGTTAGTTCGCCGTATGGTTGAGTTTGGTGCTCGTTCAACAGATTTAGAGCGTGATACTATCCGTATTGCGACAGGTATAGATTGGGAAATTAATGACAACTGGCTTTTAAACTCTTATATTTCATGGGGTAAAACTGACCAGCGCCAAGAAAATGGTGGTCAAATAAATGTTGAACGTGCTGCAAATGCATTAGATGTATACACTAACGCAGAAGGTAACGTCCAATGTTCTAATGATTTAGCAGTACTTCAAGGATGTGTGCCTTTAGATTTGTTCGGTGCAGGAACTTTGTCTGATGAAGCTGTTGCATATGTAAGATCACCTGCAAAATCTCAAGGTCAAGTTGAGCAATTTATATTTTCAACAACCCTTTCAGGTGAATTACCAATTGAGCTAGAAGGTGGTATGGTTGGTCTAGCAGTTGGTGCAGAACATCGTCTTGAAAAAGGTTCATACTCTCCAGGTGATTTAGCGCAAACTGGTGCTTCAAGTACAAATAAATCTGAGCCTACGAATGGTAGCTTCTACACTAACGATGTTTTTGTTGAAACTGTATTACCAGTTCTCGAAAATGTTGAACTAGATTTAGCCGCTCGCTATTCAGATCATGAAATTGTTGGTGGACAAACAACATGGAATGCAGGTGTACAATACTCTCCTACAGATACAGTAAAATTAAGAGCATCAGCAGCGCGAGCTATTAGAACTCCAAATATTGCTGATTTATTCGGTGGTAGAGGTGAAACATTTTCAGGTGTTGCAGATCCATGTGATGCAATTACTGCATCATCTACCGGAAATGTAGCGGCTAACTGTCTTTCTATCGCTGAAGTGGCTAATCGAGTTGCTACTGAAGGCGCATTCAATTTAACAACTATTGAACGTCAAAGCACTGGCGGTTATGTTGGTGGTAATGAAGATGTAAAAGAAGAAACATCTGATTCATTTAGTGTTGGCGCTATTTGGCAAGTGACTGATGAATTTTCATTAACGCTTGACTACTACGATATTGCTGTAGATAACGCTATTGCTACCACTGCTAGAACAACGGTATTAAACCGATGCTACGGTGTTAATCCATCAGACTTTGATGCGACATGTGGTGGGGCAATACGTGATACAAGAGGTGCTTTGACAGAAGTTAGCTCTGGTACTAGCAATGAAAATGATTTAAGCACAAAAGGCTTGGATATTGAATTAAGCTATAAACAAGAATTTGCTTACGGGCAATTATCAGCTGACTTGATTTGGAATCATTTGTATGAGTATGCTGAAACATCAATTGAATCTGGTGAAGAGATAGATTACAGAGGTGAAGTATTAACTCCTACTAATCGTGCAAATTTAAATTTAGGCTATGCAGTTGATGACTTTGCAGTATCATGGCGCATGAAGTACTGGGCAAGTTCAAATGATAGTAATATTGAAGGAAACCAAAATTTCTCAACTGGTGCTCCTTTAGAAAAGTTTAATCGCTTCCCGACTGTTATTTATCATGATCTATCAGGTACTTATAACATCACTGATGGAACAGACGTTACTTTGTCAGTTCGAAATGTTTTTGATAAGCAACCTCCTGTAGCAAACCAAAGTTCTGTAAGTGGAGCATCAGGTATAAACACTGTTGGTGAAGCTTATGATGTTACTGGTCGTTATTTCCAGTTAAGCTTTACTACTAAGTTCTAATTATTATTTATATAAAATGATAAAAGCCGCGATTTTAATCGCGGTTTTTTTATAAATAAATTTTATATACATTAATAAATTATGTGTCGTAGTTATTTTTGAAAAATACCCTTATACTAAAAAAGAATATTTAAATAAATCTAATCACACAATTTAGCGAGATATAAATGAAAGAAGTCCGATCTTTTATTAAAACAGCATCATTAACGGATCTTGAAAAAGCCCAACAGCTTATCAATGATGCAATTTCAAAATATACCCAGCAGCAAAAAGCGAAACAGGAAGTTTTGGATCTTTTAAAAGAAAAAGGACTTACGCTAGAAGATTTACAAGATGGAGCATCTGACAAACGTACTAAAGTTAAGCCTAAGTACCGCATGGAACTTAATGGTGAGACTATTGAATGGACAGGCCGTGGCCGTCGTCCTAAAGCGTTTGAAGGTGTTGAGCTTGAGAAGTTTTTAGCTTAAAGCTAAATATAAGAGAAGCTTCGGCTTCTCTTTTTTGTTTCCCCCTCAATAAAATATAATTAAAGTTTAAAACTCCCAGCTATTATTTGCTAAAATCTCTTCACTCAAACCTATTTGTTTTCCCATGAGCTATAAACTAAGACCTTACCAGCAAGAAGCCGTAGAACGAACCGTTTTACACTTTAGAAAGAGTAATGATCCTGCCGTTATTGTGCTACCAACCGGCGCAGGTAAGAGTTTGGTTATTGCTGAACTTGCCCGTATTGCTAAGCAAAAAATATTAGTACTTGCTCATGTAAAAGAGTTGGTAGAGCAAAATTCGCAAAAATATAAAAGTTTTGGTTTAGAGGCGAGTATATTTTCAGCAGGTTTAAAAGAAAAGTCATTAAACCATCAAGTAACCTTTGCCAGTGTGCAATCACTTTCTCGTAATTTAAATAAATTAAATGAGCATTATTCGTTACTTATTATTGATGAATGCCACAGAGTAAATGGGGATAAAAAAAGCCAGTACGGAAAAGTAATAAGTAGTTTAAAAGAATATAACCCTCAGTTAAAAGTATTGGGTTTAACAGCAACACCTTATCGGCTAGGAACGGGGTGGATATACCATCATCATTATCATGGCTTTGTTAAAGGGACTAAAGAAAGCCCGTTTAAAAGTTGTATTTTTGAATTGCCGCTCAGGTATATGATCAAACATAATTATTTAACGCCGCCTAACGAAGTTGATGCAGCAATTAGCCATTATGATTTTTCGTCCTTAGATAGCAATGCATTTGGGCAATATACAACTGATGACATGAATGCGCTTTTAAAAAACAGTGAGCGCGCAACGAAAGCTATATTACAGCAAGTAATTCAATACAGTGAGCAGCGTGAAGGTGTTATGGTTTTTGCCGCCACGGTATTGCATGCTCAGGAAATATTAAGCTACCTACCAGCTCATCAAAGTGCGCTAATAACAGGTGATACGCCAAACACTGAGCGCGATAAAATCATTAAGCAATTTAAAGCTAAGCAATTAAAGTATTTAGTTAATATTTCGGTATTAACTACAGGTTTTGATGCGCCGCACGTTGATTTTATTGCTATTTTACGCCCTACAGAATCGGTTAGTTTATATCAGCAAATTGTGGGGCGAGGTTTAAGGTTATCTGAATCGAAAACGGATTGCTTAGTAATAGATTATGCCGGCAATGGTTTTAATTTATTTCACCCTGAAGTGGGTGATAAAAAAGGCGATAGTGATAACGAGCCTGTGCAGGTACTTTGCCCAGGTTGTGGGTTTGCTAATATATTTTGGGGTAAAACTGATTCTGCTGGAAAAGTAATAGAGCACTTTGGCAGGCGATGTAAAGGGTTGTTAGAAGACGATAGTGGCCATAAAGAGCAGTGCGATTATCGTTTTAGATTTAAAGAATGCGAGCAGTGCGGCGCTCAAAATGATATTGCTGCACGACAATGCCATGATTGCGGCGCGGTAATGGCTGACCCTGATGATAAGCTACGTAATGCATTAAACTTAAAAGACGCACTTGTGCTTCGATGTAGTGGGTTATCGGTAACTCAAATTAAAGACGATTTAATTAAAATAACGTATTTTGATGAAGATGGCGCAAGTTGCGATGAGGTATATAACCTCGCAAATAAAGGCGGGCAATTTATATTTAATAAGCAATTTGGTCTACGAGTAGGACTTGGGCAAACACCTATTAATTTTAAGACTGCAGAGCAAGTAGTAAACGCACAATTTGAATTAGTACCACCGGATTTTGTTATTGCACGAAAAAGCAAAAAGTATGGTTGGAAAGTGGCTGATAAACTATTTGACTATAAAGGGGGTTTTAGAAAGGCAAATCAGTTAAGCCGCTAAGCTTAACTGATAGAGTACATTGAACTAATACAATTAAAAGGCAACTAAGCTTCTTCACCGTCCATTAATCCCCAGCCATCACCGTATCCATTAAAGCTATTAGCAATACTTTCAATGTATTGCTCTGCTTGTCCTAGAAGGGTGTGCTCTGGCACCATTTGTACTTGAGTGATTACTTCCCAAACGCCAGTGTCTTTGCATTTTTCGAGCTCAGCATTTTGAACTAATGCATCAGAGACTATTTCTTTAGCAAATTTTTCAGCATCGGCTTCTTGTTCAAATAAAATAAAAAAATCGACTTGGTGCATTTTATTTAAATCAATGCCAGCAGCGGCTATTTCGGCTAAAAGTTGGCCGTTATCATCATCAGGGAATTGCATTAAAAACTCATTTAAAATTAATTTTTTATTCGTAGGCACTATTGTAACTAAAATATTGTCTTAACGCGTACTAATTTTAATTATGCTGATATTTATTCAAAGTTAAATTTACGCGTTAGATTGTTATTAAGTTAATGTGTTGCTCATTATGGCTATGCTAATATGCGGGTAATTAACTAGTTTTTTGTAAGATATTAAAAGTAAGGATATTTACTTGTTTATTAAGTTTTTACGTTGCATGTGTGTTGTGAGCGCTTTAATTGCGACAAATAGCTATGCGGCAGAAAAAGTCATAGAAGATTACGAAATTGAAGGGTTAAGTGGCGATTTAGAAAATAACGTAGCTCTTTACCTCAAGCAGTTAATTGGCGAGAAGCCAACCCGTACACTTCGCCGTTATGCTCAAAAACAAGTACAAAATAGCATCAAAGCACTTGGCTATTATAGCCCGACCGTCGAGGTTATTTATGATAAAGACGACAGCGAACTAATTGTTAAAGTTGAACGGGGGCCTGCAACTCGCATAGAAGCAATTAATATTACGCTAAACGGTGATGGTCAAAGCGATACCCAATTACAGGCATTGATTAAAAGCAATCACTTAAAGCAAGGTGATGTTTTAAATCATGGTAAATATGACTATGCTCATAAAAAAATAGAATCTATGTTGCTGGAGCTTGGTTATTTTGATGCTAAGTGGCCAGCGCGCAAATTAGAAGTGTCGCTTAAAAAAAATAGTGCTGTTATTACTTTCATAATTGATACCGGAGTTAGGTATGAGTTTGGCGATATACAAATTGCCAGTAGTACACCCGCTGAAAAATACATACGCTCTATAGCGCCTTTCTCGCAGGGCCAACCTTATAAATCAACACATATTGCTGACTATAACTTGGATTTATCAAGTACCCCTTATTTTGCCAGTGTACGTGTTTATGCTGACATTGCAGCGCGCAAAAACAGCCAAGTACCGATTAAAGTTGAAGTATTACCCAAGCCAGCTAACAGCTATGAAATTGGCGGTGGTTTTAGTACTGACTTAGGGCCCAAGGTGCGTTTTAAATGGAGTAAACCGTGGATCACAGAAGACGGCCATTACCTCGAAACTAATTTAAATGTGGCACAAAAGCAGCAAGATATTTCCATGGCTTATACAATTCCGGTTGATGATCCTAATGATGATTTATGGCGATTCTCTGTCGGTTATAAATTAGAAGATGAGCTCACAAACGACACTTACAGTGAAATATTAACGGGGCAAGTTCAGCGCCAATGGTTGACCGAAAATAAGTGGGTGCGTACTGCATTTTTACGCCGCGACCAAGAAACCTACCGTATTGGTGATGAAGACGAAGAAAGTACCGAAATGTTAATGCCTGGCATTAGCTACGCGCGCAAAAAATCAAAAGGCGGCACGACTCCTTATTGGGGAGAGCAGTGGCTTATATCTGCTGAGTTTGGCTTAGATGATGTGCTTTCGAGTACTAATCTGATTAGGGTGCAAATGCAACATGCATGGCTACGCACTTATTTTGACCGCCACTTGGTGTTTTTAAAAGCGAATGTAGGAGCAATGCTTGTTGATGATATTAACAACGTGCCATTTTCACTTCGGTTTTACGCAGGTGGCGATCAAAGCGTTCGTGGTTTTGCGTACCAATCAATTTCGCCTGAGAACGATGACGGCGAGCTAATAGGTGGTAAGTATTTACTATCGGGGACGATGGAATATAACTACCAGTTTGCTAAAAATTGGCGAGCAGCTTTATTTGTTGATGGTGGTACTGCGACTAATGATTTTTCTGATGATTTTGAAGTAGGTGCTGGTTTTGGTTTTCGCTATTTAACTCCCGTTGGCCCCGTGCGTATAGACCACGCTTGGGGATTAACAAAAGAAAGTAAAAGCACACGTTTAAGTATTACCATAGGGCCAGAAATTTAATGTCAGTATTAAAAAAGATAACAGCCGCCGTAAGTGCTATTTTTGTCACGTTAGTTGTTGCACTATTTTGTTTGTTATTTACCGCACCCGGTAATCAATTTATTGCTTATAGTGCAAACAAAGCAGTAGATGGACTACATATTGAAATTAAAGATGGCCGTTTTATTTATAATGATGCCTTTAATGTACGCTTTGCTAGCAACGGATTGGACTTTAATGCACAACAATTGAAAATTGATTTGTTTTGGTGGCAGTGCGATGGAATTTGTATAGATAACTTAAGTGCTAAATCTATAAATTTAACATTACCAAAAACTGCAGAGTCACAAGAAGAAGCCGCTGCAGAGCCGCTCGAAAAAATCAGCTTACCTTTTAATATTGCTGTAAAAAACATTGCGATCAATAAATTTACTCTAGAGCATCCAAGTGCAAACGTAAGCGTTAATAATTTTAAACTCTCAGCAAAAGCAGAGGGTTCAAAGCTGACGGTTAAAAGCCTGAATATTCCCACCATACTTGTTGCCTTAAAAGAGCAAGAACAAGATGCGAAAACACAAACGGCGCAAAATACTCAAGCGCCTTTAACGCACCTACCCGCATTGCCTAATATAGAATTTACTTCGCCACTTGATTTAGTTGTTGAAGACTTTGAAATAGCTAAAATTACGATTGAGCAAAACGAAGCCCAACATGTTATTGAAAACATCTCGCTGCAATTAAGTGTGGAAGATGCGGTTATTAATTTAGAGTCATTCTCAGCAAAGTATGAACAGTGGCAGCTTAATACACATCTTAACGCTGAGCTTGCAGGGAACTTACCTTTAAAAGGGAGTGTGGTTTTACAAAGTGATGAGCACCAAGCCAATTTGCAGTTGAATGGTGACTTATCAAACCTAAACCTAAATTTAGAAACGCAGGGGCAATACCCACTTAGTTTAACGGCAACGGCAAATTTAAAGCAAAAAAACTATCCGTTTGAGTTAAATGGCAAAATTAAACAGTGGCTTATTGATGCACAAAGTAATGAGCTGAAGGTTAAAAATGTTAGCCTTAATGCTAAAGGTAATGCCGACGACTATCAGCTTACACTGCTGGCAAATAGTCAATTAGGCGCGTACCCAGCTGTAGATTTAAATACCCAATTAAAAGGCAGTCTTACCAAAGCAACTTTACAAGCGCTTAGTATAAAAGCGAATGAGAGCAGCGCAGTGATTAAAGCCAATGTTGATTGGCAACAAGGTATAAAGGCTAACTTTAATGGCACGCTTGCTAATTTAAAAGCGCAGTATTTAACTGACGCTGCAACAAGTGATATTTCAGGGCAGTTTAAAGGCTCGTTTAATGTAGCTGACGACAAGTGGCAGCTACAAATGAATAATACAAAGTTAAGCGGATTACTTAACGACGTGCCACTAGAATTTGCCTCAAACTTTAAGCTAGACAACACGTTAAAAGCGAACATTGATAGCTTTTATTTAAGTAGTGGCACCAACAAGTTAGCGCTAAGTGGGCAAGTTGACGACATTTGGCAGGTTGATGGCAAAGTAACGCTAAAAAGTGATGAAAAAGCTAATATTCCATTTACTGCAGATGGCTTTGCAGATTTAAAAGTGAGAGGCGAGCGATTAACGCCTTCAGTTGATTTAGCGTTAATACTAGATCGCTTTATTTTTGATGAAATAAACATTGATAAATTATCAGTAAAAGGGCAGTTAGATACCGCTGCCGATTGGCAAACCGATGTATCGGTGAGTGTTGGTTCGGCGCTTGTAGCCGAACAGCAAATTAATAGCGTTAAAATTGATATTAGCGGCGACAAAACAGATCACCAACTTACGGCATCTATAAATGCCGAGCAAGGCAGTGTAGAGCTTGAAGTTAATGGCAAAATTAATAATACCACTTGGAATGGCGAGCTTAGTAATGTAACGCTCAGCGATAAAAAGCTTAGTTTTAGTAATACTAAAAATATCGTCATTATGTTTAACACTCAAACTAGCGACTTTAACGTAAGCGCGCATTGTTGGGCATCTGAGCAAAGTAAATTATGCATAGACACCTTAGCGCAGTCAAAAAATCTCGGTCAGTTAAATGCTAAACTAAGCAACTTAGCACTTGAAGAACTTAAGCACTTTTTGCCTGACAATATTCGTACTCGCGGTAATATAGCTGGCGATGTGGCACTTAACTGGCAAAGCGGTGCGCTTAAAACATTACGTGCAAATATCGATTCTACTGATTTAACAGCGGTACTTACCTCTGAAGAAGATCGTTTTAAATTACCTATTGAAACATTAAGCATTAGTGCGTTTTCGGATTCTCAAATTGGCAAGCTTGAAGCTAATTTAGAATCAAGTGTGCTTGGGAAAATAAACACACAAATTAATATCGATGATATACAAAATACGCAAGCGCTTAATGGCACCATTAATATCGATAAAATACTCCTTTCAGACTTACAACCTTTTCTTGAAACCCTTGAGCAGTTAAAAGGTGATATTAGCGGGAAAGTGGCGTTAGCTGGTACGTTAAAAGATCCTTTATTAAATGGCGAACTTAATGTGAGCGATATTAGTTTAGAGGGCGAGCAACTACCTATAGCGCTGCAAAAATCAAACATAAACGTATTGTTTGATAAAACAACAGCCACAATAAAAGGCAACTTAAACGACAATCAAGGCGGTAAAATAAATCTCACCGGTGACGTTGATTGGCAAGGTGCGCAACCTGCTGTAAATGTTGCGGTAGTTGGCGAGCAGTTTTATGTACGCGCGCAGCAAGGGGTTACTTTTAAAGTATCGCCGGATTTAAAAATAGGCTTGGCTAATAATGCACTCAAGCTTGCTGGTGAGGTAATTGTGCCTTACGGTCGTATAATGATTGAAGAGCTTCCTGAGGGCGCGGTGCAAGTTAGCGATGATGAAATTATTGTTGATAAAAAAACCGAGGCCACCGAAACAGTTCCGTTTGATTACGACATAGATTTAAAAGTGATTGTTAAAAACGATGTAAAAGTAGAGTCGTTTGGCTTGGAATCAAAAGTTGCGGGTGATTTAGCGATAAAAATGAGTCAAGGTGCGCCAATCATAGCCACAGGTGAGCTTAACTTAATTGAAGGTACTTACTTAGCCTTTGGGCAAGATTTAATAATCAGCACCGGGCAAGTAGGTTTTAGCGGTTCAATTGAACAACCATTTTTAAATATTAAAGCAATACGTAACCCCGACACGACTGCAAATGGTGTCATTGCAGGGGTTACGCTCACGGGTAATGTTGAACAACCAACGCTTAAAATATTTTCTGAGCCTGCGATGGATCAAGCTCAAGCACTCGCATATTTACTTAATGGCCAACCTTTAGGCGATGGAGAAAGTTCGTCAAGCGATGCGATGCTTACGCAGTTATTGCTTTCTCAAGGGGTTAGCCGCAGCGAAGGGGTTGTTTCTAAGGTAGGTGAAACCTTTGGGCTGTCAGATGTAAGTTTAAGCTCATCAGGTAGTGGTGATAGCACCAAAGTAGAAATATCAGGTTACGTAGCACCTAGCTTACAAGTTAAATATAGCGTGGGTGTATTTGATTCGCTCAGTGAAGTGGCTGTGCGTTATCAGTTACTTTCACAGTTATACATAGAAATAACGAGCGGCCTATACCAAAATGTTGATGTGCTATATAAGTTTGACTGGGAATAACAAAAACTATAATAATTATAAGGATATAAGCGATGAAAAAAATTATATTACCAGCTCTGCTTAGTGTTTTATTAAGCGGTTGTGCTCAACAACTAGGTAATGGTGTTGCTAAACAAGAGCTACCTTTATTGAGCGCGAGTGAGGTAATTGCGAGTGCAACAGATAATGACTGGCGAGTAGTGAACGCTCAAAATACTTTAAAGATAACGCTGCCAACGGGCGATGCGTAGATTGAGCTTAATGAACTGCTTGCCCCAAAGCACGTTCAAAATATTAAAAAGTTAGCACGAGAAGGGTTTTATAAAAATACCAACGTTTATCGGTTTGTTGAAGGTTTTGTAGCGCAAGGTGGCGACAGTTCGGGTAAAAAGTTAATTAAAACAGCGGATAAAACAGTCCCTGCTGAGTTTTATTTAACAACAAACAAACCACTTAAAATTACTGAGCTAAATGGCGACGGATATGCGCCTGTTACGGGTTTTTTAAACGGCTTTACAGTAGCTCAAAATTCAGCACATACGCAAACATGGCAAGTGCATTGTAGTGGCGTGTTTGCAATGGCGCGCGATAACGATATAAATAGTGCGAGTACGGAGTTTTTTGTAACGATAGGGCAAGGCCCTCGTTACCTTGATAAAAACATTACGGTGTTTGGCCGAGTGCTCGAAGGTATAGAGCATTTTAATCGTTTAGCGCGTACACCAACTGAAGGAAAAGTATTTAACCCAATTACCAATATACAAGTACTTGGCGATATACAAAGCGATAAAAGTATATTTAAAGTGATGAAAACAAACTCATCTGTGTTTAAAAACTTGATCAGTGCTCGTAAAAACCGTATTGAACCATGGTTTGTTAAAGCACATAATTACGTTGATGTGTGTGGTATGCCTATACCCACTAAGCGTGAAGTTAATTAAATATACAAATAGAAAAGGAGCCTAGGCTTAATGCCAGTCAGTTAAGCTGACTGGCATTTTTCTTTTTATGGGGATACTTAGATGGTTTTGGCTTAACCCATCGGG
>NZ_JADYXD010000024.1:0-66138 GCF_015864475.1 Pseudoalteromonas sp. SWXJZ10B
CTGTGAAAGTGTTATGGCAAGGATGGCTTAAGTTACAAGCCATCCTGGAAGGCTACGATTTAGCAAAATCTCTTGAGCCAGACTTGTGATCAAGAGACAGCTTTATAGCGGCTTTTTATTTTCTGTATTTTCATGCAGTTCGAGTTTTGGTGCACTCATACCTTTGAGTAACCGACCAAATATATCAGCGCCGGTAATAATGCGCTTCACATCACTCCACACTAACACCACATCGTGATCAATGGCCCCATCAAACGATTTATCTAAAGAATGACTAGCCCGTATTTTTAAAATAACTTCACTCAGGCGCATCGCCTCATCAGCAACAATAATAGGTCTGTGACAATAATGATAAGGGTCGAACGTCTCTGGTTCAAACAAGGCTGAACGTAAAAAGCCGTCAGCATCTACCACTAATAAAGGCCAACCGTCTTCATTGGTAATGATCACCCAGTTATAACCTGACTTATGTAGTTTTCGTAAAAACTCATTATCAGTCGTTAATGTAAGGTCTGGGAAAATAGGCAAATCAAGCTTAGTAGGCAAAGCAATAATAGAGTCTGGATCAATTACCTCACCCTCTTTGGTTACGCTTATTTCATCTAAGCTAAAAAAGTTAAGCGCGCCTATTCCCTCAACGTGCTGAACATCAGCCTCTTCTGCTTCTATGTGTTTGCGAATAATACCTCTGAGCTCACTTTCAGCAAAGTACGTAATCCCCTCTTTACCTAACCATGCATCGAGAATTAAAGCCGTTGGCTTAGCAACTACATAAAACAGAATCTGATAAAACTTAATTAGCGGCGAAAGTAGGCTCGCCATTTTTAGCGCATTACGCGAAAAATAAGCCTGCGGTGTTATTTCACCAATAATAGTAATTGCGATAGTTGAGAATAAAAACGAACTTGCGCCCATTAATACCGAATCAGAAAGTAGTGTAAGTAGTACGTTAATACCTACGTTGCCCCACAAAATAGTCGATAATAAAAAGTTAGAGTCGTTTCGAAGGGCCATCACTTTTATGGCCGCCTCGTTCCCTTTTGCACTTTCCATTTCGAGCTGAAGCCTACTTAGTGAAAAAAACGCTAAGTTTAAGCCCGAAAATATTGCCGATTGTGAAATACACAAAGCAATTGCACACCAAATCATGACTTCAAAGGTCATTGTATTTTCCTGTTAGTAATACCAATTCACTTAATTAAGCGAATTGGTATAAGGCTTATAAAAGCAATAAACTGCCTAAACCTAAAAAGGTAACAAACCCAACAATATCGGTAACGGTAGTTAAAATTACCGAGCCAGATAACGCAGGATCAATTTTCATTTTGTCTAAAATAGACGGAATAACAACACCAGCTAGTGACGCGGCCACTAAATTCAATAATATGGCTACCGTAATCGTAATACTGAGCATTAAATCGTTAAACCATAAGAAGGTAAGCAGGCCTATTACAAACGCCCATACCAAGCCATTTACAGCGCCAACACGTAGCTCTTTTTTAAGTAACGCATTGCGGTTTGAATCTGTAACCTGTCCGAGCGCTAAACCACGCACAATAACGGTTAATGTTTGACTACCTGCGATCCCGCCCATAGAAGCAACCACTGGCATTAATACAGCGAGTGCTACAACCTGTTCTATAGTTGCGCCAAATAAACCGATGAACCAGGACGCTAAAAAGGCAGTAGCTAAGTTAATACCTAACCATATACCACGGTTTTTAGCACTTTTTCGCACACTTGCGAACAGGTCTTCGTCTTCACGTAAACCACCGGCTTTAGCGGCTGCTTCATCAGCAATTTCTTGTCGTAATTCATAAGCAGAGGCAATGGTTAATCGCCCAAGTAATTTGTTATCAGCATTAACCACTGGCAGTGCCATTTTTTCACTGTGAATCACCACCTCTGCCGCTTCATATAAATCATCATCAGCATGGAGTGATGAAAAGTCATGATTTGCCAATGTCATTAAGTTATCAGTGTCGCTGGCTTTTATTAAATCATTTACCGCAACCTCACCTATTAAACTACCCTTGCGGCTTACTAAATAAATAACTTCACTGTATTGCGGTAAACCTTTATGTAGCAATTTTTTAGCACCACCGGCTGTTAGCTTCTCCGATACTTTTAAAAAGTCAAAACCTAACCAGTGACCAAGTTGTTCTGGCGGGTATTGCTGCGCTAATTCATATTGTTTGGTTTGCGCTTCATCGAGTTGCTTTTTTGCATACTCAACAAATCGCTCTGGTATAACTTCTTCAAGTTCCAGTAGCTCTTCTACATTAACTTCATCAAGAAGTTTAAAAGCCTCAGTGTCTTCTAGTGTTTGCAGCAACCACAAGCAACTATCTTCACTTAAATTAACAAAAATTTCGTGTTGCGTGTCTTCGTCAAGCAACTGCCAAATTTCAAGTCGTTGTTCTTTTGGTATCGCCTCAAAAAGTAATGACAGGTGCTCTGTTGAAAGCGTTAACTGCGCATCTGCTAATAATTTATTTTTGCGTTCTGTTGTATCGCATTGCAATAAATCATTTATGAGCTGTGGAAGTTGGTCTACCGGATACTCAATCATCTTAAAACCTTAAATTTAAAAGCGTACATTATTCACAGTTTACTTGAACAATAAAAAATTGCAGAAAAAACGTGAACTTATTAAGCATGCGCAGGCTATTTTTGCGCATTGTATGGGCAAACTAAATGCAGTACTAATATTTATTTTAAAAAATTAAAAAAACAGTAAAAGGAATTGTTTTTAAGGAATTAAACGACAAGTAAGTAAACCAAACGGATTACTTATAATAAAAAAAATCCCATATTAGCCAGGCTAATATGGGCAAAATCACACAATGAATAAGGTGTTTTTAAATTACGGTTTATGCTTTTAATTAAAGTCTATCGGTAATATTTCGTACTAAGTCAGAATCTACAAATTGAGTAATAAGTGCAGCGCCCCACGCATAGCCACGCTGTATTGGGTAACCTTTAAAAATCCAGCGTTTACGCACGTGATTGAAGCGATCTAAATAGTCTTGCTTTTTTTTAGGCAGAGGTTGATCGCCCAATTTATTCCATGCTTTATATACACCTGACATGTCAGAGCCTCGCATAAAGCGTTGCAACCAACGCGGAAAACGCGAGAAGCTAATGGTTGACTGAAAATCAATAAAATAAGGTTTACCGTCTGCGCCGCATAAAATATTACCCATATTACGCAAGTCTAAATGCACGATGCCTTTACGATGCATTTTTGCTACTTGGCGCTCAAGCTCGCTAAAAAAGTTAACAGGTAGTGTTTTGTCTTCATGAATTAAAGAGCGCAGTGGCATGCCTTCAATATAGTTATAAGCCACAGCTATCGGCGATAACCTACAAAAGCGATTAGCAACAGCATCAAGCTCAGCTAATCGGCTCAACCCTTTATATTCTTGATTTACAGATAGTCGCGCAAATGTTTTACGAATAAGCCACGGGCTTTGGCTAAAATCTTTAACAATCAAATCAAATTCATTATCTTTATATCGATACACAATCGCGTTAGCAAAACGTCCCTTATGGACAACACTTAAGTGATGTTGCATAAAAGTATGTTCTGGATATTGCTGCTGTAATTGTACTAACAAATTATTTTCAATCATAACAAACCTAACAAGATGATAACTTTAATTGCCTAGGCAACTATATTATCAAAGTTAGATTCTACGCACAATCAGATCAACTAATTAGCACGCTAACTTTCTGTTGAAACAGTATCACTATTTTATTGATAATCTATTTGTGGGGGGAATTTCGGGTAATGTATCTAGATTATTTATAGCTTTAAATAATAAGTCTATTATTTGATTTTTTTCTGGCTCTGAAAAACCATTTAATGCTTGAGCATAGACTTCGTTTACTACAGGCATTATTTCTGGACAAAGAGCTTTACCCTTTTCACTTAAACACAAAATAGTTGAGCGCTTATCAAGCTCACATTGCGTTTTAATAATGAGTCCTTTTTCTTCAAGTCGGTTTAGTAAGCGGCTCATAGCGCCACGATCATAAACCATATACTCACAAAGTCCTGCAAGCGTATTAACCGACTCTCTCGCAAGTAGTACTACCACAATATATTGCGCTGAGGTTAAGTCCATAGGAAGTAACTTGGCATCAACATGAATGGCTAATCTCGAGCGTAAAAAAGACACTAAACGCCCCAAGTCTTGCTCTGGCGCTAACTCTTCTCGAGTACAACGTTTAATTGATGGCATGTTTTGCATGGTTATTCCACTGTATAGGTATATTTGCATGCTGATAGACCTTAACACATACAAAAAATTCAATAATTTTTATAAAAACTAAGCGGCTAAAACTAAGCCACAAAAATAAAGCCGCTATTAGCGGCTTTTACTGTAAAGTTTTAAACTTTGTTAAATTTTAAACTGGCCAACGAGTTGTCCTAAGTTTTCACCACGCGCAGCTAAATGCTGGCCTACCGAAGAGGTAGTTTTGCTTGAAATAGTTAGTTCATTAACGATTTCTTGAATGGCAAATACATTACGGTTTATTTCTTCTGTAACGCTACTTTGCTCCAGCGCCGCTGTCGCAATTTGCGTACTCATGTCGTTAATTGATCTAACTGAGGTTGTTACCGCACCTAAACTTTCTGAAATAGCACGAGACGATTCTACTGAGCGATTACAACTATTCTGACTCGCTTGCATTGCGGCTACAGCATCCGATACTAAATTATGTAACTCACTCAACATTTCACTAATCTCTAATGTGCTAACTTGAGTACGACTTGCTAAGCTTCTTACCTCATCAGCAACAAC
Organism: Pseudoalteromonas sp. SWXJZ10B; assembly: GCF_015864475.1. Lineage (NCBI taxonomy): Bacteria > Pseudomonadati > Pseudomonadota > Gammaproteobacteria > Alteromonadales > Pseudoalteromonadaceae > Pseudoalteromonas > Pseudoalteromonas sp. SWXJZ10B. Next base: position 4,812 of record NZ_JADYXD010000024.1, read on the forward strand.
AGCAAACCCTCGCCCTTGCTCACCTGCTCGTGCAGCTTCTATTGCAGCATTAAGTGCAAGTAAATTTGTTTGCTCGGCAATTCCACCAATTACGCTTAGTACACTATTAATCTTTTTAGATTGATCACTGAGTGAATCAACTTGTTCTGCGGCTAGGTTTATCTCGCCCATTAGGTTAGACACCTCACTGAGTGAAATATCAACACACTCTTGAGCTTTAGCAACTTCTTGCGTTGCCGCTTGGGTTGACTCTGCCACTTGGTTCGTATTTTGAGCCACCTCATGAGAAGTAGCCGACATTTCGGTAATAGCCGTCGCAACAAGGTCTGTTTCATGATTGTGATTAAGTAGCTTGTCTTCAATTAATCGTGTTTGTGTATTTATATCACTAGAGGCTGTTTTTACATCGTGTGTTACATCAACCACATTAGCAATAATGCCATGTAACTTACTTACAAACATATTAAATGCTTCGCCAAGTTGGCCTATTTCATCGTTAGTATCAATATCTAAACGTTTAGTTAAATCGCCCTCACCTTTGGCAATATCGTCAAGGCTTTGCGCCATACGCTGTATTGGTTTTACCATTGTATTTGCGGCAATTAACGCACATATAATAGTTAACACAACCCAAAATAAAGCAATTAGCAATAAGGTCACTACCTTATCATTCATGTGCTCTTGCATTGCTGTTTGATATTTAAGTAGTTCTGCGTCTATATCATCCATATATGCGCCAGTACCAATCATCCAGTTTGTACCTGGGATCATTGCTGCATAGCCCATTTTTTCAACTAAGCCTGTGGTATTTGGTTTTTGGAAATGATAGTTAAAAGCGCCACCGCCTTTTCTAGCTTGATCTAATAAGCCCACTATTATTTTTTTACCGTTAGGGTCAGTCATCCCTATTTTGTTTTGCCCTTCAATAGCATCACCTAATAATGCATGAAAAACACTAACGCCATTTGTGTCGTATATAAAAAAGTAACCACCTTGACCAAATGTTAAATCTCTTAAAGCATTTTTAGCATCTTGCTCAGAGCCATTTGCTATTTGATAGCGCACAATTTTACTGGCAATTTCTACCTCGGTGCTTAGCAACGTTTGTTTGTCACTTATTAGTTTAGTTTGAAATGCTTCAAAATTTTGTTGCTGATTTTTATTCTCTAAATAATAAGAACTCAGCATCAAGCTAATCAAAAGTAGCATTAAGGGCAATATAGCTAATAACAACAGTTTGTTTTTCAAGCTTAAATTACTCATTATTTCTCCGGGGTATATAAATGCATATATAGCGACAATAGCCAAAAATTAAATTACGGCTGTTTACATTGTTTTATTGGGTTTAAAAGCATAGTAAATAAAAAAAATTGGTGGGAGTAAACTCATACCATGCTCAATTAGCTGATATTATAGTCACAAGGAAGGTATTTGGACACTAAAAACACTGAGACCTTCGTATTAATTAATATATAATTTGCCACTCTTTCACTAGAGATTTAAAGTTCTAGCAGCTGCATTGATCTAAACTTAATTTTATAACGTACTAAGACGATTAATCACCAGCTATGTAATGAGTTAACGCACGACTCATGTTAGTATTAATTTTAGGTTCATATAAATAATGAACATATAGATATTAAACTTCCATTAACATATAATAACCCTATATTACTAATACCAAACAACTAGAAAATCGGAACGCATCACTTTGAGCCACAGTTATAATCTAATAAAAATGAATTATTAATGAAATATATTTTATACCTTGCACTTTTAGTGTCTGCTCATGCATTCTCAGCACCTGTAAATAATAGTATCGCTTTTTACTACTCAGCGCCGATGCCATTAGCCGAAATGACTTTTTATTCTCGCGTTGTCGTCCAGCCTGAACTCGTTACCGAGCACGAGCTTAATTGGTTTAAAAAACGAAACATTGCCGTTTACGCTTATTTAAGTGTGGGTGAATCGTTCAATAAAAGTGATTCTTCACTTTCAGTTAATCCTAATTGGAACAGCCACATTGCAGATTTAACATCTACGGATTGGCAACAACAAATGCAAGACAGCGCAGCTTCTTTAAAAGCGCGTGGTTTCAGTGGTTTATTTTTAGATACGCTAGACAGCTATCAACTTTTAGATGACAAACACAGTAAATCAGATCAACAAGATGGCTTAGTCGCGATTATAAAAAACCTCTCTGGTACGTTTAATAAGCATCTTATTCTTAATCGAGGCTTTGAGTTATTACCTAAACTTACTGGTTTAGCCAATGATTTAGTTGCTGAAGGTTTATATAGTCATTACAACCCAACTAATAATAGCTACAAATTAACCACAGAGAACGATCAAGCTTGGCTAAGCGCACAATTAAAAACAGCACAAAACTTAGGTTTTAAAGTACAAGTTATTGATTATGCGCAGCCTGATAACCGCCTTGCTATGGCGCAAAAAATAAAACAAGCTGGCTTTACTCCTTGGGTAACAGATGGGCACTTACAAACATGGGGTACATCAACCATATCGCCAGTACCAAGACGCATCCTAATTCCGTTCAACAGTAATGTAAGACCACTCATTTACACTACCGTACATTTAAAGCTTGCGACCATGATTGAGTATTTGGGATATATTCCTGATTATGTTGATGTAGCTAAACGAGATTTGCCATTAGTAGATCCAAGTTTACATGCTGGTATTATTTCATGGACAAACAGCGATGCTTTTTACACCCCAACTATTACTAATTGGTTGGAAAGTAACTTAGGCGTTGTACCTGAGCTAATTATGGGTGAGCTACCGCAATCAACTAAACTATTACTTAACCTTGGTATTGAAGCGCTTAGCGTATTGCCTCCAGCCCCTTATGAACTTAATCATTTTACTACATGGCTAAAAGGCGAAGCGACAACATCGCCTGCGATAATTAAGCCCTACTTACTGAAATTAGCAACTGATGCCACCCCGCTTATCAATATAAAAGCGGCTGATGGAACTATAATAGTGCAGAGTACTAAAACAAAATATGGCGCGGTTGTTGTTGCACCTTGGCTTATAGATACCTTGCCAATGGAAGGGAGTAAATGGGTTATTGACCCACGTACACTACTCACCAAAGCAATGGGACTACCTCCGATTCTAGTGCCTGATACCACAACTGAAAGCGGTAGGCGCATGCTAACGCTGCATATAGATGGCGATGGCTTCACAAGCCCGGCACATTATGCAGGTAAACCATATTCTGCAGAAGTGATTCGCGATGAAATAATTAAGCGCTATAAACTGCCTTTGACCTCATCGGTTATTCAAGCTGATATTGAAAAAAGTGGCTTACATTCAAAACAAAGTGCCAAACTTGAAGGTATAGCGCGCAGTATTTTTAATTTGCCTTATGTAGAAATTGCTTCGCATACTTATAGCCACCCTTATTTTTGGACTGCGTTATCTGGCCTTAGAATAGTAGATAAAGATGAAGTAGATTATGGTTTTCATCTTGATGTACCTGGCTACGACAAAATAAGCTTAAAAAAAGAAATCACCGATTCAATAAAGTATATTGATGAAAACCTGACACCAAAAAACAAAAAAACAGTGATGATGTTATGGTCAGGCGATGCAACTCCCGGCCCTAAAGCGCTTGAATTGGCTCGCGATGCTGGCGTATTAAACGTCAACGGTGGTAATACAGATGTAAATGCCGATAACCCAAGCCTTACGCATGTTTCACCAATAGGTAGACCAGAGCACGATTTGCTGTATCAAATTTATGCCCCCATATTAAATGAAAACGTATATACAAACTTATGGCACGGGCCTTATTATGGTTTTAGACGCTTAACCGAAACATTTGAAATAACAGAAAAACCATATAGATTAAAACCCTACACTATTTATTTTCATTTTTACTCAGGTGAAATCCCTGCGGGACTAGACGCACTAAAACACAATATAGATTATGTTTTAGCTAGGCCAAATACACCGGTACATTTGAGCCATTACGCAAAAGTAGCAAAAGACTTTTACTTTTCTGCGCTAGCAAAAAACAGTAATAATGAATGGTTATTTAGCTCAAAATACATTCGTACTTTACGAATTCCTACTGATTTTGATATGCCTAACATTGCCCAAAGTGAAGGTGTGTCAGGCGTTACTGAAAAAGGTGACTATATACACATTATTAATAACGTAGCTCGTCTTAGCTTTGATCACAGCCAAAATAGTAAAAAACCTTATTTAGCGTCTGCAAATGTTGTTATTGATAACTGGCAAGTTAACGGACCTGTTAGCTTTAAAGCGTGGGTGCCTGCTTCGCTTGATTTAATTAATGCACGTTCTTGCGAATTTGTATCTAGCTTAGGAGAGCACTTTAAAGGTATTACACGCGCTAATGTGACGCACTTTAATCTTCCAAAGGGTCAATTTTATGGTTATCTTAACTGCAATGGAGTCGCTCGATAATGAATGCTAAAAAGCGCCCTCAGTTAATTTCTGTAAAAACAATATTAGCAATATTAGCTGTAAGTTGTTTTGCACTTTATGCATTATTTCCTCACACCTTATTTTTTGAAGATGATGAACTTTCACAAGATTATACCTTTGAAAAATCGTACCTTAATGCAGCGCTCAACACTGAGCCTAACAACGAAAAGCTACGCGCAAAATTGGTTGAACTACATATAGGGCTTAGTGAGTATTCACAAGCCACTAACGAGCTTGAAAAACTACCAAGAGGTGAGCGCAAAGCAACTCTAGAAATAAAGCTGCTTTACTCATTATGGCTAGCAAGCGGGGCTAAAGTTGACGATCGCTTTGAAGATCTATCTTTAAAAATAGGTGTTCATAAGCATTGGGACGAACAAATACTAACTATTGCAAAAGCAGTTGGGTTAAACGCAAAAGTTGCTCTGTACTATCAAAAAAATAAACAACCACTACTTGCAGCTGATTACTGGTTGAGCGCTGGCGAACCAGCCAAAGCTCTCGCTATTTATAAAACAAATATAAATGCTGACATTGCAGCTAAAGCGATTGAGACTGCACTTGGCGCAAATAATCCGATACAAGCTTACGCCTGGTGGAAAACTTATGGCGACCAAGCTAATGTTAAACGCACCCTTTATTTAGCTAACTTAGCTGGCAATACAGAAGATTCAGCTCAAGCCATTGAAAGCTTATTAAAGAGCGATCCAAATAACACCGAGTACTTAACAAAAGCCATGCACCTGCGTTTAGCAAATGGGAATGCAAAAGGGGCTGAGCAATTACTCGCCAAGCTATTACTACAAACTCCAAATGACAAAGAGCTACGCTTACTAAATTGGAAAATAAAGCGCTGGCAGAACAAGCCTAAAGAAGCGCTTAAAGAGTTTAAATGGCTAATGTCGAACAGAGCTGTAACCCCAGCGATGCTTACTGACAGTGTTAATGACGCTGCGGCATTATATTTATACCAAGACGCCAACGATATATATGAATACAAAGCACAAAACCGACAATTAAAAGGCAATGGCTTTGCTAAGTGGATGCAAACAAACGAATTTATAGGCAACACAAAACAAGAACTCAGTAATATTGACCGTTTTGAACAAATAAATGGTAAGAGTGCATTATCGCAATATTGGAAAGCGAAAGTACTTCACGATTCCGGAAATTTAAAAGCACTAAGAGCTTTATGGCCTAAATATAAAGGGCCTAAAAATGAAGAAGACTTACTTTGGATAGCTCGTGCATTTTGGCTTGAGGATGACTTTAAAACAGCATTGTCTATTTTAAAAAACAAGCAACAAAGTACTAATGGAGAATTTTGGACTGCACGAGTAGATATGGCAATGCGTGTTCAAGATAAAAAAGATGAGCTTTATGCTTTTGAGCAACTAAAAGCAATCAGCACACTAAGTGTTGGCGACACGCTTTATTACCAACAGCTGCGCTTTGAAGGACGGCCTCAAGAGCTTCTCGATTATCTATGGGAAAATGAGTCACTTACAGACCGCCAACTGATACAAATTGCATTATTAAGCACGCAAGTAAACGATGCTAAATCGGTTGCCCGTATTCACACAGAGCTTGATAAACAACGTTATAATAAAGCTCTCTACCCTGCTTGGGTTATTCTTTCAAATTGGTATCAAAATCAAAGTGATTTAAATTCGGCTTATACAACTCTAAACCGCGCCGCTAAATTAAGTGAATACGACCCCGATGTTGTACTCGCACAAGGTTGGTTAGCGCTACAAATGCACGACACTATAATGATCAGCCGTATTTTAACTCGCTATTCGGACAGCGATCCTACCTACGCGTGGACGCAATTATTAGCTAGCCTATCTATTTATGAAAAATCATATAACAGTGCTTACTTTTATTTACGAAAACTAGCTGTTGCAGATCCAAGTGACTTAACAACACTGGTTAACTTAGCCGATGTAATGAAGCAGCTTGGTTATTATGCGAATGCTGCCGAGCTAAATCACTATTTATTACAGCATTTACCTAAAGATAAATACGCATACAGAGGCCTAATGTACCGCTGGGCAGGTGCAATGGCTGTTCCTCATTTAATGCAATTAAACACCATGGATGAGCTCGCGCCCGACACTATTGGTGAGCCTCAAGCAAACTGGTGGTTAGCACGTCGAGCTGCACAAAAGTTAGAACCTTGGCAAAAACTACAGCTTTATATGACCAACGGCGAGTTTAATAAAGCGAAACAGCTTATAGCTGAAGGTTCACTAAGCAAATTAGATGAGCTAAACGCCCTACTCTATTTAAAACAACCCTATGCCACCATGCAACGTTGGTACGAAGAACTTACTGGCGAGGCAAATGAATCGCAATTGAGTTTACTCAGAAATGCACGCGCATCCTATTTTAGAGCACTTGAAATAAACCTATCGCCAGAGGCTGGTTTAAACAGTAGCCAGTACGATGTAAACGTTTATTTTCCTTATGCTAATGGGCAATGGAAATTAAGTTTAAGTAATCAGCAAAATCTTGATAACAACGGATTACTGTTTGCGATAGAAGATAAGATGACATTTGGTCGTTGGTATTTTGATGCAAAAATAGATTCTCACCAAGGCAGCTTAGTTAGCCGCCAAGGTCTTAGCTTAGACTCTCGTTATCAATGGGATTCGCGTACTCAGGTAGGTTTAAAGCTTGAATATAATGTTGAAAACCGCCAATCAGAAGCGCTACTTAGCTATGCTCAGCTAGATAAAGCCACGGCCTATGTTAACTACAATATTGATGGTAGACAAAATGTACAGCTATCAGCAGCAGCGATGTCTTTTTCTCGAAGAAGCGATGGCAGCTCACTAATAAATGGCCAAGAATATAATGCACGTTACCAATACAGTATTTTAAAAGACCGCCCAATTTGGAACGCTTATTTTAGTGCACAGTGGCAAGACTTTGAACGTGTAAATGCATTAATAAATACAGAATCAAGACCTCTAAGAGTTGACCTTCAACCATTTAGACGTTTTGCACTAGGGACCTCATTTGCTTCAACTGGTTCTTTAGAACCTCCTTATTTAGGCGCAAGCCCTTCATGGTTATTTGATATAAGTACTGGCTATCAAACACTTAACGATACAGTAGATGTATCAGTTTCAAGTGGCGCTGGTTGGTCTGTACTGGGCGATGATTTATTTAAATTACAGCTGGGTTACCAAAGTAGTAATAAAGTGGGTAACTCAGATACACAATTACAATTAGGTTATTACGTACATTTTTAATGTTAGGAGAGAGTATGTTTCGTTTAATTATACCGTGTTTGGTATTACTATTATCAGCATGTACCACCAGCAGAGTTGCTGATGATGTAGAGCTTAGCCCTTCAAAAATTGTGGCATTAATGCCACTTGTTAATCATGCTCAAACACCGCTTGCTGGTGAGCGTGCTGAAGATATTTTGGCCAGTATTTGGCAGCAAAATAAATTGCCAACTCTTATACGCGCTCCTCGCGTAAACACTAAAGAGCTTCCACCACTGGACGATCAATACCGTTTAGACAATGCTATGCAATGGTTAAGCACTCAACAAGCTGACTATGTACTAACAGGTAGCATTGAAGAGTGGCGCTATAAAGCCGGTCTTGACGGAGAACCTGTTGTAGCACTGACCTTATCACTCACAGTTAACGGGCAAACAACGCCAATTTGGACGGGAACTATTGCTAAAAGTGGCTGGGGTCGCGATAGCATTGCAGCAACAGCACAAGATGTGATTGCCGATTTAATTTCTTATATAGAGGTTAGTGAGTGAAAACACATTTCCTTAGACCAAGAGACGTTCCTGAGCTACAAATATGGGCTGAGGTATTTATATTTACCGCGCTTGCTTTAGGGCTGCCTGTATTATTTAACGCAGAGGACCCATTTTGGACTGAGGGAGGGTTTTCGTGGCCTGTACTTGGCCCACTTTTAGTTTCTCTACGTTATGGCTTTTCAAAAGGCTTTATTAGTATTTTATGTTTGCTTGTTGGTCAACTTTGTTTACTTCAAGCAAATATTTTATCACCACAAAGCGACTTCAATATTAACGCCATGATTGGCTACATTATTGTAATTATGATCACTGGCGAATTTAGGGATGTGTGGGAACGTACTAATCAACAACAAAGTATTCAGCTTGAGTACGTAACCGATCGCCTTGAAACATTTACTCGTCAGTATCACTTAATTAATTCATCTCACGATAGAATAGAGCAGATGCTTGCTGGCCACACGTTAAGTTTGCGTGAATCGCTACAAGCAGTAAGAACCTCTATCGGGCTATTAAAAGAAAGAAGGCTTGATAGCGCAGCGCAAAAAATAATCGACCTATTCGTTGAATATGGCTTATTAGAAAGAGCGGGATTATATAAAGTTGAAAACGACACTGTTTTAGAGCCACCACTTGCCTCTATTAGCCAAATGGGTCAAATAGCTGAAAATGATCCTCTTATATTAGCGATGATTGAAGAAAAAGAATTAGTATCAGTAAAAGACGCAAAAACTGCATTAGGTATAAGTAAATACCATATGGCAATCCCACTTATCGACGTAAATAATACAATTTACGGCGTTATTTTAGTTGAAAGAGTACAATTTTTTGCACTTAAAAATACCACTCTTACACTACTTGCTGTTATGGCTGGGCATATTGGCGACCTGCTGCGCCATGAAATAACAAACCCAGTAATGACGTATGAAGAGTCTCCATACTTTATTCGCCAAGTTAAACGCGCGAATAAAGAAGCAAAACGATACAACATTCCATCGCAGCTGCTAAAAATAAAAGCCAATAATATTACTGATAAATCGACTCAACTTATGAGTTATTTAAGTGAAGCACGCCGTGGTTTAGACATTTATTTGTATGATAATCAAAATCAGGTATTACTGCTATTAATGCCATTAGCTGATGAACTTGAAAAAGCAGGCTTTATTGCCCGAATGAACACGTGGTGTAAAGAGCGCACTGGTAGCACTTTAGCTGAGCTTGATATTGTTATTGAGCAACAACTTGCACTACCAATAAGCTCAGATGATATAAAGAGATTGGTTTCACTTTCATGATTATAATTATTATAGCGGCTATTTTAGGGTGTATTTGTCAGTACTTTGCACTAATAGAAGTACTGGAAACACCTAATTGGTTTTTAGCTATACTATTGCATGCTATTGCTAGCATCCTTTTTGCTATTGTTAGTTATGTGTTTATACCTAAAAAATACAAAACGACTCCTTATAGCTCTTTTTTGCTCATGTTTTTATTATTGTTTACATTACCAGTACTTGGAATTATAGGTGTTGTAGTAGCGCTTACGTTTGCTCTGTGTAAACCTCTAAAAAACGATGATATAGAAATTGAAGAGCATAAAATACCTGAGCTTCCTTTTGAAGCCAGAGCTATATCAGCAAATCCAACCTATTCTATGGGCGGGCTTAAAGCAATTTTAAAGCACGCGAGTGAACCAAATAAACGTTTAAGTGCTGTAATGGCAGCTCGTCACATGAGTGACTCACAAGCTATTCCTATTTTAAAGCTAGCACTTAAAGATTTAGAAGATGATATTCGCCTACTCGCCTACTCAACCCTTGATGGTAAAGAAACCAAACTCAACGAAAAAATCAGTTTATATCAGCAAGAAATAGCCGTTACGACTAAGCAGCCTAAATTGAGTCATTTACAAAAACAACTAGCCGAACTTTATTGGGAACTTAGCTACTTAGGTTTAGCCCAAGGTGCACTGCGAAAATACGTTTTAGAAAAAGCCGAAACACTTGCACAGCAAAGTATTGAGCACGTAAAAACACCTGCAACCTTTATATTTTTAGGCCGTATATCTTTAGCCTTAGACAAATACGAAATAGCCCATGAGTACTTACTTAAAGCAACCGAATTTGGTATGGCAAGGCGTCATGTTCTCCCTTATAAAGCCGAAGTTGCCTTTTGTATGAACAAGTTTGACGACTGTAAACGCTACTTAAAAGAACTCCCAGAACAACCTAAAGGCAGTGAATTACGTCATTTGCAGGAGTATTGGCATGAGTAATAAAAATGCAGACATTTTACTGCTTTTGGAAGGTACCTACCCTTACATACGTGGTGGTGTATCTAGCTGGGTTCATCAAATAATTGAAGGGTTACCTCATTATAACTTTGAGCTTGTTTTTATAGGTGGAGCGCCAGAGCATTATGGCGAGATTCAATATACTTTACCTAAAAACGTTACCAAGCTGCATGTTCATTATTTAGTGGAAAATGACACTTCTGAAATAAAAGCTAAGCATGGCATTAAATATAAAAAAGAGCTCTTTGATTTTTGGCAGCAACTACAAAATTATTTTAGAGATTGTAACGAGCCTATTCCGAGTGAATTGTTAAAATTTGCATTTGAAACTTTGGCTAAAAAAGACGGTATTAACGAAGCCGACTTTTTATATAGTGAATCATCGTGGCAAGTGCTCATCAATTACTATTCAACTTTTTGTGATGAATCCTCTTTTATTGACTTTTTTTGGTCATACCGCAATTTATATAAACCGCTATTTAAAATAGCCGAAATTGCACGTGGACTTCCAAAAGTTAAACTTATTCACTCAATATCTACCGGGTATGCTGGTATTTTAGGATCTGGTGCCAGTGTAATAAGCGATACTCCCTTTTTGTTGACCGAGCATGGTATTTACACCAAAGAGAGAAAAATAGATCTTATTCAAGCCAGTTGGATCAAAGAGTCTGAACAAAGCCTAGGTAAAAACTTAAATACCGAGATGGGCTTTATTCGCCGAATGTGGATCAGCTTTTTTGAGCAAATAGGCCGAACAACATACCAAGAAGCAGATAAGATCATTTCGCTATACGATGGTAACAGACAGCGCCAAATAAAAGATGGTGCAGCGCCTGAAAAAGCATTTGTTGTACCTAATGGTATTAAAACAGTGCGCTTTATTGAAGCGCTTGAGCAGCGTCCAAAACAGATACCACCGGTTGTTGGATTAATTGGACGTGTAGTTCCTATAAAAGATATTAAAACCTTTATACGTGCGATTAAAGAAGCGCAATCGATATTACCAGAGGTCGAAGGCTGGATCATCGGCCCTTATGAAGAAGATCCGCAATATTACAAAGAGTGTGAACTACTTGTAGGCAGCCTTGATTTACAAAACAGTGTTAAGTTTTTAGGTATGCAAGATATTACCAAAATTTTACCTAAGCTCGGAATTGTTGCTTTAACCTCGATTTCCGAAGCGCAGCCTTTAGTGCTTTTAGAAGCAATGGCGGCCGGTGTGCCTGTACTTGCTAGTGATGTTGGCTCGTGCCGCGAAATAATCGAAGGCGGCACCGATGAAGATAAAGCATTAGGTAAAGCTGGTGAAGTTGTCTCAATTGCTTCACCTAGCGAAACAGCACAACAAATATCAAATATGCTAACAAATGAGCAAGCTTGGCTTGAGTATCAAAAAAGTGGTTTAGACCGCGTACAAAAATTTTATGACGAGAGCCACATGTTTGCCCGTTACGATAAACTTTATAAGGATACAATGGCATGGCCGGAATAGGTTTTGAGATACGAAAAATTCTCAAAAAAAATACCCTGCTCTCAGTTTTTGAAGCATACGGCTACGCAGGGTTAATAGGCTCAGGCCCCTGGCTGCTCTCTATTGTAGCGTTAATGCTAATTGGTATTTTAAGTTTAGGAATTGTATTACCTAAAGTACTTATTATTCAGTTTTTAACGCTTGTTACCTACATGATGGCAGCCTCACTTATTTTAACGGGTGGCTTGCAGTTATTACTAACTCGGTTTATTGCCGATTTGATTTTTCAAAAAGAAGAGGCAAAAGTACTCCCTAATTTACTTGGTGCGCAACTTGTAACAACAATAGCTGCGTTATTGGTGGGCTTAGCTGTATGGCCTATGCTCCCTATACCCGTTGTTACTAAGATTATAATTTTAGGTGCCTTTGTAAGCTTATGTAATCAGTGGCTTGGCGCTATTTTTCTATCAGGTATGAAAGAGTACCGGTTAATTTTAATAACTATGCTAAGTGGTTACGCCTTTATGGTATTGCTTGCATATTTATTAAGAGACTGGCAGCTAGACGGCTTATTTTTTGCGTTTTTTGCAGGCGAAGCACTGCTCTTTTTTAGCTTTTTATTTATGATTATTCGCCGCTACCCAGGTGAAAAACTTATAAGCTTTGACTTTTTAAGCAATAAAAAAGTGTATTACAGCCTATTCTTTTGTGGTCTGTTTTATAACATTGGTGTATGGGCTGATAAAATCATTTTTTGGTATTCTCCAAGCACATCAATTCAAATTATTGGTACATTAAGAGCCAGCCCAATTTATGACTTACCTATATTTTTGGCTTATTTGTCTATTATCCCCGGTATGGCGGTATTTTTAGTAAAAATGGAAACAGACTTTGTAGAAGAGTACGACCGTTTTTACACCGCTATTCGTGGTGGCTCATCTCTTGAAGAGATCTACATATTAAAAGACAGTATGATCCAAACTGCGCGTGCCGGTTTATACGATATATTTAAAATTCAGGGTATTACCGTTGCCTGCTTATTATTATGGGGTGAGCAAATACTTACCTTTATTGGCATTGATCCAAACTATAAAACGCTTTTATTTATTGATGTAGTAGGTGTAGGCGTACAAGTTATATTTTTATCTATTTTAAATATTTTGTTTTATTTAGATAAACGCTCAACAGTGCTATTTTTAGCGGGGTTATTTTTGGTAATAAACGTTGTTTTAACTTTGTTATCAATTGCTTTTGGACCGCAGTTTTATGGCTATGGCTTTGCATTAGCAACCATTATTACCTCGGTAGTAGGATTATTTTGGCTTTCAAAACAATTTGAAGATTTAGAATACGAAACGTTTATGCTGCAATAGCATAATATAAAAACTTAGCATAAAGGCTGTAAGCTACAGCCTTTATCGTTACGTTAAAAACTCTAATAAACCGCGCTCAAACCGACTAAGATACTTTGTTTTACGGGGTAATTTAAAATTGTCGCGCCAATGAGTTTGTTCTGATTCATTTTTCTTACAAAGCTCAATAACATCAGGATGAATATAAGAATTACGCGCTATTGTTGGCGTATTCCCAAGCTTTGAAGACACTTCATCAAGCATTTTTTTTAATGTAATAGCGCCTTTTGCTTCATACACTTCTTTAAAAGCAATCACACTTGCTCGCCATGTTCTAAAGTGTTTTGCGCTAAATTCTTCACCCATTATATTTTGAATATACTGATTGATTTCAGTAGAGGTAACGTTAGAGCGCTCCCCCTCTTCTATATATTGAAACAAGTGTTGCCCGGGTAAGTCCTGAAGCTCCTTAATAACACTACTCAATGCTTTATCCGTTATATTTACTTCCCTTTCTTTGCCTGACTTTGCACGGTATTTTAATCTAATATTTTTTCCTGTTAATTTTGCATGCCTTGATCTTAGGGTTGTCGGACCAAAACTTTTATTTTGTTTTACATTACGTTCATTCCCCACCCGTAAAGCACCTAAATCCATTAATCTAACAATGGCTGCTAAAGTACGTTCATAATCGAGCTCATCACCTTGCAATGCTTCCTTTAATTGAGCCCTAAGTAACGGCAGCTTATGTCCAAACACACTACAAGCTTGATACTTTTTAGCATCTTGTTGTTGTGTAAATAATGGATGATATCGGTACTGCTTTCGTCCTTTACTGTCGTAACCTGTTGCTAAAATATGCCCATTTTCTTCAGGGCAAAACCATACACTTTTATAAGCAGGCGGGAACGCGAGTGAATTTAAGCGCTCAATAACGGCCTTCTCTTTAATTATTTTTCCTATTGGGTCAAAATACTGCCAATGTTTGTTTTTTTTCTTTCGGGTAATTCAGGGCAAACTATCATCAACGTAAATCAATTCCATCATTCCTCCTCAAGCATTTAAAAGAGATATTGTTAACTCGCTTAAGCTTATATTTCAAAGCATAGAATGTACCACTTTAAAATAACCTTAAACTGAACGACTTTATTGATATATAATCAAAAATTGAGCAAAAACAAAAATACGATATATATAATGGTTATTATAACTACGCTTATATTCTCCCTTAATTGGGCATGCTGTTTAAAAGGAGCATTCAATGGCTTTTGATTATGGATCGATTGATCTTGGACTAAAAAACCCCTTCAAACTTGAAGGTAAAGTAACAGCTGTAAGAGGACTCATTGAGTCTATAGCGGGTATTAGTTTACTTGTTATTGCTGCGGGATCAGTAAAAGAAGATACAACCGCTGGATGGATTTTAATGGTGTTTGGCATGCTTATTTTAGCATTCGGCATTCGCTCACTTTCAAGTGGTATTTATGCAACTCTTAAGTATTTTGTAGGCAGAAACCACCCTACTTCACTTGCTTATAACTACAGCAAATCACAAGCATCAACCGCCCAAGAAGAACAAAAAGAAGTAGCCTACACCGCGCAATCACTCGAAGAAATGCTGGTTGGTCGTAAAAACAGTACGTTTAAAGAGCCTAATGGTTTTTTATCACGTTTACTTCACAGCTTAATCCCTAAGTTATTATTCCTACCTTATCCTATTCGTAATGTTGCTCAGCGCTTATTTGGCTCATGGGTAAGTACCCTTGTTGCACTTATTGCTTATGGCCTTGTAGCATTTGTATCTTTATCGGGTTTTACCGGTGAAGCAGGCGAATTAGCATTTCCTGTTTATAGTGCCATATTAATGTTCTACGTGCTTTTTTCGTGGCGCTCTACGGGTAAACCTATTTCTAGAAACGCTGAAAAAAATATTGAAGCACTTGGTACTGGTGCACTCGCTAAAATTATTTCTTTATCTTTTATTCTACCAATCGCTATTGGCCTTTCTATGTCATGGCTGATGAAAGAACAACACATTAGCAAACAAGAAATAGATGGCTGGATTGAGCAACTACCTAGTCTTCATGCTGGCATGTACTTAATTGCGATTATTGTATTAGCCACTCTGAGCTGCGCAATTGCTTTTATTATGATTAAAGCGCGTTTAAATGCAGTTACCCCTTCTGCTGAAGTATCAGAACTACGTGAAAACTGGCAAGAGTCTGTTCATCCAGACGAAATTTTTATAAACCTAGACAATCTAGTAATGGCTAACCGTCGTTATAAAGAAGTACCTAACAGAGTTTATCGCGAATTAGATCCTAAGCTTCAAGAACAAATTGAAGGTAAAGGCGGTTTTAAAGGTGAAATGATCCAAGAGATTCAACCTAAACTGCACTCAATAGACTTAGGTAAAAACTTTACGCTAGCAAGGTTACTTGCTTTAGTAAGTGGTAACTTGCTTTATATTATAGCCTTAGCGTTTACTGTGTTTTTAGCGTATTCGTTTATTAATATTTATCATTACGTTGACGCTGCAAATATTAGTAGCTTTAAACAAGCATTTAATAACCAACATGTTATTCAATTTAGTGAGCTATTAATGACAAGCTTTCACTTATTGCTAATAAGTATACTTATTAAAGCATTTGCGCAATTGCTTACAAATACAGCTCATCTATTTTTTGCTGAAATGCAATTTGAATCACTACTAGTGTACTTTAAATGCGAAGGCACATTTACTGAGTCTAAAATATCAACAGGTACTGGTATTCATGATAGTACCCGCTCAGAAAATACTTTAGTACGCAGTAGCATAACGCCTTGGATTATTGTTTCTCGTGTTATTTCTACTACGTTTGCAGCAACAGGGATGAAAAATCTTGAACATCCTCGCCATATTATGGAAATGCATAAAGACGAAGGACAATTACAAGCAATCAAAAAAGACGTTATCGCGTTCTTGAAAGACCGTGAATCTATCGCCTCAATCACCAGTGAGCGTGATTTAGGTAATGCTTCACAAATACATCAATTAAATCAGCAAACGCGTGCTATACCTACTCAGCAAGCGATAGCTAAAGATGACGAAGAAGCTGCCGGGTATTTAAGACAAGAAGAAAGCTTATCTCCCGAGCCAAAGGGTTAATTAACTTAAACTCTGGATTATTAGTATTAATGCCACCTTGTAAATTAGGTGGCATTTTTTTATCCTTTATTAACCTCTATTCAATACCTTTTAACTTTACTACCTCTTTTATACTCAACAACATGATTAATATTGGATTAGTCCACAAAGCCCTTGCTTTATGTGCCAAAACACAAATAATGAAGTATTAATTACAGGGTAAGAATGAGGACAATGAGCTATATACTAACCACCCAATGTGCTGACGACGTAGGCTTAATAGCTAAAATCACAGGGCTTTGTCATAAAAATAATTTAAATATTACGCGTAACAACGAGTTTGTAGATAAAGACGCACAGCGATTTTTTATGCGCACAGAGCTTACAGGCGAGCCACAAAGCGACTTTTTAGATCAACTACGCGCACTGTTGCCACAAGGCGCTAAACTTGCCCTACATTGCGGTGCAAAAACTAAAGTAGTTTTACTTGCAACTAAAGAAGCCCATTGTTTAGGTGGTATGTTGCTAAAGCAATTTGAACAAACTCTTAATATTGAAGTATTAGCAGTTATTGCTAACTACGCTGATTTAGAGCCTTTAGCAAAAGGGTTTGATGTGCCGTTTCATGTTGTATCGCACGAAGGACTAACTCGTAGCGAGCACGATCAAAAAGTAGGTGATTTAATTGCCAGCTACAACCCTGATATTATTGGTCTTGCCAAATACATGCGTATTTTAAGCCCTGAATTTGTGGGTCGCTTTGAAGGCAAAATAATTAATATTCATCATTCATTTTTACCCGCATTTATAGGTGCTAAACCTTATCATCAAGCATTTGAGCGCGGCGTAAAAATCATTGGTGCTACCGCTCACTTTGTGAATAATGAGCTTGATGAAGGACCTATCATTCTTCAAGACGTAACAAGCGTAACGCACGCTAATACTGCAGAAATGATGGCTAAAATGGGTAAAGATGTAGAGAAAACAGTGTTTTGTAAAGCACTCCAACTTGCATCAGAGCATAAGCTATTTATTAATGGTAATAAAACTGTAGTGTTTTCTTAGCATTGTACCAATTCGCTTAATTAAGTAGTTTATTTTGAGGTAATAAAACAGTGTTGATAACAAGGTATGCATTTTGTTATTAACCTGAATTCTGATTAACTATTCTACACATAAAAATATGCCAGCATTGTTGCTGGCATTTTTTTGCTCATAATTAAGCAAGTGACTTTTTAAATGTAAATTATGCCTGCTCTATTGGCTCGAGTTTTAATTTCGCGGCAATTAAAACGGCTTGGGTACGATTGTACACGCCGAGTTTTCTAAATATGGCTGTAATGTGTGCTTTTACTGTTGCTTCTGATATGTGCAGTTCATAAGCAATTTGCTTATTAAGTAAACCTTCGTGCAGATATTGCAGCACTCGGTATTGTTGAGGTGTTAATGAGGCAACTTGCGCTGCTATTTCTCGGTCTTCACCTTCAATTTCAGCTACTTTGTTTTTTAACTCTTTTGGTAGCCATGTATCGCCTTCAAGTATTTGGTTAATTGCACTGGCAATATCATCAGACGATGACGATTTAGGAATAAAACCCATAGCGCCGTAACCCATTACTTTAGAAACTATATTAGCGTCTTCACTACCCGAAACAACGGCAATAGGTAAGCTTGGGTATTCTTCTCTAATACGAATAAGACCATATAAATCACCATTACCTGGCATGTGAAGGTCTAGCAGTAATATATCAAGATCCTCTTGCTCGCTTAACACTTGCAGTGTGCTGTCAAAATCGGATGATTCAAAAACCTCTAAACCTTCAAATTTTGCGCTCAATGCGCCCTTTAGTGCTTCACGAAATAACGGATGGTCGTCCGCTATTAAAAACTGACTCATGGTTCACTCCTAATAAATTCGGCTGCCAGTTAGGTATAAAACCCTTACTGACAGCCGATATACTACGTTTAGAATCAACTTGTAATCAAGTTTTTAACGCACATTTAACGATTTAATCTGTTCTCGATTAGTTCATCGACTACAGATGGATCTGCAAGCGTTGACGTATCACCGAGTTGTTGGTGCTCATTTGCAGCGATTTTACGTAAAATACGACGCATAATCTTGCCTGAGCGCGTTTTAGGTAAACCTGGAGACCATTGAATCATATCTGGTGATGCTATTGGGCTAAGCTCTTTACGAACCCAGTTACGTACCTCTTTGGTTAACTCATCACTGACTGTTACGCCTTCATTTGGCGTAATGTAAACATAAATACCTTGGCCTTTAATGTCATGCGGGTAACCTACAACTGCAGCTTCTGCAACTGCTGGGTGTGATACAAGAGCACTTTCAATCTCTGCAGTACCTAATCGATGACCAGATACATTAAGCACATCATCTACACGACCTGTGATCCAGTAATAACCATCTTCATCACGACGACAACCATCACCTGTAAAATACACACCTGGGTAGGCACTAAAGTAAGTTTGCTCAAAACGCTCATGATCGTTATAAACCGTTCTCGCTTGTGATGGCCAGCTATCTAAAATAACTAAGTTACCATCTACAGCACCTTCAAGTGTATTACCTTCAGCATCAAATAATGCAGGAGCAATACCAAAAAATGGATGTGTTGCAGAACCTGGTTTTGTATCAGTAGCACCTGGTAATGGCGTGATCATAATGCCACCGGTTTCTGTTTGCCACCACGTATCAACAATCGGGCAATTAGATTTACCAATACTCTCGTAATACCACGTCCACGCTTCAGGATTAATTGGCTCACCAACCGAACCTAAAATACGTAAACTATCGCGATTTGACGAGGCAATTGGCTCATCACCTTTCGCCATTAATGCACGGATTGCTGTAGGCGCAGTATATAAAATAGTAACGCCGTGTTTATCAACAATTTCACCCATGCGCCCAGCTGTTGGGTACGTAGGTACACCTTCAAATAAAACTTGCGTACAACCGTTTACCAGTGGTCCGTATGCAATGTAGCTGTGGCCTGTGATCCAACCTACATCGGCACTACACCAATACACATCGTCTTCTTTTAAATCAAATACGTACTCGTGTGTCATTGATGAGTAAACTAAGTAACCACCTGTGGTATGCACAACACCTTTTGGCTGTCCGGTCGATCCTGACGTATATAAAATAAAGAGCGGATCTTCAGCATTCATTGGCTCTGGCTCACACTGCGCTGGTAAATCAGCAACTAGGTCATGCCACCAAATGTCATGTTCATTCCAATCAACTTCGCCGCCTGTTAATTGATGTACTATAACGTGTTCAATTGAAGTCACAGTATCTTGTGCAACAGCTTCATCAACGTTTGCTTTTAGTGGTACACAATTACCCGCTCTGCGCCCTTCATCTGACGTAATAACAACCTTAGCACCCGAATCTCTAATACGGTCGGCAATCGCTGAAGGTGAAAAGCCACCAAATACAACAGAATGAATAGCACCAATACGTGCACAGGCTTGCATTGCATACACAGCCTGTGGCGTCATAGGCATATAAATCGCTACGCGATCACCTTTTTGCACACCTAACTTTTTTAAGCCATTAGCAAACTTAGCAACTTCATCATGCAGCTGCTGATAAGTAATATTCTCGCTTTGAGATGGACTATCACCTTCCCAAATAAGCGCAACCTTATCGGCTTTGGTTTTTAGATGGCGGTCAATACAATTGTACGAAGCATTTAAATAGCCATCTTCATACCATTTAATATTTATGTGACCTTTGTCGAATGATGTGTTTTTAACTTTAGTGTAAGGAGTAGACCAATCGAGGCGTTTGCCATGCTCACCCCAAAAACCTTCAGGGTCATCAATAGATTGCTTATAAAGCGTATTATATTTATTTTTATCTACAAGAGTCGCATCTTTAATATGCGTCGGAACTGGATAGATACTTTGTGACATCTTCGTCTCCATTAAATTACTTGCCTTAGGCTCTTATCAAGGATTACTCAGCAGTGCCTTATTAAGTATTAGACCTTAGTTGTATTCCTCTTCATTTTGCTCATTTGTAGTTTATAATCCTTCTGCTTTCAATTTTTTTACATAAATAATACAACGCGTTAAATGTAAGTAAATACAAACTTATCTACTCTAAAACCTTAGTCTTATAGACCAATAGGTAATTGAGTAAATATTGCACATATTCAACAGTGTTCGGTACTGTAATAAACGTATTTACTGTAGTACTTACTAAAATCTTTATTTAACGAATGAAAACAATATGTGTATTGAAAAGCTAAATTAACACCCTTTTTATTCGTAAGTAATACTCGTAGCAAGTAATACAACCTTACATGAAAAAAAAAGTAACAAACAACAAGTAGCCTATAAAGGACACCACAATGAAATTTACCCCATTAAAAACATTGGCAGCAAGCGCTGTACTATGTGCACTATCAAGTACTGCATACGCGGCAACTGCTGCAAAAATTGGTGATACCGAATTTACTTACGGTGGATACATTAAACTCGACTCTATGTGGAGTGATTATTCAGCGGGTGCGCCTGCAGGCTCAAACGTAGGCCGCGACTTTTACGTACCAAGTACACTAACAGTTGGCGACGATAACAGCTCAGATGCTGTATTTGACATGCATGCACGTGAATCACGTTTTAACTTTGGTACTTCAACGTTAATGGATAACGGTAAGACCGTAAAAACTAAAATTGAAATTGACTTTCTAGCCTCTGCAACTGGCGGAAATGAACGTGTATCAAACTCTTATGCACCACGTATTCGCCACGCGTTTGTTACTTACGATGGTTGGTTATTTGGTCAAACGTGGTCTAACTTCCAAAATGTAGGCGCACTTGCTGAAACACTTGATTTTGTAGGCCCAGCTGAAGGCACTGTGTTTGTCCGTCAATCGCAAATTAAATATACCACTGGCGCATGGTCTTTCTCATTAGAAAATCCAGAAAGTACAATTTCTACGGCTGGCGGTATGGTAGTTACTGATGATGCATCATTACCTGATTTTACAGCTCGTTATACGCACAAAGCAGATTGGGGTAATGTTGTTGTTGCCGCACTTGCACGTCAACTTACTTATAAGGTAGGCGGTGTTGATGCCGATGAAACATCGTTTGGTGTAAGTGCTTCAGGTAAAATAAACCTTGGTGAAGACAACCTTAAATTTATGCTTACGCAAGGTAAAGGCTTAGGCCGTTACGTAGGCTTAAACGTTGCTCACGGCGCAGTACTTAATGGCGATGAACTAGATGCGATTGACTCAACTTCTGGTTTTGTTGCTTACCAGCACAAATGGACAAGCAAATGGCGCTCCACGTTCTTATACTCATTCTTTAGCGCTGATAACAACACTGATTTATTAGCTATTTCTGGCGATCCGACAGAATCAAGCCAAAGCTACAGCGCAAATATTCTATACTCACCCGTTAAACGTTTAACGTTTGGTGCTGAACTAAAGCATGCTGAACGTGAAACCGAAAATGGCGTAGATGGCGATTTAGACCGTTTACAATTTTCCATTAAATACTCTTTTTAATAGTAAAAACCTAATTAATTTATAAAGCGGCCTAGGCCGCTTTTTTTATAAGTGAAATTAAGCGCCGTTCTATATAATTCGTTAATCCGTACCTATAATCTTTATATATGACCTTAAAATTCAATAAAACAGAATAATTATGGATAAAAACCCAGAAACACGATTGCAAATCAATATCATTTAGATTAAATTGCGCACTTCTTTTTGAACTAACTGGAAAAACTTATGTCGTCCCCTCAAGTTTTGCGTTTATCTAAACTAAGCTTTGCTACTTCTTTAATTTTATCTGGCTATGCATTTGCCGATGAAGCAAATACAAAAGATGAACCTCTAGAAAAAATTGCAGTGTATGGTCAGCATCATAAAAACTACATAACAGAAGAAGCGCAATCAGCCACTAAATTAGGTTTAACAATTAAAGAAACACCACAGTCAATCTCTGTTGTATCACGCGCACTAATGGACGACTTTTCACTAGACGATATAAACTCAGTACTTGAAAGCACGCCAGGCGTAACAGTAGAGCAAATAGAAACCGACCGTACTTACTTTAAAGCTCGTGGTTTTGAAATTACTAACTTTCAAGTTGATGGATTAGGTATTCCACAAAGCTCAGGCTCTATTCAAGGAAGTCTTGATACATCAATTTACGACCGCGTTGAAATTGTGCGTGGCGCTAATGGCTTAATGACCGGCGCGGGTAATCCTTCTGCTACTGTAAATATGGTTTTAAAAAAACCAACATATAACACACAAGCTAATGCGTCTGTGTCATATGGTTCGTGGAATAAAAAACGATTAGATTTAGATGTATCGACCCCTATTAATGAAGAACACGCTGTAAGAGCTGTATTTACAAAACAAAAAGCGGATTCATACTTAGATCGTTACGAAACAGATAAAACAATTATTTACTTAGCCTACGAAGGCAAATTAACCGACAACACATTATTAAGCGTTAACTACGTTAACCAACAAAAAGATGCTGATAGCCCACTTTGGGGGGCACTACCTCTTTATTACACCGACGGCTCACCAACCGACTATGACGAATCAACCAGTACTGCTGCTGATTGGTCTTACTGGGATAACAGTGCAGAGCAAGTATATGTAACGCTTGAACAAAACTTATCAGCAACATGGGTGGCTAGAGCGCGCTATGCTCACATTGAAAACGAGCAAGACTCAGAGCTGTTCTACGTATACGGTACACCAAATAAAGACACTGAGCTTGGTTTAACCGGTTATGCAAGCCGTTATGATTACGAAGATAAGCATGATTTATTTGATCTATATGCCAGTGGTAAATTTGATTTATTTGGTCAAGAGCACGATCTATCATTTGGTGTTAGCCAAGCAAAAATGGATTACACCGAGCAGTCTCTTTACGATTACACCACAGGCAATGGCTTTCCGGCAATGCCATCACTTAAAACGTGGGATGGGGTAATGCCACAAGCAACACTTGCTGATGGCGTAAATGGAAGCAATATAACAAATGAGCAAAAATCAGCTTACATATCAACTCGTATCAGATTAAGTGAACCTTTAAGTGTACTTGCTGGCGTGCGTTATACAGATTGGGAAACAAAAGGTACAGCGTACGGTGTTGCTCAAACACGTAATGACTCTGAGCTAATACCGTACATTGGTACAGTGTACGACTTTAACGAATCTCTATCGGCTTATGCAAGCTATACAGAAACATTTGTACCGCAAAAAGAACTAGATATAAATGCCAATCAACTACCTGCTGTTACTGGTAAAAGTAGCGAAATAGGTGTCAAAGCACAGCTTCTAGACGACCAGTTATTTGTAACGTTTGCTTATTTTGATGCAAAACAAGATGGCCTTGCTGTTGCTATAGCTAACTCATTACCAAGTGATACGCGTTATTATGCAGCTGATGGCATTAGTAGTAATGGTTTTGAAGTAGAGTTAAGTGGTAAATTTACAGATGATTTAAGTGCAAGTATTAGCTTTAGTAATTTAAATATTGATGGTGATGATTTAGTAAAAGATTACACACCAGAAAACCAACTTAAAGTGGCCGCAACCTACCAAGTGCCTTTAGTTGATGGCTTATCATTTGGTGCAAATTACCGCTGGCAGGATTCAACTAGTCGAGTACAAGTTAGCGATGCTAATGGTATTGCAAGTGTTACTACCAACCAAGATGCATACGGGTTACTTGATTTAATGGCCACTTACAAAATTACAGATAACGTAGGAGTCACTTTCAACGTTAATAACACCACAGGTGAAAAATATTTGCACAGCCTATACTGGGAACAAGGTTACTACGGTGCACCGCGTAACTACGCTCTATCTGTAAATTGGCAGTTATAAATATATTTGATTAATTAAAGGCTGTAGATTTTTGCAGGTTAAATTAAAAAACGACACATTTTTAATGTGTCGTTTTTATTTTTATCTAACCTAAACTCTGGTTAAGAGATTTACTAACGTATTGAATCATAGTGGTATTTAAATTTATTTTCTCTAGCCAGAGATTTTCAGTGGAAACAAGGCGAATTTACGCGTCAATAGCTGGCCTATTGTAAGTAAATTCAACGCAGTTAGCGCTGAAAATAGCTGCTCGAGATAGATTTATTATCCAGAGATCAGGTTATCTACTTTAAGTTTTTAATAACAAAAAAACGCTAATCATTACTGATTAACGCTTTTTAAAGCTCGGGTCAAATCAAGCTTAAAAACTCATTTTGAGGCTGTTAAAGATCAGCGTCATCGCCCAACTTATCTTCACCATCATCTGGTTCAATAGTTGCTTTTAATAAAAGCATTTCGCGTAACTTGCCTTCAATCTCATCTGCAATTTCTGGGTTTTCTTTCAAAAACTTAATTGAGTTAGATTTACCTTGGCCAACCTTGTTGCCACAGTAGCTATACCAAGCACCTGCTTTTTCAACAATTTTATGCTTAACGCCTAGGTCAATTAGCTCGCCTTGCTTAGAAATACCTTCACCATACATGATGATAAATTCAGCTTGTTTAAACGGCGGCGCTACTTTGTTTTTAACAATTTTAACGCGAGTTTCGTTACCAACAACTTCATCGCCTTCTTTAACAGAACCAATACGACGAATATCAATACGTACCGATGCGTAAAACTTAAGTGCATTACCACCCGTTGTTGTTTCTGGGTTACCAAACATAACACCAATTTTCATACGGATTTGGTTAATGAAAATACACAACGTGTTAGAGCGTTTAATGTTACCAGTAAGCTTGCGTAATGCTTGCGACATTAAACGTGCTTGTAAGCCCATGTGCGAATCGCCCATATCGCCTTCAATTTCAGCTTTTGGTGTTAGTGCAGCAACCGAGTCAATTACAACAACATCTACTGCGCTTGAGCGTACTAACATGTCACAAATTTCTAGTGCTTGCTCACCTGTATCTGGTTGAGATACAAATAATTCATCTATATTTACACCCAATTTTTGGGCATATACTGGATCTAGAGCATGCTCAGCATCAATAAAGGCACATGTTTTGCCTTCTTTTTGTGCTTCTGCGATAACTTGTAAAGTAAGCGTTGTTTTACCAGATGACTCAGGTCCGTATACTTCAACAATACGTCCCATAGGTAAACCACCTATGCCTAAAGCAATATCAATACCTAATGAGCCTGTAGATACAGATTCAATGTTTAACGCTTTGTTATCACCCAATTTCATAATTGAGCCTTTACCAAATTGACGTTCAATTTGTGATAGTGCTGCGTCCAACGCTTTTTGTTTGTTATCGTTCATTTTATTCTCCAAATCCAGCTAATGGAATCAAGTATACTGTATGAAATCACAGTATCAAGCTAATTTTTTTATTTTATCTCATCTATTACACTTTTCAATGCAAATACAATAGCTTGCAGTCTAACTTGAGCCCTATCGCCAGAGAATACTTGTTTAAAGGTCAGTACTTTGTCATTAATTTGTATGCCAAACCACACAAGTCCCACAGGTTTGCCATCAGTTGCCCCGCCAGGTCCTGCAATACCCGATACAGCTATAGATATATTTGCATTTGTTGCTTTAATAGCACCTAATGCCATTTCACGCACTGTTTGTTCGCTCACAGCACCGTACTTTGCTAATGTGCTTGCACTTACATTTAGCAAATCTTGCTTTGCTTGGTTGCTGTAAGTCACAAATGCGCGGTCAATATAAGCAGAGCTTCCGGGCGTATCTGTAAGGGCATAACTCACTCCGCCACCAGTACATGACTCAGCACTAGTGATCCATAAGCATTTATCCGTTAAAATAGCGCCTAATTGCGCAGCAAGTGTTTTAATCTCTTGATGTAATTCCATATTCAGCCTTTGGGTAAATACATGTCGTTTGATCTTTATGCACCACACACTATAAAACAACAAACCCCTATGATGCAGCAGTATCTAAAAATAAAATCAGAGCATCGCGATATTTTATTGTTTTATCGTATGGGCGATTTTTACGAACTCTTTTTTGATGACGCTAAACGCGCCGCTCAATTACTCGATATTTCGCAAACTCATCGCGGTAAAGCCGGTGGCGATCCTATCCCTATGGCGGGCGTACCTTATCATGCAGTAGAAAACTACCTAGCACGCCTAGTCCAAATGGGTGAATCAGTCGCTATTTGTGAACAAGTGGGTGACCCTGCAACCAGTAAAGGCCCTGTCGATCGAAAAGTTGTTCGTATAGTTACACCTGGTACAATTTCTGATGAAGCGCTTTTACAAGAACGACAAGACAATCTTCTTACTAGCGTTTGGCAAAGTAAAAAAGGTCTGTACGGTATCGCGTACCTTGATATTAACTCTGGTCGCTTTAACGTTGTAGAGGTTAACACCGACGAAGCCTTTAGCTCAACTATTCAGCGCTTAGCTCCGGCAGAACTTCTGTATAGCGAAAGCTTTGAAAACTTTCATTTAATTGAGCATATAAAAGGTGCCCGCCGCCGCCCAGAGTGGGAGTTCGACTTAGATACGGCTCAGCACTTATTATGCGATCAGTTTGGTACTAAAGATTTAGTTGGTTTTGGTGTTGATAAAGCCCACAGCGCGCTTGTTGCTGCCGGTTGTTTAATGCAATACGTAAAAGATACACAACGTATTGCACTGCCACATATTCGTGCAATTACGCTTGAGCACAACGAACACGCTGTTATTTTAGATGCCGCAACCCGTAAAAATTTAGAACTTACCGTTAATTTATCAGGTGGGTTTGAAAATACACTTGCCCAGGTACTTGATAAAACAGCAACACCTATGGGCTCTCGTTTACTTAAGCGCCGTATTCATACACCTGTACGTAATAAAGACGAGCTAAATTCACGCTTAAATGCAATTAGCGCTATTTTAGATGTACAACTGTGCGGTGAATTACACGAATCATTAAAAGAGATTGGTGATGTAGAGCGTGTTATTGCACGCTTAGCTTTATGTACTGCTCGCCCGCGCGATTTAACTCGCCTTCGCAGCGCATTACAAGCACTTGCGCCACTACACACTTTGTTAGGCGATGCTAACGATCCTCGTATAGCGGGTATTATCAAGCACTCGCCTGAGCTCCCTGATTTACAAGAGTTATTAGAACGTGCAGTGATAGAAAATCCACCGGTACTTATTCGTGACGGTGGCGTTATTGCTCCTGGTTACAACAGCGAACTAGATGAGTGGCGTAACTTAAGTAAAGGTGCAACCGATGTACTTGATCAACTAGAGTTACGTGAACGCGAACGCACGGGTATTAGTACGCTTAAAATTGGTTATAACCGAGTACATGGCTTTTTTATTGAAGTAAGCCGCGCCAATGCCCACTTAGTGCCAGCCGACTACATTCGTCGCCAAACGCTCAAAAATAACGAACGCTATATTATTCCTGAGCTTAAAGAGCACGAAGATAAAGTACTTGGTAGCCAATCAAAAGCCTTAGCGCTTGAAAAGCAACTATACGAAGAGCTGTTCAGATTTATCGCTCCACATATTGAACAGCTGCAAATGATGGCAGCAGCACTGGCCGATTTAGACGTGTTAAATAACTTGGCCGAACGTGCATTTGCACTCAATTATGCAAAACCAGAACTGTGCGATAACGACAATATAAGCATTAAGCAAGGTCGTCACCCTGTTGTTGAACAAGTAATGAAAGAACCGTTTATTGCTAACCCTGTTGAATTAAACAGCCAACGTAAAATGTTGATTATTACGGGTCCAAACATGGGCGGTAAATCAACCTATATGCGCCAAACAGCACTTATTGTACTAATGGCTCACATTGGCAGTTATGTACCTGCAGACAGCGCTAAAATAGGTAATATTGATCGCATATTTACACGTATTGGTGCTAGCGATGATTTAGCATCAGGTCGCTCAACCTTCATGGTAGAAATGACCGAAACAGCGACTATTTTAAATAATGCCACGGCGCAGTCTTTGGTATTAATGGATGAAATTGGTCGTGGTACAAGTACCTATGATGGGCTCTCGCTTGCGTATGCAACAGCCGATCATTTAGCGTCAAAAATATCAGCTAAAACATTGTTTGCAACGCACTACTTTGAGTTAACAGAACTTGCTGAACAAACAACAGGTCTGGTAAACGTGCACCTTGATGCAATAGAGCATAACGATACAATCGCCTTTATGCATACAGTTCTCGACGGCGCTGCAAGTAAAAGCTTTGGCTTACAAGTAGCTGCCCTTGCAGGAGTTCCTAAAGCTGTGATTGCACAAGCAAAGCAAAAACTTAAGTTGCTTGAAAATCATCAAAGCGTTACTGCACCAAATACAGAGCAACAAGCCTTTACTTTTAATAACGAAATTGCACAAAGTGCCCCTTCTGAAGTAGAAGAACAATTAAGCGCAATTGACCCTGATAATTTATCGCCACGCCAAGCGCACGATTTATTATATAAACTAAAAGCATTGTTGTAATTTATATCATCTAATTTACAAGCATAAAAAAAGCCGAAGAATAAATTCTTCGGCTTTTTAACACACATAGTCTTTTAAACTATTTAACCAGTTACGAAAACTGATTAAACAAGCTATCTGTACTTAAACCTTCTTGTTGCAAAATGTCTTTTAAGCGACGTAATGCTTCTACCTGAATTTGTCTTACACGTTCACGTGTTAAGCCTATTTCGCGGCCTACATCTTCAAGTGTAGATGGCTCGTAGCCAAGCAATCCAAATCGACGTGCTAACACTTCGCGTTGTTTAGGGTTCAATTCACCTAACCAATCTACAATGTGCTTATTAATATCATTGTTTTGTACTTCGCCTTCAGGGCCAGCACTTTTTTCATCAGGAATGATATCAAGTAAAACACTGTCGTTTTCACCACCAATCGGCATGTCTACTGATGCAATTCTTTCGTTTAAACGTAGCATTTTAGTTACGTCTTCAACGGGTCTATCTAGGCAAGCTGCAATTTCGTCAGCTGTTGGCTCATGGTCAAGTTTTTGAGTTAATTCTCGAGCTGTACGTAAATAAACATTAAGTTCTTTAACTACATGAATAGGTAAGCGAATGGTGCGAGTTTGATTCATAATGGCACGTTCAATTGTTTGACGTATCCACCATGTAGCGTAAGTTGAAAATCTAAAGCCACGCTCAGGGTCAAATTTTTCAACTGCGCGGATTAAACCTAAGTTCCCTTCTTCAATTAAATCGAGTAAAGCCAGGCCGCGGTTGTTGTAACGGCGTGCTATTTTAACAACTAAACGTAGGTTACTTTCAATCATACGTTTGCGTGAGGCTTCACAACCTCTAAGTGATTTACGAGAAAAAAACACTTCTTCTTCTGCACTAAGCAAAGGAGAAAAACCAATTTCGCCTAAATAAAGTTGGGTTGCATCAAGATTTTTAGTGACTTCTTCTTTAGCAAAAATTTCATCATCTTCTACTTTATCTAGTAGAGTTGTGCTTTCATCAGCAGCGATGTCATCGAATTTTTCGTCAGTCGTAGTGTGTGTGTCAAGTTTTGCTGCGCTAGCCATAAGCCTTCTCCCGAGCAATTATCAATACCTAAAAATTAGGGTAGGTATTTAGCAGGATTGACAGCTTGCCCTCGGTAGCGAATTTCAAAACGAAGCGCGGTGACCGGAGACTCTGAATTACCAATTTCTGCTATTTTTTGTCCTGCCTTAACCTTCTGCTTTTCTTTAACAAGTAATTTCGAGTTATGTGCATAAGCACTTAGGTAATCATCATTATGTTTCAATATGATTAAACTACCGTATCCTCGAAGAGCGTTACCCGCGTATACCACTGTTCCTTGTGCCGCAGCTAAGACTGAAGCCCCTTTGCGATTAGTAATCTGTAAACCTTTATAACCGTTTTCCTTATTAGAAAAGCGTTTGGTAATTTTGCCCTTTGCAGGCCAAGACCATTTAACTTTACTGCTCGACAAACGTTTAGTATTACTAACTTTGTTACTGGCTTGTTTCTGAACATACTCTCGTTGTTTTGGGGGATCAAGCTCTTTCTTTAATATTATGTTATTTTTTTGTGTGTTTTTTATAGACTTTTTACTCAAGTTCGTATATTTTTCATCCCTTTTAATTTTTTCAGGCTTAGGGATTAAGGAGATATTTTGCCCAGGAAAAATGGTGTAAGGTGATGGAATTGAGTTGTTTTTTGCTAGTAACCTAAAATCCTGCCCGGCACTAAAAGCGATAGAATAAAGCGTATCTCCTCTTTGCACTTTATAACTACTTCCATTAATGTTAATAGTATGACCTAAATCATTAACATTATTATTTAGGCTGCTAACAGGTGCTGGAATATGGCGAGAAGAACAACCAAAGAGAAAAATACTAATAAATATAGTCACATACAGTAAAAACTGTTTATTCATTGTATTTTTCTCCCAAATTAGACAATTGATATTTTTAACGCTTAACGCAATAAAAAGTACGCTAGTACAATTAATACCACTAATCCCCAACCAAGTATTTCAATATACTGACGTAATTTTGCTTCCATTTTAGCCCCGCCCCACTTCATTAAAGCTGAAACTAAAAAGAAACGTGCACCGCGCCCAATAGCTGATGCGAGTAAAAATGGCAAAAATGCCATTTGCAAAACACCTGCGCCAATTGTAAATACTTTATATGGTATCGGCGAAAAACCAGCTAAAAACACAACCCAAACACCGTAATCTTTAAACCAATTTAACGCGATATCAAACTTTTCTTGCCAGTGCATTTGTGCAATTAATGGCTCAACAACAGGTTCGAATAACCAAAAACCGAGTAAGTAGCCAATTATGCCACCAAAAACCGACGCTATTGTGGCAAAGCTTGCAAAGCGCCATGCTTTTTTAGGTTGCGCAAGCGACATAGGTGCAAGCATTACATCGGGTGGTATTGGAAAAAAAACTGACTCTGCAAAGCTCATTGCAGCTAAATAACGTTCCGCATGACGGTGTTTTGCCCACACTAGGGCCATATCGTATAACTTGGTAAACAACTTCAAAATGAATTCCTATTCAATATCGCCAGGTACTAGCGGCACAAATCTAACGGGAGCAATAACATGCTCTTTATAATTATCGCCTTTGCGGATAACCATTATTAATTTTTGATCACTCTCACCAATTGGGGCTAATAACACGCCGCCATCGGCTAACTGATCAAGTAAGTCTTGCGGTACTTTAGAGGCCGCAGCAGTCACTATAATACCATCAAACGGTGCTTGTGATTGCCAGCCTTGCCAACCATCGCCATGCTTCATGGTTACATTATATAAATCGAGTTGCTGCAACCTGCGTTTTGCCTGCCACTGAAGTGTTTTAATACGCTCTACCGAGTAAACCTTAGTAAACGTTTTAGCTAATATTGCAGTTTGATAGCCAGAGCCAGTGCCAATTTCTAATACTTTATCGCGTACACCAGCTAAGCGGAGCAACTCTGTCATGCGCGCTACTATATAAGGCTGAGAAATAGTTTGCCCTTGCCCAATAGGTAACGCTGTATTTTCATAGGCTTTATGTTTTAGCACATCATCTATAAAAATATGGCGAGGAATGTCAGCTATAGCACTGAGTACTTGTGTATCTTCAACGCCTTCACGCTTTAGTAAGTCAGATAACGCTTTTGCACTGCGTGTATAATTAGCGAGCACGATTAATCTCCAAATCGGCTAACCAGTCTCCTACGGCTTTTAAGCTATCTTTTGCTGTCATATCAACACTCAATGGCGTCACCGATGCATAGCCATTGTTAATAGCGTGAAAATCGGTCCCCTCTCCTGCATCGCTTTCAGTCCCTAGCGATCCATACCAATAAATATCACGACCCCAAGGATCGGTTTGTTTGGTCATGGTTTCGGCTTTGTGGCGAGCGCCTAGGCGTGTTACTTGCACCCCTTTTAATTCACTTAATGGAATATCTGGCACATTAATATTTATTATTTGATCTTTTGGCAGCGGGTGCGAAGCCAAGCCTTTAATAATATTTACGGTAACCGCGGCGGCTGTTTCAAAATGCTCGCCCTTATGTGAGCAAAGCGATACCGCAATTGCAGGTAAGCCTAAATGGCGACCTTCAGTTGCAGCGGCAACGGTACCAGAATAAAGCGTATCGTCGCCTAAATTGGCACCATGGTTAATGCCTGCAACAACTAGATCTGGTTTTTCACCAGCTAACTGGTTTACACCTAAATGTACGCAATCAGTAGGCGTGCCATTAACCGACATAAAACCATTTTCGAGCGTTGTAGCTCGCAGCGGGTTCATTAATGTTAAAGAATTACTAGCGCCACTACAGTTGCGGTCAGGTGCAACCAGAGTTACATCAGCAATTTGTATAAGCGCCTGATATAAAACTGCAATGCCTTTAGCATTTACGCCATCGTCGTTACTTAACAGTATCTTCATTTATGCCATTATCCTTTTCTTTGCGCTCTCGTGGGCTTGCATCTGTGTAATCCACCAGCTCACGTAATAATGCGGTTGCAAAACACCCTTTAGGCAAACCAAAACTCAGTTTTAAACTGGTTTCATCTATGGTCTCAACCGTTAAGTTTTGCGGAATTAAACGCAGCATTCTGCGCTCATTTTTAAGACCTAGCTCACCTAAACCATCACACCATGCTTGATATGGTTCGAGCCATACTTTCTCTTGCTCGGTTAAGCCTTTTTCACTTTTACCTACCATAGGTGCCGACATCATAATATCGCCAGTGGCTAGTCGTTCTATGTTTTCGTCGTTAATTGCATCTTCAAAAAATGCGTTACTGCCGCTAAGCATAAATACTTCACGGTGCATTGTTTTAGCTAAACCATGCTCTTTAACACGCAGGCTTACTAACTGATTAAACACATGTGAGCGTGCTGCTGAAATAATGATACCGCGTAACTTTTTATCGCGAATACGCTCACCAGCAAACATTTTTTCTGCCATTACTAAGTTATGACCGCCATGCCCAAAACGTTGTTCGCCAAAGTAATTTGGCACACCTGCACGCACGGCATTAATACGGCATAGAATATCAAGGGGCTTGGTTACATTACGCAGCGTAATAGTAAATTTATTCCCCTTGTGGCAACCCGTACGTAATTTACGGTCGTGGCGCTGTTGCGACACAATAAAAATACTCTCGCTATTTAAATCACTAAAATCGATAGGCTTTTTAATCGGTACTTTTACGCTAAACCACTGCGAGCACACACCGTGGCGATCTTTCATACCTGCGTAGCTTACGTCTCGTGGTGACACACCCGCACGTTGTGCAATTAGCTTTGCAACGTATTGCGTATTTTCGCCTTTTTTAACCACCTGCAAACACACGTGTTCGCCACTGCCGGTAAATTCTATACCTAGGTCTTCATCAACCATAAAATCTTCAGCGGTGGTTTTAAAATCAGCTTTAGAAAGCGGTGCACCGTATAAATAATTTAAATCGCTCATGCGCTTTTTGTACTCGTAAACTCTTTACTCATAATAACCACAGCATGGCTCGAAATACCTTCCCTGCGCCCTTCAAAGCCTAGCTTTTCGGTAGTAGTGGCTTTAACGTTAATTTGCGAAAGGTCACAATTTAAATCGCTGGCTAAATTAGCGCGCATAGCTTGAATGTGTGGCAGCATTTTAGGCGCCTGTGCAACAATAGTTACATCGCCATTGCCAAGTACATAACCTTGCTCTTTAGCTAAGCCAACTACATGGCGAAGTAAAATACGGCTGTCGATATTTTCATACTCGCTTGCCGTATCGGGGAAGTGCTTGCCAATATCGCCCATTGCAAGCGAGCCTAAAATAGCATCGCATAATGCATGAATAGCCACATCGCCATCTGAGTGCGCTAAAAAGCCCTGTGGATAATCAATTTTTTCACCACAAATAGTCAAAGGGCCTTCGCCACCAAATTTATGTACGTCAAAACCATGGCCAATTCGAATCATAATGCACTCTCGTTTTGTTGTTTATGTAGTAAAAACCCAGCCAGGTCTAAATCCTCTGGCGTGGTTATTTTAATATTATCGCTGCGACCCGCTACAAGCTTTACTGGTTTGCCTGCCCATTCAATTGCGCTGGCTTCATCGGTAATAGTTACTCCACTCGCTAATGCGTTTTGAAGTGCACTTTTAAGCTCGTCATATTTAAAAAACTGCGGGGTAAGTGCTTGCCATAAGTCATCGCGAGGTACAGTTTGTTCGCTGTACTCGTGTCCGCGTTTTATGGTGTCTTTTACTTTACTCGCTAAAATACCGCCTTCATCAGCGCGTATACATTCATCAATTAAACGCTCTATATCACTAATATTAACTAATGGGCGCGCAGCATCATGTACTAATACCCACGTAGGCGGGTTAGGTGCTAAAAAAAGTAAGCTATTGAGTACTGAATCTGCTCGCTCTTTTCCACCACTGGCTCGCACAATGCGATTATCAAGCAGTGGGAGTTCGTCAAAATAGGGGTCGCTGTCGCTGAGGGCAACAACAATAGAGCTTAATTGGGGTAATTGAGAAAGTTTAGCTAAGGTATGCTCTAAAATAGTTTTACCAGCTAATTGTATGTATTGCTTAGGCGCATTGTGCTGCATTCTACTGCCAACACCCGCTGCAGGAACAATTGCAGCAATAGTCTGTTTATTTGTCATATTGTTTGCCCGGTAAAACACGAATAAATGTTTCGTCCGGTTTAATCATTCCCAATTCGTTGCGTGCACGCTCTTCAATGCCTTCTTGGCCAAGCTTTAAATCTTCAATATCTGCTTTAAGCACTTTATTTCGTTTAATGAGCTTTTCGTTGGTTTGTTGATGCGATGCAACAGCACCTTTTAGCCGTGTGTAGTCTTGTAAACCATTATGACCAAACCATAATCTGTATTGTACAAACAGTGCTAAGCACAGTAAGCCAACTTGAAAAATACGCATTTAACACTCCTTATTTTAAATTCCAAATACCTTAACTTTCATACGCTAAGGGGCGCTTTAGATTGCGCCAATTAATACTACCCGCTAAAAGCATTTCACGTAGTGATAAAACCCGTGGCATACAACGCTTCGAAAATTGCCACTGGTGCCCACAACATGCCCCCGTTAAACTCACTTTACTTGGCTTTATTAGCTGAGCATTTTGTTGCTCGAGCCCATTACCTAAAAAATCAAACCAACCGAGCTCATTGCAATGCAGCTTATTTTCACCTAACTGATCAATGCTATCTATTCTAAGGCGCACCTGATCGTAACCATGCAATATAACGGGCACTATAAGCCCCACTTTGGCATACGTTTGATAAAAAAGTTCATTAGCGTGAACATTCACATCGGGTGGAGTCGGTTTTTGCTTTTCAAGCCACGTCCCGTTTTGCGCATCCAGCGTAAAAGGCGTGTCGCCATTAGCTACTAACGTTGCCGCTCGCTCAATATAATAAGGTAGGCTTTTTAACTGGCGGCGCAATTTCTCGGCATTAGGCTCTGCAACTAATCGCTGAACCTCACGCTGATAAAACGCATTACACAATTGTGCATACAACACTTTTTGTGCATCAGTTTGCCAAATTTCAACTTGCTGCTGAGCACCAAGTGACTGATTTTTAGCGACCAATAGCTATACTCAAAAATATTCAGGTAAATGTTTTATAACACAGTATTGAGTATTTTTTAAGCGCAGCGCACTATTTAAGCGCTTGGCTTTTCACCTAATTTTGCTTTACCTGATTCTAAAAATTGCACAACCGTATTACGCTTTTTACCGATCAATAAACTGCCATCGGCTAAAAACATAAAGTTTTGCCAATTGCGTTTAAATACATCAAACGTCGTTTCGATAATATTATCGCGCGCCATACAAAAATAAACCGTGGTATTAGCTTCCCAATCTAAAAAAGTTAAGATTGCTTCTGGTGGTTGCGCATCACCATTTTCCCATGCATCTTGCCAATCTACTTCTTGGCTAAAGCTTTTTTCTTGTCCGCACCAATCGGTGTCTTCAAAAAAATCTGGGTGGTCAAACTCACGGCTCACCATGGTTGTCCAAAGTACGGCTGCACGCTCATCGCCCATAGGCTTTATTTTTGCTGCGTCTTCATCAGATACAGGTAAGTCTTTATGACGAAAAACCCATGCTTTTTTGTAATCATCTAGCGAAATATAGTTCATAGTGTTGGCAAATTAGTTAACATTAAAAGTGCAAAGCCAAATTATACAAGAGATCAAAACATGACTACAGCAATAAAACCACTTTCCCTCAAACCAGGTATGTACCAACACTACAAAGGGCCGCAATACAAAGTTATTCACGTTGCCACCCATAGCGAAACCGAGGAACAACTTGTGATTTACCAAGCACTCTATGGTGAATTTGGAATCTGGGCGCGCCCACTTAGTATGTTTTTAGAAACTATTGAAAAAGACGGTGAGGTCATACCGCGTTTTGCCTACCTTGGACCTGCCGTTTAACTATGGCATTATAACAAAATAACTTACTCCTCAGACCAGACAAGGGTACACCGTGCAATTTAATTCTACTGACAATTACATCGCAAGCAGCTCGCTAAAACAGGCAGTAAATGCCGCCATTATGCTCGAAAAACCACTTTTAATTAAAGGCGAACCCGGCACAGGTAAAACCATGCTGGCTGAGGAGTTAGCTAAAAGTTTAGATACAGTACTTATTCAGTGGCACATTAAATCGACTACTAAAGCGCAGCAAGGCTTGTACGAGTACGATGCGGTTTCGCGCCTGCGCGACAGCCAATTAGGTGACGAGCGTGTACACAATATTGGTAACTACATTGTTAAAGGTAAGCTTTGGCAAGCATTTACTCATGCAGAACTACACGGTAAACGCCCAGTACTATTAATTGATGAAATAGATAAAGCCGACATAGAGTTTCCAAACGACTTATTACTTGAGCTTGATAAAATGGAGTTTCATGTTTACGAAACTAATGAGCGCATTGTAGCCAAAGAGCGCCCTATTGTGATCATTACCTCTAATAATGAAAAAGAATTGCCGGATGCATTTTTACGCCGCTGCTTTTTTCACTATATTGATTTTCCTAGCAGCGATGAAATGCAGCAGATTATTGACGTGCACTACCCTAACGTTAAACAAGATTTAGTACGCCAAGCACTCGAAGTGTTTTTTAACCTACGCGATGCAAACGGCCTTAAAAAGAAGCCATCCACTAGCGAATTACTCGACTGGCTTAAACTGCTTATGGCAGAAGACATAGACGCTAAAACACTGCACGACAAAGCTAAAAAAGGCGGATTAATGCCCATGTTTGGCGCACTGCTTAAAAACGAGCAGGACATAAGCCTAATCGAAAAATTAGCCTTTATGAGCCGCCGTTAAGATGTTGATTGCGTTTTTCTTCAAACTGCGTGAATACCGCTTACCTGTAAGCCTGCGCGAGCTACTCGATTTAATAAATGCCTTAAAAAAAGGCGTTATATTTGCCGACGTAGACGCCTTTTACCATTTAGCACGCACCATAATGGTAAAAGACGAAACCCACTTTGACCGATTTGACAAAGCCTTTAGCGACTATTTTAGTGGTATTGCTGACCTCGATTTACTCGAGAGCTTAAAGCAACAGCACAACTTACCTGAAGACTGGCTACGTAAAGAATTCGAAAAAAACCTAAGCGATGAAGAAAAAGCCCAACTTAAAGCTATGGGCGGACTCGACGAGCTTATGAAAACCCTAAAAGAGCGTTTAGAAGAGCAACAAAAACGCCACGCTGGCGGCAATAAATGGGTGGGCACTGGCGGCACATCACCTTTTGGTGCATACGGCTATAACCCAGAAGGTGTGCGTATAGGGCAAGACGGCAACCGTAACCGCCAAGCGGTAAAAGTGTGGGATAAACGAGAATACAAAAACCTCGACACCGACAGAGAAATTAGTTCGCGCACAGTTAAACTCGCCCTTAAAAAGTTACGAAAGTTTGCCCGCACTGGCGCAAGCGACACGCTTGATTTAAACGAGACTATTCGCGCTACTGCAAAACAAGGCGGCATGCTTGATGTAAAAATGGCACCCGAGCGCCATAATGCCGTAAAAGTGTTGATGCTATTTGATATTGGCGGCTCAATGGATGACTACATTCATACCTGCGAAGAGCTATTTAGCGCCGCCCACAGTGAGTTTAAGCACTTAGAGTTTTACTACTTTCATAACTGTTTATACGAGCACGTTTGGCAAGACAATGCGCGGCGCCACTCAAACGTAATAGACACCATGACGCTGATTAATAAATTTACCAGCGACTATAAAGTAATATTTGTTGGCGATGCCACTATGGGCCCTTACGAAATAGCTTATGCGGGCGGCTCGGTAGAACACTACAATGAAGAGCCCGGCAGTGCCTGGTTATCAAGAATCACAAACCACTTTGATAAAGTCGCCTGGCTCAACCCACAACCCGTTGAACACTGGCCATACTATCAATCGATTAGCTTTATAAAAGAGTTAATGAACAATCGCATGTATGCACTGAGCTTAGATGGAATAAGCAGAGCGATAAAAGAACTGAGTTAAATTTATATTTAAAAAGGAGTTTAATATGTCGAATACTTTTTCCACTTCAAAAAATACAACTTTCTATGAGTTACTTGTCAGTATTAAAGTTGGTAATGACGAATTTAAAAATATTCCTTGTAAAATTTATGCTTCCAATGACTATAGCGAAAGGCCTTTTGCTGTAATGAACCTTCTTGAAGTAAATAGTTTTAGTATTGCT
Source organism: Pseudoalteromonas sp. SWXJZ10B (assembly GCF_015864475.1). Lineage (NCBI taxonomy): Bacteria > Pseudomonadati > Pseudomonadota > Gammaproteobacteria > Alteromonadales > Pseudoalteromonadaceae > Pseudoalteromonas > Pseudoalteromonas sp. SWXJZ10B. The sequence goes on from NZ_JADYXD010000024.1 coordinate 44,082, forward strand.
GAGCATTTAGAAGGCGAGTATAGCTTTGACCAATTTCAAACTTATAAGATTAAAGCAAAAACAATTGTAAGAGTAAATTCAGATTCATTATTACCTCAAATAAGCGACTTCAAGCACCCAGTAACATTTGAACTGTATGAACTAGAAATCATAAATTTAATAGAACAAAAGATAAAACATGACTACCAAAGTTATATATTTATGATAAGTAATAATACCCACCTTTCCCCTATAGTAATTTCAAATACGAATAATGATGGAAGTGTAAGTATAAAAAAAAGTAAGCTAAAAGAGTTTGTACTTACCGACAAATTTAGAATGATTTTTGACTCAAAGTTTAAATTTATTAATTGTAATAACGGTAATTTACTTAGAAAAAGTTATTTAGTAGCTTTGTCTGATGTTGATTTGAAAGCTAGCAATTTAGAAACAATAAAAAATACTCTACTACAATCACTCGATGAAATATTACTACTTAGCTCTTTCTTCTCTAGGCAAAGAACTATTTGTTACGGTTTGGAAGTAACATCTAAATACCTTCAATTAAAGTATTATCGGGGGAATATTACCAAACCTGATACTGAGAATAGTTTAATGGCTTATTCAGGTATAATACATAACCAAGACTTTGAGGGATTTGTACAGGAAGCATATACTCAGCTCCAAACTTCCGATTCAAAGCAGAACATTATATCGGCATTACATGCCACGTTACCCACAGAATATCCGTCTATTGAAAGTCGATTCCTATATCTTTTCTCTAGCTTTGAAGCTCTTGTAACATCAACTAAAAGTAATTTGAATTTATCTAGAAGTAAATTTCGCCCATTAAAGAAAATACTTACTAACGAAATAGATAAGTTTTTTCCAGAGCAGGATAATCAGAAAAAAATCCACATAAAAAATAAAATACTTGAACTAAATAAAATATCTTTTAATGATGCTTTAACTCAATTTATACAAGAAAACTCTATTTTAATAAATGACCTTTGGCCAATTACACAAAATGAGACTACTCCAGTCGACTATCCCTTATCAAAAATTAGGAATAAATTGGCTCATGGTGAGTCACTACCAATAGAGGCTATACAGCCACTAACTTTAGCCATTGAGCACCTTGAGAAAATACTGCAAAGAACTCTAGTCATACTGTTAAAGTGTGATTTAGAGTTAACAAGTTTGACTAGAGTTAATATTAATATCAGAAATCCCGAGTTTTATTCATTTAATGAAGCAGAGAAAAAACTAACATGTATATGGAAATAGATATTACTTATCTTTGAAATAACGAAATAGTGCCTTTCTTTTTCATTTTATTAGCCCGATCTAAATAATAAGCACTCCAACATAGTAAGTCATTAAATAAACGAACGACTAACTCTGTCATCTAAGTTAGATCCGTGATGGCTTGCCAATTAATTCTACTGCACCATTGTTCCCAATTTTCGATCGCTCTTGCTGATGTATGTAGGATTTTTCTCGAATATTTACTATTTCACTAGGTGAGATAGCAAGGTCGTTGATATCATTTACCGTATGAGAACGTAACGTAGGCTCTCCTTGTGAATGCGTTTTCGCATCATCAAGTGCTGTAGTTAATTCTGAAAATAAATCACGTTTGCTCATTACATCATCTCCTAAAACTCTTTATATTGCTTTTTTGTTCTTCTGTAAATGGTGAACGCATACAACTCAAAGCGCTTTACTCATAAACAAGCTGTACGGGTCTAGCTCATAATCACCAAACGGTTCGCATTTTTTAAAACCAAATTGAGCATAAAGCTTTTGTGCGGGTAAAAATGCCTCTGCGGTGCCGGTTTCTAGACTTAGCTTTTTATAACCACGCAGTGTGAATTGCTCAATTATATGGGTGAGCAATTTAGCTGCTATGCCTTGGCGTAAATAGCGGCTTGATGTGCGCATTGACTTAATTTCGCCATGCGTTGTATTTAGTGCTTTTAAAGCACCAACACCCGCTAAATTATTATCAATCCATAAGCTATAAAAGGTTATATTGGGCTGAGTAAGTTTAGTTACATCCAGTGCATGTACGCTCTCCGCAGGTGAGTGTTTTAGCATATCGTTATGATGCCCTTGTAGTAGCTTTATAACGTGTGGGTTTGAAAGTTCACCTGTTCTAATATCCATTTATACCTCGTTTAATCCTAGAATTTAATGCTTGAGGGCTTTAGGGCTTTAATTAAAACCCTAAAGTAAGGGGTTATATTTAGGCTGCTAGCTCCCACACTATAAACGCTACTGCAAAACCTACTAAATACACTAGTCCTAACCACGTTAAGCTACGTAATAACACGCTGTGTTTTATTGCTAAATCAAACTAGACATCCACCTTAATTAAACAAACAAAGCTATCTCAATTAAGATAGGTGTTGTCTTAATTTTTTTACCTCGCGAGTAGTAAAAAAAAAACCAAAAACGCGGCTTAAAGCCGCGCCTACAAATATAACCCCAATCCTGTAGGCGCGAGTTTACCTCGCGAACATGCTTAATAAAACATACTTAACAACAAAATTTAGGGTGGGTGTTTTGTTGGTGTCTTGTTTATTTTTGTTTTATGAGCGACCTGATAAAAAGCGGATCGTTACCCAAATCAGAGGGCGAGTATTTTTTTGTTCGCACTACTGAATAACTTATTTACACGTGGTTTTCAATTGTGAGTAAGGGTAATCTTTACCAAATTGAACTTTTGATTAAAACCGTTATAATTCACGCACTTTTGATTAAAGCTGTTGTAATTCATCCATTATGAAAAATATTTTTATTGTTATTTCACTCATTTTAGCCGTTTTTTTTGGCTACAACTATTTCACTTCCAACTCGACAAAAGTTGTATTAGATAGCGCATCCGAAACTTCAACACAAAAACTTGCTAACAATTGGGATGATATCACTCTTCCAAAAGAGATTGAAAATCATTCAAATATTGAAGCTTGTGATACAACAGAGGCAAACATTTGTTTTGGCTCAGGAAGTATATTTTACAAAGAAACCAAAGATGTGACTGTAGCAAGCTTAGTATCAACTGCAGAAACATCGCGTTACGGTGTCCAGGTTAAAAAAACAGGTGAGCTGTTTGTGTTTTCTATAGAGAATGACATTTCTGACGACGAACTGGATTTTGGTAATATTGCTTGTTACAAATATGAGGGTAGTGAAGAAGGCTTTACCGAAACGCGTGAATTAAAATTAGATATTTACGGTACAAAAGTAACAGGGACAAAGTTAGGTTACTCCCAATCAGTTGAATACAGCGTTGGGTATGAAGGTATTGTTGAAGGAGTACTAAACAGCCTTGGAGGAAATACTGTAAATGCTATCACTACACTTACTATTGCAGATGGAGCGGAGATCCGCCAAGAAGAAATATACATTTTAGGTGAAAACTCAATGACTGAAATGCGATATCGTTTAGTCGATGATTTTAAAAATAGTATTTTACGTATCGATAAGAGTATAAAAAAATCCGCAGAAGGTCAGATTTTCCCTATTGAGTATAAATATAACAAAGTAGAGTGCCCGTTATAGGGCTTCGATCTTTAATTAGGCTGCCAACTTCCAAATTATAAAAGCTAAAGCAAAACCAACCAAGTACACTAAGCCTAACCAAGTTAAACTACGTAATAGCACGCTGTGCTTAATAGCTGGCTCTGAGCGTACAAGACTAAAGTTAAGCCATGCAAAAATAGGCGTTGTAACAAATGAAAGCGTCATCGCAAAGGTAAGCATGGGGCCAAGGGCTGATTTAAAAAATAAAATAACGGCCATACCGGCAAGTGCTTGTAGTATTAACCAAATATTTAGACTGTGTTTTGATTGCTTAAAGCCAAGTAGTTTATGAGATTCGTTAAGCGTACGGGCGTAGCCATCTAGCACGGTGAGTGTAGTGCCAAACATACATAAAAAGGCGATTGCTGATACAAGCGGCCTTGCCCACTCGCCTATTGTTAATGCGTACATATCAATAAGCTGCTTGGCAAACGCGACACCGCCGAGTTCTATACTACTGGTTTGCCCGTACTGCACTAATACACCTAAGCTAAAAAATACCAAGGCTAAGCCAGCTGTAAGCCAGTAACCTACGTTAAAATCGAACAAGCCTTGGCTTTTAGAAACTGTTTGCTGCGCTTGTTTTTCTTTTAGCCATAAAGAACTTAATGCAGATATTTCGATAGGGGCTGGCATCCAGCCCATTAAAGCCACCATAAAGCTAAGCATGGCAAGTTCATACGGTGAAGGTCCCACATAATCAGCAGGTGCCATTGGGCCGTTACTAAATGCAATGGCAAGGGCAATCAAAGTAGCGAGCGTAAGCAGCCCCATAATGCCTTTGGCAACGTTATCAAGCGCTTTAAAGTGCCCAAGTAGTAATATAACTAAACATACCCCCAGCAGCATCCAGCAAAGTAAGGTTACTTCAATAACAATAGGTAGAGCGTAATGCAGTAAGCTTGCGGTAAGCAGTAATACGCCGGCGGTATTAACAACGGCGGCTACAATGTTTAAACCAATAAAGCTGTAAAAATAAAATGGACCTTTGCTTTTGTAACCCTCCACCAAGCTATTTTTAGTGGCGAGTGTGTACTCCATACCAAAGCGAAAAAACGGATACTTTAAAACATTAACAACAAGTATTAGCCAAAATAATTGCCAGCCAAATATTGCTCCAGCTTGTGTAGAGGCAACTAAGTGAGAACCACCAATAGCGGCCGTTGCCATTAAGATCCCAGGTCCAAGCGCACCTATTTTAGATTTCCATACTGCTTTTGTTTTCTGCATTAATTTCTCAAAATATGTGTGTTGTGTGTTCTTTTTATTAACTTTTATAATTAATAAACTGCAAGAACGCATAACTTACCTAAATTACAGGCAATAAAAAAGAGCCATGCGGCTCTTTTTTACAATACTTTGTGACTAATTCTTATTTAAGATCCATCTCTTGGATGATCTCGTGTGCGATTTCAGGTGTCGTGCTTACAGGCTTTTCGTGTAAGTTAGCTTTTATTTGCCCTTTTCGATGTTTTAGTGCCGCATCGAGTTTTTTAGCTGCGCTTGCAATGGCAGGGTACATAACTTCGTTTTCCCCTTTTACCGATATGCGCGTGCCTTCGTAATTTGTGCTAATTTCAGCTTGGATCTTATGATGCTCTTTAGACAAAATAATATCGAGCGCAATAAGCGATGGGAAATGGCTCTCGATTTTTGAAAATTTTTCGTTGATGTGCTCTCTAATAGAGTCAGTAACTTCAACATGGTGACCAGAAAGATTAATTTTCATAGGGTATCCTTTTATTTGTTACCTACAATTAGTATTGGGGGCTATTTAGATTAACACAAGGAAAAAAGAGAGATATTTGAGGATTATTTACGGCTTTTGGTGATTTAAATCATGTGTTGCGCAAAGTTTATGCAAAGCCCACATTGCATGGGCTTTCAGACGTCTACTTAACTTAAGCTCTGATTGATTAATCTGTGTACGAACAACAGTAGTCAGCAAAATCAGATACTTTTACTTTAAAGCTTACATTTGCATCAACATTAAACGATTCACCCGCGTTAAATGTTTTCCACTCACTTGCACCTGGTAATAAAATATCCCATTGGCCAGCTAAAAGCTCCATGCACTCTTTTTGGTTTGTATCAAAAACAAACTCACCTGGTTGCATAAAGCCTAACGTTTTTGCTTCGCCATCGCCTAAAATAACGGTACGGCTCGACACTTTTCCGTCAAAATATACATTGGCTTTTTTTACTACACTCACGTTATCGAACTTTGGCATTTTTAGCTCCTGCTATTAATTTAAGATTTTTATTTATAAATTTTATCGCACTACCTTGCCTGATAGCTTACTTTCTTGCAAGGAAAGCTGCATTGATCAAGGTGAAGTTGCTTCATGTAAGGGCATAAAAAAACCCGCAACATGTGCGGGTTTTTCAATTACTTACTTTATTTAATCAAAGCGATTAAAAAAGCTCGTTTGCTTTGCTTACAATGTTTGCCACTGTAAAACCAAAGTGCTCAAACAGCTCGCCTGCAGGTGCTGACTCACCAAAGGTAGTCATACCTACTACTGCGCCGTTTAGGCCTACGTACTTGTACCAGTAGTCAGCAATACCAGCTTCTACTGCTACGCGGCGTGAAACAGATGCCGGTAATACGCTTTCTTTATATGCTGCGCTTTGATCTTCAAAGGCATCAGTACATGGCATAGATACAACACGTACCTTTTTACCTTGGCTGCGTAGCTCGCTTGCTGAATCTTGTGCTAGTTGCACTTCAGAGCCCGTCGCAATAAAGATAATCTCTGGATTGCCGTCACAGCTAAGGATGTAACCACCCTTTTTAACATCTGCTAATTGCTGTGCGTCACGTGCTTGTTGCTCAAGACCTTGGCGAGTAAAGATTAACGATGTAGGACCATCTTTACGCTCAATAGCTTGTTGCCATGCAATTGCCGACTCTACTTGGTCACATGGACGCCAGTTGTATAAGTTAGGCGTTAAACGCATGCTTGCAATTTGCTCTACTGGTTGGTGAGTTGGACCATCTTCACCTAGACCAATTGAATCGTGCGTGTATACAAAAATGCTTGGTTGCTTCATTAATGCAGCCATACGTACAGCATTTTTTGCATATTCAACAAACATTAAGAACGTAGCACCGTAAGGAATAAAGCCTTTATGAAGCGCAATACCATTCATAATTGCCGACATACCAAACTCACGTACACCGTAGTAAATGTAGTTACCGCTTGCATCATCGCGTGTTAAACCTTTAGAGCCATCCCAAATTGTTAAGTTTGAGCCAGCTAAATCGGCTGAGCCACCCATAAATTCGGGTAATAACGGACCAAACGCATTTAATGCATTTTGCGATGCTTTACGAGACGCTGGGTTTGCTGGGTTTGCTTGTAATTGCTCAATATACGCTTGAGATTTTTCAGCCCAATCGCCAGGAAGTTCGTTGTTAATACGACGCTTGTATTCAGCTGCAAGCTCTGGGTATGCTTTTGCGTATGCTGCAAATTTTTCGTCCCAGCTTGATTCAAGCTGTTGACCTTTTTCTTTGCTATCCCATTGTGCGTAAATATCATCAGGAATTTCGAACGCATCGCCAGTCCAACCTAAAAATTCGCGAGACGCTTTAATTTCGTCATCACCTAGTGGAGCACCATGACAATCGTGGCTACCTGATTTGTTAGGTGAACCATAACCAATAATTGTTTTACAACAAATTAGTGATGGCTTGTCGGTTACACTTTTAGCCTCTGCAATTGCAGCACTTACAGCATCGCTGTCGTGGCCATCAACACCACTAATCACATGCCAACCGTACGCTTTAAAGCGCGCTGGTGTATCATCGGTAAACCAACCTTCTACTTCACCATCGATTGAAATGCCGTTGTCATCCCAAAACGCAACAAGTTTACCAAGGCCTAATGTGCCTGCAAGTGAACCTGCTTCATGTGAAATACCTTCCATAAGGCAACCGTCGCCCATAAATGCATAGGTAAAGTGATCAACAATATCGTGACCTTCACGGTTAAACTGTGCAGCTAGCGCTTTTTCAGCAATTGCCATACCTACGGCATTTGTGATCCCTTGACCTAAAGGACCCGTAGTAGTTTCGATTCCTGGTGCATAGCCATACTCAGGGTGACCTGGTGTTTTAGAATGCATTTGACGGAAGTTTTTAATTTCGTCTAGCGGTAAGTCGTAACCACTTAGGTGCAATAGAGAATATATAAGCATTGAACCGTGGCCGTTTGAAAGAATAAATCTGTCACGGTCAGCCCACTCTGGATTCGTTGGGTTATGTTTTAGATAATCGCGCCATAGTACTTCTGCGATATCAGCCATGCCCATAGGGGCTCCAGGGTGACCAGATTTGGCCTTTTGTACTGCGTCCATTGACAAGACGCGAATAGCATTTGCAAGTTCTTTGCGAGATGGCATGAATTCTCCTACCTTTATTTGTATTTGCGCGGGTATTTATGTAATCGTTTATGCTCATAAGTCACTTAAGAGCTTTTATGGCACCATTCTTACTTATTGTGGGGGCGGTGTGCAATTAAAAACCCCATAAAAATGAGGCATTATGAATATTTTTTAAGACCAAAAAGTTATTATACATTTTATTTAGACGTCTAGGCGTAAAAACACTATGCAAGATGTTTTGTTTTCGATAAAATACGCCCCTTAATTTTTTAGCGCTAATACCGACGTTTGTGAAGCGCAATATTTGTGAGCAGAATTACAATGGCAAAACATTTATTTACTTCTGAATCAGTTTCTGAAGGTCATCCGGATAAAATCGCCGATCAAATCTCTGATGCGGTACTTGATGCTATCCTAGAGCAAGACTCTCATGCCCGTGTTGCATGCGAAACTTACGTAAAAACCGGTATGGTTATGGTTGGTGGTGAAATCACTACTAGCGCATGGGTTGATATCGAAGAAATTACACGTAAAACAATTCGTGACATTGGCTACACAAATTCAGACATGGGCTTTGATGCCGATTCATGTGCAATTTTAAACACTATTGGTAAACAGTCTCCAGACATTAACCAAGGTGTTGACCGTACTAGCCCAGAAGAGCAAGGCGCTGGCGACCAAGGCTTAATGTTTGGTTACGCATGTAACGAAACAGAAGTACTAATGCCTGCTCCAATTACTTACTCACACCGTTTAGTTCAGCGCCAAGCGCAAGTACGCAAAAGCGGCGAGCTTAACTGGTTACGTCCAGATGCAAAATCTCAAGTGACTTTTGCATACGAAAACGGTAAGCCAGTAGGTATTGATGCTGTTGTACTTTCTACTCAGCACAGCGAAGACATTTCGCAAAAAGATTTAGTAGAAGCGGTGATGGAAACAATCATCAAGCCGGTACTTCCTGCAGAACTTATTACAAGTGCAACTAAGTTTTTCATTAACCCAACAGGTCGCTTTGTAATTGGCGGACCAATGGGTGACTGTGGTTTAACTGGTCGTAAAATTATTGTAGATACATACGGTGGTATGGCTCGTCACGGTGGTGGTGCTTTCTCTGGTAAAGATCCATCAAAAGTTGACCGTTCAGCAGCATACGCTGCACGTTACGTTGCTAAAAACATTGTTGCTGCTGGTCTTGCTGACAAGTGTGAGCTACAAGTTTCTTACGCAATTGGTGTTGCAGAGCCTACTTCTATCAGCGTTGAAACGTTTGGTACAAGCAAGCTAGAAGAAAGCCGTTTAATCGAGCTTATTCGTGAACATTTTGACCTGCGCCCTTACGGCTTAATTCAAATGCTTGATTTAGAGCGCCCTATCTACCTTCCTACAGCGGCTTACGGCCACTTTGGTCGTGACGAATTCCCTTGGGAACGTACAGATAAAGCAGACGCACTTCGCGCAGCTGCTGGCCTTTAAGTCAAAATTGTTGTAGTAAATTAAAAACGGCCCTTTTAAGGGCCGTTTTTGCATCTAAAACTTATTCGCTATATTGTTTGTAGAGCGTCTACAAAATAACTATTAAATCGACCTCGAATTCTTTTGTACTTTAGGTATATACTCATTTCATTATAAAAGCTTTAGGGACAGTTAAATGGCCGATAACTTTCGCGTTATATTTGCAGGACTTGCCGATAACGTTGACATAAAAATAGCATGTACAAATTTAGCTGCAAAATTAAAAACATCAGATGAAAAAGTAGCTCTTTTTTTTAAAGGTAAGCCACTGTTTGCACCAAGCGATAAAGACAAAGCGTTAAAACAGGCTAAGTTACTAGCAGGCTTAGGCATTAAAAGTAAGCTTCAAGCTGTTTCAAACATCATTCAAAATGGCTCAAACCCTGCTGCAAATAACAACCAACGTGACGAACGTATTTTTGATGCACTCGATTACATCACTAGCAGCTTAATTCGCCTTGAAGAAAAGCTAGACGAGTTAGAGCAACGACTTCCTGAAGCTCAATTAAAAGCACCAGACGAAAGTATTGACGAATGGCAAGGTGACGATCTAATGCTAGATGATGATTTAGCGCCTCCTAAAAAACGCAGTAACTTACTTTTATATTCATTGATTGCAACTGCCACAATTTTGCTAGTCGTACTGGCTGTTTTTTTAATTTTTCCCGATTTATTCTCTTTTTAAGAATGGCTAATTAATTTAATGAGTAATAAACGCGCAAAAATAAGAGCAGAAATTCGTAATACCCGTAAAAACTTGTCAAATAATCAGCAAATAATTGCTGCGCAATCGCTAAAAATGAATTTTATTCAACATTTAAAAAGCGAAAAAACAACGAATTCAAAGCATATTGCCATTTACTTAAGTAACGATGGGGAACTAGACACTTCATTGTTAATTAAAGAATTATGGAGTTTAAACCATGCCGTTTACCTACCTATAATACACCCATTCAATGGCGCTAATTTACTATTTCAGCGCTATGAGAAAAACTCACCCATGAGAGCAAATCGCTATGGTATCTTGGAGCCTAAGCTGAACTGCTCTCAAATATGCCCATTACCAGTGCTTGATTACCTCCTTATGCCATTAGTTGCATTTGATAAACAAGGTAATCGCCTAGGAATGGGAGGTGGGTTTTACGACCGGACATTGGCACGTTTACACGAACAAAATTGGCAAAAACCACAACTAATTGGCCTTGCACATGAATGCCAAAAAGTTGAGGCTCTACCAATCGAGTCGTGGGATGTACCACTTAAAACCATTATCACCCCAGATAAAACATACTGTTGGTAACAATTAAATTTGATTACTAACCGCATATTTCTGACATACATGAGCACAAAGCAATGACACAAGACGAATTAAAAAAAGCAGCTGCTTGGGCAGCACTCGAGTTTGTAAAAGAAAACACTATTGTAGGTGTGGGTACAGGCTCTACTGTTAATCACTTTATTGATGCCCTTGGCTCAGTAAAGGACACTATTGTAGGCGCTGTATCAAGCTCAGAAGCCTCAACCGCGCGCTTACAAGCGTTAGGTATTGAAGTATTTGAGCTTAATAACGTTGCTGCTTTAGATGTATACGTTGACGGCGCTGACGAAATAAACGCCCAAAACGAAATGATTAAAGGTGGCGGTGCAGCCCTCACTCGCGAAAAAATAGTAGCCGCTGTAGCTAAACAATTTGTGTGCATTGTAGATGACACCAAATTAGTAAAAACATTAGGCGACTTCCCGCTTCCGGTAGAAGTTATTCCAATGGCTCGCAGCTACGTTGCACGAGAATTATTAAAGCTTGGTGGTGACCCCGTTTATCGCCAAGGCGTAGTTACCGATAACGGTAACGTTATATTAGATGTATTTAACTTAAAAATTACCAATGCTAAACAACTTGAAGCACAAATAAATTCAATTGTTGGCGTAGTTACCAACGGCCTATTTGCAATGCGTGGTGCTGATAAAGTGATTATCGGTACTAAAAATGGGCCACAAATTAAATAGGATGAGGTTATGAGTAAGGTATCGTTAGCAAAAGACAAAATTAAAATTCTCTTGCTTGAAGGTGTTCACCAAAGCGCTGTTGAAACGCTAAAACGTAACGGTTACAGCAATATCGACTACGTTAAAACATCCTTACCTGAGGACGAATTAAAAGAGCGCATTAAAGATGTTCACTTTGTAGGACTTCGTTCTCGTACTCATATTAACCAAGCCGTATTAGACTCAGCTGACAAGCTAGTTGCTGTTGGGTGTTTTTGTATTGGTACAAACCAAGTTGATTTAGATGCAGCACGCGAACGCGGTATTGCTGTATTTAACGCACCATTTTCTAATACTCGTTCAGTTGCTGAACTTGTACTTGGTGAAATCCTACTTTTATTACGCGGTATTCCAGAGCGTAATGCAGCGGCTCATCGTGGTGGCTGGTTAAAAACAGCAAATGGTTCGTTTGAAGCACGTGGTAAAACTTTAGGTATTATTGGCTACGGTCACATTGGTACTCAGCTAGGTATTATGGCTGAAAACATCGGTATGAACGTTGAATATTACGATATCGAAGATAAGTTATCACTGGGTAATGCAAAGCAAGTGCATAACCTAACTCAGCTGTTACAACGCTCTGATATTATTAGCTTACACGTACCAGAAACACCGCAAACTAAAAACCTTATTGGCAGTGCTGAGCTTGCTGTTATGAAGCAGGGATCTATTTTGATCAATGCTTCACGCGGAACTGTTGTTGATATTGATGCACTTGCAGAAGCACTAACAGAGAAAAAACTAAGTGGTGCAGCAATCGATGTGTTCCCTACTGAGCCAAAATCTAACGATGAAGAATTTGTATCGCCACTGCGTCAATTCGACAATGTTATTTTAACGCCGCACATTGGTGGCTCAACACAAGAAGCACAAGAAAACATTGGTATTGAAGTAGCGGGTAAACTGGCTAAATATTCAGATAATGGCTCAACTATTACCGCGGTTAACTTCCCTGAAGTATCGCTGCCTGAGCTTGCTAATCGTAGCCGTTTATTACACGTGCACCACAACCGCCCTGGTGTACTAACGCAAATTAACCAAGCGTTTGCACAGCACGGTATTAACATTGCTGCGCAATACCTACAAACAGACGCATCTATTGGTTATGTAGTTATTGATGTAGATACAGATCAATCTGAAGTAGCACTTAAAGAACTAAGCGCTGTTGAGGGTACAATTAGAGCACGTATTCTGCATTAGTAATTTAATCAGCTATTCTAATATCAAAAAGGGTCACTTCATTAAGTGACCCTTTTTTGTATTTAGATTACATATACTTTCTTAAGTATTTTTTGAATACCGGATCTGTTGCTGCCAACTCTTTTTGCTCAGCTAATATCTCTTTTAAAATAGCACCTGAAGTAAGCGGGTTAGCTAGTACCACCCTAAATACAACTGTTGGTTGATTGTCGTATTTAGAAGGCGTTAAACGAGTACGTGATACAAATGAGCGACCAGACTCTCGCTGACGTTTTTGCATACTGGCAGTAAAACGGTTCAGTGAAGCAAAAATATCTAACCGAGTTGCTGCATCAGCATCGGCTATTGCTTGTTTAATTTGCTTAGGTACATAACGATACGTTAATAAGCACAACTCAGGCTCCGAAATAAGCTCAAAGTCTTCATCAGCCTTAATTAAATCAGCAAAGTAATGTGCTTTTTTGATGCTTCGATCAATCAGCATTTCGTAACCTTTGCGACCAATAACACGTAAGCAAGCGTGTACTAACATTGCCATACCAGGTCGGCTGCCTTCAAGCGTGTGGCTACCTAAGTCTTTTGAACCTTTACGTAATATGTACTCAGCGTGATGCTCTATTGCATCAGTTGCAGCGGGATCTTTAAATAAAACTAAGCCCGCTCCCATTGGTACATACATTTGTTTATGTGCATCGATGGTAATTGAATCTGCTCGCTCAATCCCTTTTAATAAAGGGCGATGCGTGTTCGATAAAAGGGTTGCTCCTCCCCATGCAGCATCTACATGAAAATGGCAGTTAATGTCTTGTGCTAAGTCGGCCATTTCATCAAGTGGGTCAATATTACCGGTTTCGGTTGTACCCGCTACCCCAATAATCGCCATTACTTTAATGCCTTGCGATTCAAGCTCACGTGCTTTTTCGCGCATAGCTCCTACATCAACTTTATTATTTTCGCAGGTTTTAATACCAATTAAGTTATCGCGGCCAATACCGAGTAAATCAACCGATTTACCTAATGAGTAATGTCCGCGTTCTGATATTAATACTGCTAAACCTTTATAGCCGTAATGCAGCATACCGGCAATTAGGCCTTGTGCGCCGATACCTCTAAAATCGCCATCGGGTTTTAATAAGCGGTTTCGAGCAATCCAAAGCGCAGTAATATTAGCAACCGTTCCACCAGAGCAAAATGCACCTAATGAGGTTTTAGCACTGTGCATCCATTTAGAATAAAATGAATCTTCTTGCCCATAAGCTAAATGATGCATCATTCCAAGCACTTGACGCTCAAGAGGCGTAAACGCTTTAGACGTTTCTATTTTTACTAGATTTTGATTTAGCCCTACCATCAATTTTGACAGCGGTAATAAGAAATGCGGCAAGGCAGAGGTCATGTGACCAATAAAGCTAGGCGCAGCTGTATGCACAGAATGTGCAACAAGTTGCTCCATTATGTCTTGGGCATAAGCAGATACAAACGTTGGATCCTCTGGGATCACTGCCGACTGAAAATCTTTTTCGATTTCATGTAATGGTTTTTCAATTGCCGCTATATTTTCGTTTAGAAAACCTGCTAAATTACTCGAAATTTCAAGCTCGATTTTGCTTAAAGTTGAGTCTGGCGCTTCAGGTACAGTAAATATACGCTTAAGGCTTTCTTTAGAGGCGACGGCACAACGCTTTTGATCCATCTCAATACCTAGTGTGTGTAGCTAAAACACGCGCTTACCCATCAAAAACGCCTAATTATTAGGACATTTAGAGTAATCGTGTTTCTTTAAAAATTGCGCTAACTTTACTGCAATATAACTAAAATGTCTCGTTTAAACCTATAAAAGCAATCAAAGCGATGACAAAAAAATGATAATTTAATTAAAACTCTACCAAACCTAATTATTTATTGGGCATTTACTTATTTTGGGTATAATAAATTTGATAACAAAAAAGGGACACATATGCCAGAAGGAAGAGTCAAAGTTAGTTGGATAGTGGCAGGCTTTAGCTTGTTTTTAATAAGCTTACTTACCTATGTTTACTACACTTACCAAACCACGCGTGCTGAAATAATGCAGTCGGTTGATAATCGCTTACTTAATGCAGCCACCAGCGTAAAACATATTTTAGGTGAAAATTACTTAAGTGCGGTTAATCAAGGCGACAACATAAGTTTTTCTTACTATCAAGATAAAAGTAAACAGCTCTCTGAGTTTGCTCAAGCACTTGATATTGCTTATGTGTATTCAATGATTTTAAAAGACGGAAAGGTTCTTTTTAGCTCATCAAGCTACACGCAAGACGATCAGAATAATGGCAAAGTAACTCAATTTTTAGATCTCTACCCTGAAGCTACCGATGCCAATATAAGTGCTTTTTACTCAACCGAGCCTGTATTTGAAATATCGAGCGATCAGTGGGGCCACTTTAAAACTATTTTTATTCCTTACGTTGACCCTATTAACGGCAATACCTATTTAACGGGTGCCGATATAACTATTTACAATTTAAACGAGAAACTTAAAGAAAGCGTATCAAAAGCAGCTGCAATGGCTAGCTTCTTCTTTTTTATCGCGATACTTGTTGCCGCCATATATATTTATTTACTAAAGCGCTCGTTAGCAACTGACTCAAGTACTGGTTTTTCAAATCATATTGCTCTTGAGTACTTTATTAAAAAAAGTAATGCTCATCACATGCAGTTAGCCGTTATTTGGGTTAATGAAATAGAAGATATAAACAGTTTCTACGGCACTGAAGTGGGTGATAAAGTAATGAAAAACTTACTTATTCACTTTAAATTCAGAAGCTCTGCGCATTGCCATATATACAGACTAGCAACCAACAAAATAGTATTACTCGCGCCTAAAGAAATGAGTAATGACGAATTTACCGATCTCGTAAAAACATATAACTTTAATACCCCAGTGTTAACTGACCCTTTTATTTATATAACTCTATGTGCAGGTATTGCCAGTGGCAATAAATCGCTACTACTTGAAAACGCTCATATAGCGGCGCTGCAAGCTAAACAAGGCAGGCATAGCGTAGTTAACTACTCAAAAGCGCTACACGATGTAAAAACGCAATATCAATACAATGTTGAAATGGCTAAAGAGGTGCGTGAAGCGTTTGATAACAACCGTATAGTGCCTTACTTTCAACCCATTATTGATACAAATACCAACAAGGTCGTTCAATACGAATGTTTAGCTCGAATGGTAACGGCGCAAGGGGAAGTGTTGAAACCTGATGCATTTTTAAATGTTGTTACTCGATCAAGAATGGACGGAATACTTACCCGTACTATATTTTCACAATGTGTTAGTCGCTTTAGAAAAACCGATATTTGCTGGAGTTTAAATATAACAGCACAAGATATGCTCGACCCTAATTTAAGCGAGTTTATTGCGGACGAACTTAAGCGCTACCCGCATCCTGGTAATATCACACTAGAGCTTTTAGAAACCCAAGCTATTGCCAACTTTTCTGAGGTAAAAGCATTTATTGGAATGGTTAAAACGAAAGGCGTTAAGGTTATTATTGATGACTTTGGTAGTGGTTATTCAAATATATCAAACGTACTTAAGCTGGAAGTAGATGGTATTAAGCTAGATGGCGCACTAATAAAGCAAATAGTGAATGACAAAGATATCTATTTATTTATTGAACATATAGCCAGTTTTGCTAATCAACTTGGTTTGCAATTAATGGCAGAGTCGGTAGAAAATGCAACCATAGTAACCGCACTTAAAAAGGCGAATGTGACACTAATGCAAGGCAACTACTTTGCCCACCCAGTGTCACATGTTAGTACGGTTATAGAAGAAGAATTAGCACTTTAACTTACTTTAGCGAGGTAAGTTAATAACGAGTCGGTGGCTTTGCTGGCCACTGGCCCAGTATTTACGCTCAAAAGGCGTAATGGCATCGTCTGACTCATAAAGCGTTACATCGCAAGGGTTGCCTGTTAATTCGAGCGCCCGAGCAAACTCCTTAACGTAAATATCCCAATTGCTGCGTACTTCTAATTTTCCACCTAACTTAACAATAAATGGAAAAATAGCTGCGCCATGCCAGCGCCTACGAATATGCTTAGATTTAGGCCACGGGTTTGGATACAACAAATAATGGTGCGTAGGTTGCCAATTAGCAGCAACCGCTAAGCGCCAAAAGTCGTTTAAGTCTGCTTGAACTAAGATGTACTGCCCACTGTCGGTTTGCTTATACTCAACATCGTGCTTATCTAATCGATGCGACGATTTATCAATACCTATAACAAGGGCATCTGGATGGCGCTTAGCTAAGTTAGCTGAGCTCTCACCCACGCCACAGCACGAGTCTAAAATAAGCGGGCCATTAAAGGCTTGTACTTTAGCATTAACCTCGTCAAACGCAGCTTGAGTATGCGCTGCAATTGGCTTTTTAAACTCAGCATCTAAGTGCTTATTTACTATTTCATCAAGCTTTTCGTGAATACCCGCTTGATTAGATACAATACTACGTGAATTTGCATCACTCATTAGTGTCTTAGCCCCACACCTTTTTTAATCAATGTAAGCGCTAATGTAAATAACGCTGTTATAAATACTAAAATAACCCCAAGAGCCACGCTTAAATCAACATCCGACACGCCTAAAAAGCCATAACGGAACGCGTTAACCATATAAATAATTGGGTTTACTTGTGATACATTTTGCCAAAATTCAGGCAGCAACGTAATTGAATAAAATACACCGCCTAAGTAAGTTAGTGGCGTTAGTATGAAGGTGGGGATAATGCTTATATCGTCAAAGCTGTTTGCGTAAATCGCATTAATTAAGCCACCTAAAGCAAACACGGCTGAGGTTAAAATAACCGTTGCCATAATTACAAAAATATTATGAATTTGAATATCAACAAATAATAACGATACACAGGTAACTATAAAGCCCACCATAATACCGCGCGTCATACCGCCACCCATATAGCCTAGAACAATGATGTAGTTAGGTACAGGTGCAACTAAAAGCTCTTCAATGCTTTTTTGAAACTTTGTTGAATAAAAACTAGAGGCTACGTTGGAATAGGAATTGGTAATGACCGACATCATTATAAGGCCCGGTACAATAAACTCCATGTAGCTAAAACCGCCCATATCGCCAATTCGTGAACCAATTAAGTTACCAAAAATAACAAAATATAAGCTCATTGTAATTGCTGGCGGTACTAAGGTTTGCACCCAAATACGTAAAAAACGAATACACTCTTTAATCCATAAACTCTTTAAGGCTACGCCATATTTAAACATTTATTCGCCCCGCCCTTGCTCTAGTAATCCTACAAATAACTCTTCTAGTCTGTTTGCTTTATTTCGCATACTCAATACAGTATTACCTTGAGCTGTTAATGCACTAAACACAGCATTTAACCCTTGTGATTTAGCAACTTCCACCTCAACAGTGCGATCGTCTGTCATGGTAAATTTATAGCCATCAAGCGTTACAGGATTTGCAGGCGTTTTTAAATCTAAAATAAACGTTTCTTTATCAAGCTTTGCAAGCAGTGCTTTAATTGTGGTGTTTTCAACAATTCGACCATTATCGATAATCGCAATGTTTTTACACAGTAACTCTGCTTCTTCAAGGTAATGTGTGGTTAAAATAATGGTAACGCCTTGCTGATTTATTTGGCGTAAAAAATCCCACATTGAGCGACGAAGCTCTATATCTACACCTGCTGTTGGCTCATCAAGTATAAGCAACTTTGGTTCGTGCATAAGCGCACGTGCAATCATTAAGCGGCGTTTCATACCACCTGAAAGCGTACGCGCTTGCTTGTCTTTTTTCTCAAGTAAACCAAGTTGAGCTAGGTATTTATCAGCACGCTTATGGGCTTCAGCGCGTGGAACACCGTAATAACCAGCTTGATTAACAAGTATTTGGCTAAGCGTTTCAAACTGACTAAAGTTAAACTCTTGCGGCACTAAGCCTAAATGCGCTTTTGCGGCTTCTAAATCAGTATCAATATCGCAACCGAATACTTCTACTTTGCCTTTTGTTTTATTAACAAGTGAGGAAATAACACCAATAGTGGTTGATTTACCAGCTCCATTTGGGCCAAGCAAAGCGAAAAAATCACCTTCGTAAACTTGTAAATCAACGCCTTTAATGGCCTCAACACCATTTTTATAAACCTTAGTAAGGCCTTCTATATTTAAAGCAATATTTTGCTTAACCATTACTTACCCTCACCATAACCCCAACGTTTTGTTAGGTTATGTTCAATGTTTAAATGATCTAAAATTCTTGCCACCATAAAATCGACTAAGTCTTCAATACTTTGTGGCTTATGATAAAAACCAGGTGCTGCTGGCATAATAGTTACCCCTAAACGAGATAACTTAAGCATGTTTTCTAAATGAATTTCGTTAAATGGTGTTTCGCGCGGTACTAAAATTAGCTGCCCGCGTTCTTTTATTACAACATCGGCGGCGCGTTCTAGTAAATTATCTGACGCCCCTACCGCAATTGCAGAAACCGATCCTGCACTACACGGGCATACCACCATTTTTTTAGGTGCCGCAGAGCCCGATGCCACAGGGCTAAACCAGTTATCTTTACCGTATACTTTTAACTGCCCAGATTTAGCATTAAACAGCGTACTTAACTGCTCAGTGGCTTTATCTTCGTTACCAGAGAGCTTAATATTTGATTCTGTATCAAGCACCACTCGCGCTGCACTTGAGATAAGTACGTAAACTTGAAATTGCTGTTCAAGCAATACTTCAAGTAACCTTAAACCATAAGGCGCACCTGATGCACCGCTAAAAGCGAGCGTAATTCTATCTTTAAATTGCACACTATTCTCCGCTGTATTTATCAGCTAAACCATCAACAAGGTGTTGATGAAGGCCATTAAAACCGCCATTACTCATAATTAAAATATGTTGATTAGGCTCAATATTTTCAAGCACCGTATCAATAATTGTTTGCGTGCTGCTAAAGCACTGCATGCCTGCTTTATCTGCTTGCTCTTTTAGCGACCAATTTAGATTCTCTGGTTCAAAAAGTAGTACGTCGTCAGCATCACGCAGTGAATCTAATAATGTATATTGGTGCACGCCCATTTTCATCGTGTTTGAGCGCGGCTCTAAAATAGCGATAATTTTTTCATCACCTACTTTTGCGCGCAGTCCTGCAAGCGTAGTTTTAATTGCTGTTGGGTGATGCGCAAAATCGTCATACACCTTAATATTATTAATATCAGCCTTTAGCTCCATACGCCTTTTAGGGCTAATAAATTCTCCTAAGGCATCAATACTATGATCAACAGCTATACCCACATGACGCGCTGCTGCGATAGTCATAATTGCATTTTTAACGTTATGCTCGCCTATTGCTTGCCAGCAAACAGTGCCCTGCTTTTCGTTATTTAAAAGTACATTAAACTCACTACCATCGGCTTTTATTAATTCATAGCTCCAATCATCGCCTAGCGTTTCGCTTTCGCTCCAAAGCCCTTGTGCTATTACGTCATTAAGCGCTACGTCTTGCTTTGGCCAAATTACCTTGCCGCTTTGAGGTAATGTACGCATTAAGTGATGAAATTGTTTTTTTATTGCGTTCAAATCTTCGAAAATATCAGCGTGATCGAATTCAAGATTATTTAAAATAAGTGTACGTGGAAGGTAATGGACAAACTTACTGCGCTTATCAAAAAAAGCAGTGTCGTATTCATCGGCTTCAATAACAAAAAATGGCGTTTCACCCACTTTTGCCGATACACCAAAATTTTGGACTATGCCGCCAATTAAAAACCCTGGTTTTAAACCTGCATACTCTAAAACCCACGCAAGCATACTTGCTGTGGTTGTTTTTCCATGCGTACCCGCTACAGCAAGTACCCACGATTTTTGTAATAAATTATGTTTAAGCCATTCAGGGCCTGAGGTGTAAGGCAGACCTTTATCAAGCACATATTCAACACACGGGTTACCACGGCTCATTGCATTACCGACAACTACCATATCTGGTTTTGGCTCTAATTGAGATACGTCGTAGCCTTGAGTCAGTTCAATGCCAAGCTCTTCAAGTTGCGTACTCATTGGTGGGTAAACGTTTTGATCAGAACCCGTTACTTTATGACCTAATGATTTAGCAATGGCTGCAATACCACCCATAAACGTGCCACAAATGCCCAAAATATGTATATGCATATACTTTCCTTAAATCGTATGCTCACTTTACAGCTATGCAAAGTTTAATGGCGCTATAATGCCAAAATTCGTGCTTAGTTACTATGTACGTCTGCACAATTCACTCGTGCCAAAAACACGTTAATTAGTTTTTTAAACGCTAAAAATCAAAAAATAGGCACGTTCACCTACCCTGTATTGCTTTTAATCAATTATTATCAATGTTATAAACCAGCTTGCTGTATAACTTTAAAACTTAAAAAGGACTTAATATGAAAAAACTATTCTTTATAGCCTGTATTTTACTTAGTCAAAAAAGCTTTGCTTTGGAATTTGCTAAGTACCCAATAGAACTAAGTTCGGGCGAAGGCGTTAATGTTGTTATTGCCCCAACAACAGATAAAAAACAAGCTTTAGTAAAAGTAACAGGCATAAACCATGATATTGATGGGATTGTATTTTTAACCGAATTAAAACCTCATGGTAGTAATAAAGCTTACAAATATACTTACGATGGTACACAAAGAAGTTTAGTAAGTGTTGAGGAAGGCTACCGCTGTTGCTCTTACAATCTTTATATTCCAGACACTCGTGATGGAATTTACTTATCAAAAAAAGAAGAGTCAAACCCTGCCATTGTTGAAGACTTAAAAGCGCAATACGATCAACAGTTAAATAAAGGTACTCAAGCTAAACTAGCGAAGTTTAATCGTGAAAAGCATTTAGGGTATCAACAAAAAAATATAGCTGCCGCTAATAGCGAAATAGATAAGCAATGCGGATTAAAAATAAATACCAATGTTGATTGGGAAAGCATTGATGATGAAAACCTAAAAGAATATCCAGTGGGTTCATTTTGTGCACAAGTTGCAAACGAAATGGCATACATGTGCGAAAAAGACCAAAGTTTTAAAAACGACATAGCTCAGTTCAATGCTATCGAATGTAAATTTACTAATGAGCTAAAACTACGTAAAAATGGTAATACACTTATATTTAAAACAGCGCCAAAAGCCGCTAACCAACGCCGCTTTATTGAAGCTTATTTATTAAATTTATAAGCTGAGTTTAAAACCAAAAAAGCACCTAAAGGTTAATGCCGATCAGTTAAGAAAATGACCGGTTGACCGATCCAAACGATCATGCAAAATCCGTAGTTAGGAAACTAACT
>NZ_JADYXD010000025.1:0-65266 GCF_015864475.1 Pseudoalteromonas sp. SWXJZ10B
AGTTAGTTTCCTAACTACGGATTTTGCATGATCGTTTGGATCGGTCAACCGGTCATTTTCTTAACTGATCGGCATTAAGCTTTAGGCTCCTTTTTTTGTATTTTAACGACAGGTTAAATTTAATTAAGCATTTTATGGCAATTTTAATAACTAGGGCTAAGCTTTTGTTATGAATTGAATTGACAGGGAATGCACTTACTAAATGCTAAAACTTCCGAGCGAACTTGCTATTACGCAAGTTGAAACACTACATCAAGACTTACTACACGAACTCAATAGCAACGATGATATCTGTCTTGATATTAACGATGTGATTTCTGCTGATACTGCCTCAATTCAACTTTTATGCGCCTTACAAAAACACCTACTTACTATACAGCACAAAATAATATGGGTAGGCAGTAGCGAGGCCTTAACGCATACAATTAATAAACTTGGCTTAAGCCAATACTTAACAACCGAAAGTAAAAGTTAGGGGTATATATGAAAAGAATTTTAGCGGTTGATGATTCAGCATCGATGCGTCAAATGGTGAGCTTTACATTAAAAACTGCCGGGTTTGATGTAACCGAAGCTAAAGATGGCAGTGAAGCTCTCGCTATTGCCAAGCAACAAGATTTTGATGCCGTGATCTCAGATGTAAACATGCCAATAATGGATGGAATTACATTAATACGAGAGCTGCGTACTTTACCGAGTTATAAATTTACACCATTATTAATGCTTACTACAGAGTCGGGCTTAGAAAAAAAGATAGAGGGTAAAGCTGCTGGTGCAACAGGCTGGATTGTAAAACCATTTAATCCCGATCAGCTACTAGCGGTAATTAAAAAAGTTATTCGCTAAGGAGCGCAGTGTGAGTATAGATTTAAGTCAATTTTTTGAAGTTTTCTTTGAAGAGAGTTTTGAAGGCCTAGATACCATGGAGGCTGAGCTATTAAACTTAGTGCCAGGTGAGGAAGATTTAGAAACTATCAACACTATTTTTAGAGCTGCTCACTCAATAAAAGGAGGCAGTGGCACTTTTGGCTTTAGCTCCGTTGCTGACTTTACTCATGTACTTGAAACACTACTGGATCAAATTCGCCAAGGTGAACGAGAGCTTAGTACCGAGCATGTCAATTTATTACTCAAAGCTGTGGATTGCTTGCGCGCTTTACTTGCTGCACTTCAAGGTGAGCAAGAGCCAGATTTAACTGAGGCAGATTTGTTAAAAGTACAATTTGAACATGTACTTGGAATGAAAAACGAAACACAAGAGAATAAACCTCAAAGCTGTGAAGAGCAAACAAGTAGTAACACCTATCAAATAGACTTTAAACCCCATCATCATTTATTTAAAACAGGAAACGAGCCACTGTATATGATCAGTGAGCTTGAAGAGCTAGGTGAGTTAGAAACCACAGTATTTTACGATGAAGTTCCAGAAATCACCGATTTAAGTAGTGATGAATGCTTTTTACATTGGCGCATTTTTTTAGATACTAGCCATGATGAAAAAGCCATAAAAGAAGTATTTGAATGGGTAGAAGACGATGCCGACATAAAAATTGAATTATGCGGAGGCTTATTTGGCAATGATGAGCAAATACAACCTAATCAAGGTGAGATATCTAAAGCTGTTGAGCTTGAAACATCCGATTTAATAAAAGTAGCTGAGCTACCTAGTAAGCCAAAGCAACCCGCTGCTAATAAAGATAAAAAACCTGCAAGTACACCAGAGTCTACCTCCATTCGAGTTGGTATTGATAAAGTTGATTCGTTAATAAATATGGTAGGTGAACTTGTTATTACACAAGCGATGCTCAATCAGCTTAGCGAACAAGAAATCACACCAGCCACAATCACTTTACTACAAGAAGGTCTAGCGCAACTTGCCCATAATACGCGTGATTTACAAGAAAATGTGATGCGCATTCGTATGCTGCCAATAAACTTTGTATTTAGTCGTTTTCCTCGATTAGTGCGAGATATAGCGCAAAAACTAAATAAGCAAGTTGAGCTAAAGTTGATTGGAGAGCAAACCGAGCTTGATAAAACAGTAATGGAAAAAATATCCGATCCTATGGTGCATTTAGTGAGGAACTCACTTGATCATGGATTAGAAACTGTTGAGCAAAGACTGGCGGCAGGTAAAGATCCCGTTGGCACAGTAACCTTAAATGCATTTCATCAGGGTGGAAACATTGTTATTGAAATAATGGATGATGGGCAGGGGTTAAATACAAAAAAAATAAAAGAAAAAGCCATCACTAACGAATTAATCTCAGCTGATAACCATCTCAGTGACGATGAAATAAATGAGCTTATTTTTATGCCCGGCTTTTCGACAGTAGATGAGGTAAGTGACTTATCTGGTCGTGGAGTTGGGATGGATGTAGTTAAGCGAAATATTCAATCATTAAATGGCTCAGTAGAAGTAACCTCAGCGGCCGGTGTTGGTTCTACGTTTACTATTAGATTACCACTTACTCTCGCTATTTTAGATGGGCAATTAGTTAAGGTGGCTCAGCATACTTATATTATCCCGCTCATTTCTATTGTGGAATCTCTGCAAATTGATATTGCTAAAGTGAGTCGAGTGGGTAAAAGCCTTGATGTATTGAGGCTTCGGGACGAATACATTCCTATTTTAAGGCTCTACGATATTTTTAATCATAAAAATGCCATTGAATCACTCGATAAAACGCTGCTTGTTGTTGTAGAAACAGATAACCAAAAGGTGGGTTTATTAGTTGATGATTTACTGTCTCAACAACAGGTTGTTATTAAAAGTTTAGAGGCAAACTACCATAAGGTGGATGGCGTATCGGGAGCCACTATTTTAGGCGATGGGCGTGTATCGCTGATTGTGGACATTAGCGGCTTAATAAAGCTCTCAGGTTTAAAAAAACCAGGTAGCCAAGAATTAACGATTGAAACGCAAGCCACTTTGGAGGCGTTATGAGCTCAGAGCAAAGCCAGTTAAGTAATCAATTAAATCTTCAGCAACAGCAAGGTGTAAAACAGTTTTTAACTTTTATTATGGCTGATGAAGAATACGGCGTTGATATTTTAACAGTACAAGAAATTCGCAGTTGGGAAGAAATTACAGTACTGCCCAATGCGCCTGAATTTGTAAAAGGCGTTATTAATTTACGTGGAACAATAGTGCCAATTATTGATTTACGGTTGCGCTTTGGATTACCAAGTGTCGACTATGGGCCATTAACGGTGGTTATCGTTGTTAAAATAGAATTTGAACTAGGTAGTAAAATTATAGGTGTTGCTGTTGATGCCGTTTCTGATGTTTACAGTATTGCGGAGCAAGATGCGAAAGCGGTTCCTAGTTTATCTGAGTCGAATAATTGTGAATATGTAGCTGGGTTGGTGAATGTTGGTGAAAAAATGGTAGCGCTAATTGACCTGCAAAAAACAATGAATATTTAGCAAATAGAAACTAAATGAATAATAAACTTAAAGGTGGTGATGAGCATGGGATGGTTTAGTAATCCAAAGCAGTCAAAATCAAGTAATGATTTAATTGTAGACGCATTGAATAAATCATTAGCGGTGATTGAGTTTGAACCTAACGGAAAAATAATTACTGCAAATATGAATTTTCTAAACGCGATGGGCTATCGCCTTGAAGAGGTTCAAGGCCAGCATCACTCTATGTTTGTTGACCCAGATGAAGCTCAGGGCAACGATTATAAGAACTTTTGGCAACGCCTGCGTAATGGCGAGTTTATCTCAGATGAGTTTAAGCGTAATGCAAAAGGTGGAGCTGAGGTATGGATCCAAGCAACTTATAACCCAATTGTTGATGAGCAAGGGCAAGTATTAAAAGTAGTTAAGTTTGCCACCGACGTGACCGAGCAAAAGTTAATAGCAGCAGAAGCTTCAGGGCAAATTAGTGCTATAAGTAAATCTCAAGCGGTTATCGAGTTTAATTTAGATGGCACTATTATTGATGCCAATGATAACTTTTTAAATGCACTTGGTTATCAACTTAGCGAGATTAAAGGTCAGCACCATAGGATTTTTATTGAACCCGAACATGCAAATAGTATCGAATATAAAGAATTTTGGGCCAAACTAGGTCGTGGTGAATTTGATTCAGGGGAATATTTAAGAATAGGGAAGCAGGGTCAGGAGGTTTGGATTCAAGCATCTTATAACCCAATTTATGATATGAACGGCAAGCCGTTTAAAGTGATTAAATACGCATCTGATATTACTGAACAAAAAGAGCTTGAAAAAGCATCTCGCAAAGCAGCCGATTTAGCAAATGCGCTTAAAGTTTGCCAAGCGAACGTAATGATTGCTGATGAAGACCTTAATATAGTATTTGTGAACGATCGTGTTCAGCAAATGCTAAAAGTCCGCGAAAAAGAATTACAAACTGTATTACCAAGCTTTTCTGTTGATAATTTAATTGGCACCTGTGTTGATGATTTTCATAAGCACCCTAATCATCAGCGCGATTTATTAAAAAATCTCGATAAGCCTCATAAAGCCGAATTACTTTTAGCGGGTGTCACTTTCACCTTGATTGCTTCACCTTGGATTAGCCAAGATGGAAAGCATTTAGGCACCATTGTTGAGTGGGAAGATAGGACCAATGAGGTTGCGCTTGAAAAAGAAATAGCCGAACTTATTAGCGCTGCTGGTAATGGCGAATTAGATATAAGAGTCGCGGAAGAAGGCAAGGAAGGATTCTTTTTACGTTTGGCTCAAGGGCTAAATAGCTTAGTTAAAATAGTTGATGATGCAGTTGCTGACACGGGCAGTATGCTCGATGCGATGGCAAATGGTGATTTATCAAAACGAGTTGAAAAAGAATATAAAGGCTCATTTGATAAACTCAAACGCGATGCTAATGCTACGGCAGATAAGTTAACGGAAGTGATTAATCGCATTAATTCATCGGCAACGCTTGTAGCCAGTGGTGCAGAGGAAATCTCTCAAGGTAATGCTGATTTAAGCCAACGTACAGAAGAGCAAGCCTCGTCACTTGAAGAAACAGCGTCGAGCATGGAAGAGATGACTAGCACCGTTCGCCAAAATGCTGATAACGCAAAAGTGGCAAACGATTTAGCAGAAGAAACATGCGAAAAGGCGATTCAAGGTGGTGAGGTTGTAAATAGAGCAGTTACGAGCATGTCGGCAATTAATGAGTCGAGCAAGAAAATTGCAGATATTATTGGTGTCATTGACGAAATAGCATTTCAAACTAACTTATTAGCGCTTAATGCTGCAGTAGAGGCTGCAAGGGCTGGTGAACAAGGTCGAGGCTTTGCGGTTGTTGCAGGTGAAGTTCGTAATTTAGCACAGCGCTCTGCAGGCGCAGCGAAAGAAATTAAAGAGTTAATAAGAGATAGTGTAGGCAAAGTAGCTGATGGCTCTCAATTAGTTAATGAGTCGGGCGCTACACTTAAAGAGATTGTTGTATCGGTACAAAGAGTGACGCAAATGATTTCTGATATTACAGAGGCATCTGAGGAACAAAGTGCGGGTATTGAACAAGTTAATACCGCCATCTCACAGATGGACGAAATGACGCAACAAAATGCCGCCTTAGTAGAGCAAGCCTCTGCCGCTGGCGAGTCTATGGCTGAGCAAGCTAATGAGATGCGCCAACTACTCAACTTTTTCTCAATAGGTCAGCAAGAGATGGCGATGATTTCGCCGACTATGCGCACACCTAAATTATCTCATAAGTCGCAAAGCAGTTTTGTAAGTAATAAACCCAAAGGCGATAACTTTGTAGACTCTGCTGATGAATGGGAAGAATTTTAACAACCAATCTTCTTATATACCTCGCTGAATACATAATCACAGCGAGGTATTATTTGGCAGGCTAAATTGAGAGCGAACAATGAAAGAGTTTTTGTGTACCGACCGCGACTTTAAAGAAATTGCCAGTTTAGTTTATAGCGCATGTGGAATTGTATTAGGTGAGCATAAGCGAGAGATGGTTTATTCACGCTTAGCAAGACGTATTAGAGAGCGAAAACTAACTGACTTTAAAGCCTATTTAGAGTATTTAAATAGCCATAAAGATCAGGAGTTTGATGCCTTTATTAATGCAATAACAACTAACTTAACGTCTTTTTTTCGTGAAATACACCACTTTGAATTTATAGAATCTGAGCTTGTACCTGCTCTCTTAAAGGCAAATAAAAATAGTAAGCGAGTAAGAATCTGGTCTGCAGGTTGCTCAACAGGAGAAGAGCCCTACAGTTTGGCGATGACTTTAAATAATGCATTTCCGAGCAATTGGGATGTAAAAATACTAGCAACCGATTTAGATTCTAATGTATTGGCAAAAGCACAAAAGGGTATTTACACCGCAGCGAATGTTAACGGCTTAGATGACGTGCAACTTAAGCGTTGGTTTTTAAAAAGTAAAGACGGTGAAAACTATAAAGTTAAAGATAGGCTAAAAGAGTCTATTTCATTCAAGCGTTTAAACTTATTGCAAGATTGGCCAATGAAAGGATCATTTGATCTTATTTTATGTCGTAATGTTGTTATTTACTTTGATAAAGAAACAAAAGATCAGCTTTTTAAGCGTTACGCCAATATATTAAATGAACAAGGTTATTTGTTTTTAGGTCACTCAGAAAGTATGGGAAAAGAGCATACGCAATTTAAAAATTTAGGGAAAACTATGTACCAAAAGGGACAAAATGCACGCAGAGTTTAGGCCGGTATTACCTAACTTTGAACATATTAAACGATATTGGGACTCGGGCCGAGGTAGCGTTGTTGCTAAAGTGCTTCCGGGTGAGTTTTATGTTTCTAAAAATAATGAGCTGATCTCTACAGTTCTGGGTTCGTGTATTGCGGCTTGTGTTTACGATGAAGTACTAGGGATTGGGGGCATGAATCACTTTATGTTACCAATTCAAAAGGGAGTAGAACTTAAGAATGCGCATAGTTTAAGTTGTCGGTATGGCAATTGGGCTATGGAGTATCTTATAAACGAAGTTTTAAAAAATGGTGCATCTCGCCGTAACCTAAAAGTAAAACTTTTTGGTGGGGGTAAAATTATTAGTGCGATGACTGATATAGGGCTGGGTAATATTAGTTTTGCAGCGGCGTATATTAAAGAAGAGGCATTAAATCTAGTTGCCCACGATATGGGTGGACCATGGCCACGAAAAATATTTTTTCATCCGAACACCGGTAAAGTTCATATGAAAAAACTTAAAAACCTACATAATAATACGATTGAAAAACGCGAAGTCCGTTACTTACAAAACCTTAAAAAGCAAGAAGTAGTAACTGATATAGAGCTGTTTTAGGAGTATGCATGATTAAAGTATTAATAATTGACGACTCCCCCTTAATTAGGCGTTTACTCACTGAAATATTACAGCAAGCTAAAGATATTACGGTAGTGGGGAGCGCTGAGGATCCCTACGAAGCTCGCGAAATGATAAAAAAGTTAAATCCTGATGTATTAACGCTCGACGTAGAAATGCCAAAAATGGATGGCATTAGTTTTTTAAAAAACTTAATGCGATTAAGACCAATGCCAGTAGTGATGATTTCAACACTGACCCAAAAAGGCTCTCCTATTACACTCGAGGCACTCGAATTAGGGGCTGTTGATTTTATAGCTAAGCCTACTAATAACGTAAGAGAGCAATTGAGCCAATATGCATCACTTGTTCAACAAAAGGTGCGAATAGCTGCTGGAGCAAGAGTAAGAAGCTATAAAAAAACGGTCGTCACAAATGAGCCTATTAATACCCATTCTCAATTTTTACTTAATAAAGTAATTGCGATAGGTGCTTCAACGGGTGGTACTGAGGCTATCAAAGAAGTACTTATTAAAATGCCACAAAATTGCCCGCCCATTGTAATTACTCAGCATATTCCTCCTGTGTTTAGCGCCTCATTTGCTGAGCGAATGAATCGTACATGCACGATAAATGTGAAAGAGGCTGAACATGGCGATAAGCTTAGCACTGGCTGGGCTTATATAGCACCAGGTGGTTTTCATTTAAGTATTAAAAAGCGAGGTGTTAGCTTGTATTGCCAGCTTGATGATGGCGAGCCGGTTAACAGACATAAACCTGCGGTAGATGTGCTGTTTAACTCATTAGTTGAGACAGGAGCTAAAAACGTAGTTGCAGCCATACTAACAGGGATGGGGAGTGATGGCGCAAAAGGATTACTTGCACTAAAACAAAACGGTGCGTATACCTTGGCTCAAGATGAGTACTCATCGGTGGTATGGGGTATGCCTAAGGCTGCCGCTGAGTTAAATGCAACGGACGAGATAGTTGCGCTGGATAAAATAACCCAGCGACTATTACATCAGGCAGTTAAGGTTTAGGCGCTTCAATTACCCAAGGCTGCGAAAACCAAAAATAATCACCAGGGCTAGAAATAGAAGGGGCCGTACAATTAAAACGAGATCGCCCTTTATTAAGCACCTTTGGTGAGGTTATTTCGACTGTATTTTTATTTACCCATTTTAAATCTGCTTGGCCTACGCTTGATACGTAACAGGCAAATTGGCTTTTATGAAAGTCACCCATTTTAAATTCAATTGTGAGCGTGGGTGGATTTTGTTGTGTAACGCTATCTTGATAAGTTAAATTGGTGATATTAAATGCGCGTGAGTTAAGCTTAGTAATAAGAGTTTCTAGTTTGCTGTAAAAGCCTGATGCAGGAAAACGCGGTAAGCGGCTAAAATTAGAGTCTTTATTTACAGCGCCGGAGTGCTGACCAATACCCACAAAACCAAGCTCTGTCACAAGTGCTTGCAGCTCGTTATTAAACTCACCATACGGGTATGCTAAGTATTTATAGTCGTGGCCTATTTCTTCTTTTATACGCTTTTGAGAGCTAATAATATCTTGCTTAATACGTGATTGCCATTGTGCATCGGTTTCGTTTTCAAGCTTAAGGTGTAAGTAATCATGTTGTCCGCTATGATTGGCTATTAATGCCCCTTTTTTAGATAATTCTTTGAGCTTATCCCACCCCATTACGTAGCTCATGCTCTCGTCTATTAATTTAGGATTTACAAAGATAGTGTACGGGTAGCCAAACTTTTCTAAAATAGGCGCGGCTTGTTCATAGTTATTGTTATAACCATCATCAAAGGTGATGGCGACAGTTTTATCAGGTAAGGTTTCACCTTGCTGAAGTGCGCTTATTAACTCATTAAGAGGAATAACGTTAAAGTTGTGCTCTTTTAAATAGCTCAAATGTTTAGTGAATGTATTGGCGCTAACGCTCGTTACAGCGGGTAGGGTTTCACTAACATGATGATACTGTAAAATAACGGCTGCTTGAGCCCGCACAGATACACTAATGAGGATAAATAATACTAAATGAAACAATTTCTTATACATAATAAGGCACACCATAAAAGCTTGCTGTTGTTAGCGGGTCCGATGATACTATCAAATATCACAGTGCCGTTGTTAGGAATTGTTGATACCGCTGTAATTGGGCACTTAGGAAGCGCTCATTACTTAGCGGGTATTGCCCTTGGCTCTGCAGTTATATCTATTTTATTTTGGCTGGCTGGTTTTTTAAGAATGAGCACCACGGGGCTCGTGGCACAAGCATATGGAAAAAACGATTTAACCCAACTTGCCGCTCTACTTAAACGAAGCTTATTGCTTGCAAGCGCAGTGGCTGTGCTATTAATTGTGTTATCCCCATTAATAAAGCACGCTATTGCTTACCTCTCCGCCGCCAATAGCGATGTACTTATCCAAGCGTATCAGTATTTTAGCATTCGTATTTTTAGTGCTCCAGCAGCATTGTGTAATTTAGTGTTACTGGGTTGGATGCTTGGTGTGCATTATGGTCGAGGCCCATTTTATTTATTACTCGTCACTAATATCGTTAATATAGTACTCGATATTTATTTTGTTGTTTATTTAGATTGGGCAGTTGCAGGCGCTGCGTGGGCTTCACTTATTGCTGATTATACGGCTTTAGTATTTGCACTGTTTTTAGTGGTTAAACTAGCTAAAAAACAAGACATTGATCTAAATGTACCGAATTGGTTGAGTATTAGCAAAATGGCTGAATTATTGAGTTTGAATAGAGATATATTTATTCGCTCTTTAATACTGCAATTATGCTTTAGTTTTATGACGTTTTACGCAGCGCGTATAGGCGAAACCACATTAGCTGCTAATGCTGTTTTACTTAACTTTCTAATGTTGGTGAGTTTTGCTCTTGATGGCGTTGCTTACGCGTCTGAGGCAAAAGTAGGGCAAGCTAAAGGCCAAGGAAGCGTTAAAAATATAGAGCTTTGGGTTAAAATAAGTGTATTTTGGGGCATGCTTTTTGGCGTCTTATATAGCGCTTTTTTTGCATTATTCGGCAGCGGTATAATCAAGCTTTTAACCAATGTGCCAGAGGTTATTCAAGAGGCAACACACTATTTACCATGGCTAATAGTGTTGCCTATTTTGGCCATGAGTTGCTTTTTGTTTGATGGTGTTTTTGTAGGGCTTACGCGAGCAAAGAACATGCGTAACAGTATGATACTTTCAGCTGGAGTTGGCTTTTTTGGTGTGTTTTGGGTGTTTATAGACTTGCAAAATAACGGGTTATGGCTGGCTATGAGCTGTTTTATGTTAATGCGCGGGGTTACATTAATAATTAAATATCACCACTTAAAAATAAATAATCAGCTACTGGATTAAACTAATACTAATCTGCTTATATATGGGGTCTATTTAACGATAAGGAAATTGCGCTAGAACTAGGCAAAAATTTTTGTATCTAGTTGTTCTAAATAAAAAATTTTTAACAACGTTATAGAGTGATTTAATTCGATAAATTGCCCAAATATATATGGAGGTTGGTATAAATAAATGGTTTATTTCCAGAGATCGGGGTCGTGGTGTTTAGGGCCCATATCTTTTAAAACTTGTGAAAAACGATTAGCAAAAATACCGCAGTAGCCCCAACCGGCAAAAAATAATGCGGGGAGTAAAATTATAACGCCAATTATTTGTAAGCTGTAGTGAGTGTAATACCCAATAGATATGAATATCACGGCTAGCACAAACAGTGCTAAGCCGCGAAAAAAGCGCTTTAAGCTCAGCTTAGGGTTGCTCCCTAAGCGATAAATAAGCTGCTTTAGCATTTAGAAGGCCTAATAGTAAGAGTGATCGCCCGCTTCGTGCTCTGTTATATCAGCAACACCGGTGATTTCTTCAAACTTAGCTATCATTTCTTTTTCAATGCCTTCTTTTAGCGTTACATCGATCATAGAACAACCGTTACAACCACCACCAAACTGAAGTATAGCAATACCTGCAGCTGTAATTTCAACAAGGCTTACTTGGCCACCGTGGTTAGCAAGTTGTGGATTTACTTCGGTTTCTAGCATGTGCTGTACACGTTCGTTTAACGATGCATCGTTACCTATTTTACGCGCCTTTGCATTTGGTGCTTTTAGCGTTAACTGAGTACCCATTTTGTCGGTAACAAAATCGATTTCAGCTTCTTCTAAAAATGGAGCACTTTCAGCATCTACAACGGCATCAAAACCGTTAAAGTTTAGGCGAATATCGCTCGCTTCTACAGCGTCTTCTGGACAATAAGACACACCACATTCCGCTTGTGATGAACCAGGGTTTACAACAAACACACGAATATTGGTTTGTTGTGATTGATCTGCTAATAGTTTAGCAAAATGCGCTTGCGCTGTTTCGGAAATAGAAATCATAAAACCATCTATACTTGACTAAATTACTCGGATACTGCGTATCATACTCCGCTCATCGTGTTGCGGCTAGTGTTGAGCGTAAAAAGTTGGCATCTATTTTAAGCAATGGTAGCGTGCAAACAACGAACATTTTTTGAGTGATTTATATGCGTTTGGTATTAACATTAATGGTGGTGTTGCTTAGCTTTTCAAGTGTAGCTAAGCCACTTTCGTATTATTTTGAACAAGATGTAAAATTTGACCCTTCAATTCCTACTCCTGAGCAAGTACTCGGTTATGAAGTAGGAGAGTGGCACGTGAGACACGATCAGCTCGTACGTTATATGGAAATACTTGCTGATAAAAGCGACCGTATAAATTTTGAGGTGATTGGCCGCACGCATGAACAACGCCCGTTAGTAATGCTAACAATTACTGCTGCTGATAAGTTATCAAGCATAGAGCAGACACGCCAAGCTCACTTAGCACACTTAAGTAATAACAGTAGTAAAGCACAAGACGATCCTGCCGTTGTATGGATGGGTTATAGCGTTCATGGTAATGAGTCATCAGGTAGTAACTCATCATTGCTGGTGGCTTATTATTTAGCTGCTGCACAAGGTACTGAAATAGATGAGCTATTAAATAACACGGTTATTTTACTCGACCCTTCACTTAATCCTGACGGGCTTGCTCGTTTTGCTAATTGGGCCAACAGTAACCGAGGCATGAATTTATCAAGTGACCCTAAAACCCGTGAGCATGTTGAAAACTGGCCTAGCAGCCGTACTAACCACTATTGGTTTGATTTAAATCGCGATTGGCTACTGCTACAGCATCCTGAATCGCGTGCACGTATTGCTAAATTTCATCAGTGGAAACCAAATATTTTAACTGACTTTCATGAGATGGGTCCAAACAGCAGTTACTTTTTTCAACCAGGTATTCCAAGTCGTAAGCACCCTATAACACCTGATGAAAATGTTACCTTAACAAAGACAATTGCCAACTATCATGCAAAAACCTTAGATGAAAACAATGCACTTTATTTTACAGAAGAAAGCTTTGACGATTTTTACTATGGGAAAGGCTCAACTTACCCAGATGTAAATGGCGGCATAGGCATTTTATTTGAACAAGCAAGTTCTCGCGGACATATTCAAGACACCATAAATGGACCTTTGAGCTTTCCTTTCACTATTAAAAATCAACTGTTAACGAGTTTATCTACCTTTAAGGCAGCAGTTGATAACCGCCAAGCATTACTTGATTACCAGGCTAAGTTTTACAATCAAGCTACTGATTTAGCCAGCGATGAAAGCTTTGAAGGTTATGTTGTTGAAGGTGCAAGCGACAACACCCGTATTATGCACTTTTTAGAATTGTTAAAGCAGCATCAAATTAACGCTTACCCACTTACTAAATCATTAAAAGCAGATGGTAAGAATTTCAGTACACATAGCTATTTTGTACCATTAGCACAACCACAATATCGTTTGGTAAAAGCGATTTTTAGTGAGCAAAAAAACTTTGCCGATAATACTTTTTACGATGTATCTGGCTGGACATTAGCGCATGCGTTTAATTTGCCATTTTCTAAAGTTAAAAGTAGTTGGGGATTAAAGGTTGCTGATAAAGCATGGGAAAAAGTAGCAACCCCATCATTTTCTTCACTCACCGAAGGTTACGCATTTGGTTTTTCGTGGGATGATTATTTAGCACCTAAAATGTTAAATAGCTTATTACAGCAAGGTATAAAAGCACGTGTAGCGCTAAAAGCATTAACGGCTAAATCAACATCAGGAGAAATTAATTTTAAACCTGGAAGTATTATTATACCGGCTGGACTACAAACAAATACAGATTGGATTACCTTGCTAAATAAAGCACAAAATGAGTTTGGTATTGCAATCAAACCTATTACATCAGGTTTAACAAGCAAAGGAGCCGATTTAGGGTCGCGATCAATGGCGGTTGTTAGTGCTCCAAAAGCACTGCTTATTGGCGGGCAAGGCGCAAGCCAGTACGAAGTCGGCGAAGTGTGGTATTACCTAGATCGCTTTGTAGGTGTTGCACCAACAATTGTTGAAATGAATCGCTTTAGTTCACTCGAGTTAAGTGACTACAGTCATATTGTGCTTGCTCATGGCAATTACAATAGCTTATCTGATGCCGACAAAGTGGCTATTAAAAGCTGGGTAAGAAAAGGCGGCGTTATTTGGGGTCACAAAGGCGGCGCTAAATTTTTAGCTGATCAGCAATTACTCAAAGCAAGCTATCTATCACGACAAGATGTAGCAAGTGCATTTAAAACGACAGATTTAAGTTATGGCGATAAAGATCATTTAGCAGGACGTCAACGCATTGCAGGTGCTATTTTTAATACTAATGTAGATTTAACTCATCCGCTTACATTTTCACTTAAGCGTAATACATTGCCCGTATTCAAAAACAGTACTTGGTTGCTAGAAGCTTCCGATGCTCCGTTCGTAAATGTACTTACCTACACTAAAAATCCATTATTGGCAGGCTTTACCGATGCCGTTAATGTTGAGCAAGTTGCTGGCGGCGCAGGCTTAATTGCTCACTCATACGGACGAGGTACAGTAATAGGCATGACCGATGACCCTGTATTTAGAGGTTACTGGTATGGGACTAGTCGACTACTAAGCAACGCTTTATTTTTTGGCCATACGTTTCGTGCAAATGGCGAATAATACTAATTCGCTTAAATTAAGTGATCTATTTTGAGGATGGAAAAACGTGTTGATAGCTAGGCAAAAAATTCGCTATTTAGTTGTTCTCGGCAATTGCTCCTGCATTGCTCTACCTTCTGCATCCATGCAGTCGTAAATGAGAATTTTTTAACTCAGGTAGCGACACGTTTAGCCCCGTAAAATGATTAAGTATTATTGCGGATTGGTATAATACTTTTTAATAATTAAATAGGCGTTAAGCAAGTTGTAAAAGCCCACACTTGTTTAGCGCCTGCTTGTTTTAGTGCACTAGTAGCTGCGTTTAATGTTGCCCCTGTCGTCATCACATCATCAACAATAGCGACTGTTTTACCGCCCATATCCTCTGTACAAATAAAGGCATTTTTTAAGTTTTTAATACGCTTTGCTTTAGATAGCTCCGACTGAGCTTGTGTTTTTTTATTGCGAATAAGTACGTTACTCACTGATGCGTAATTAGCTAAACATGGTTGCCAAACTTGGCTTACCTGATTAAACCCGCGAGTAATGAATCGGCTTTTATGAAGAGGTAAAATAATAAAGGTATCTGGCAAAGTAGGGCTTTGCTCAAAAAACTGCGTTAATTGTTTTTGTATAACTTGCTGCAATGCCTTTTTATAATGAATTTGATTATTAAATTTTAGCCTTTTAAGCCAATGTTCAAAGGGAGGTTGATAAAAAGCACAGGCAAATAATTTATCAAACTCGCAATTAGGAAACATCTCAACAATATCGGGTCGATGCAGTAAATTCTTATGCTTACTAAAATCAAACAATGGTAAATCTTCAAGGCAATAATCACAAAGCCCTAAAGAGGTCGTAATCGTATTTTGACATTGCACGCAATAAGAGGGAAATAACCAATTTAAAATGGCTTGCTTCACTGACTCGCTCCTTGCATTGCAATCGCCTTTTTAAACGTTATGATGAGCCTAAGTTTGGTAAAGGTTAGGCAAATATGCAAAATGAGTTAGTGTTATTACATGGTTGGGGAATGAATCAGGGCGTATGGCAGTTAGTACAGCCAGAACTTGAGTTTTTATATTCAGGAAGTGTACGTAGCCTTGACCTACCTGGGTTTGGTAATAGCCATGTTTGCCCAAGCCCTTATACTTTGCATGATGCAGCAGAAACTTTAAGTAAGCAATTAAAGCCGAAGAGCATTTTAATGGGGTGGTCGTTAGGTGGATTGTTTGCACTTTATATTGCTAAGCATTGGCCTGAAAAAGTATCAAAAGTTATTTTAATTGCATCGACTCCTTTCTTTGCGGAGGCAGATAATTGGCCCGGAATAAAAGCGAATGTATTGGCGCAGTTTAAAGAGCAGTTAGTTAATCATCGAGAAAAAACAATAGAGCGCTTTTTAGCTATTCAAGCGATGGGTAGCGAGTCGGCGCGTGATGATATAAAGCTGCTTAAACAATTACTAAATCAGTACAGCGCACCACAAAGCGACGCCCTGAGTGCTGGTTTAGATATTTTACAAAACGACGATTTACGTGATTTATTTGCTCATTGCCCAGTACCTATCAAAGGAGTATTTGGCCGACTTGATGCCTTAGTGCCTTATAAAGCAATTAGTGAAATGTCAGTACTAAATACTGAGTTTGAATACGAGGTGCTAGATAAAGCGTCGCACGCGCCATTTATTTCTCATAAAAGTGAGTTTTTATCTGTCGTTAAATCAATGCTTTAAAATAGAGCTAATAATAGCGCTGTTTAAAGCTTTATTTTGATCAGAACCTGAGCGATAATTAAACAATGTTTATTTGGTGGAGGTTTTAATATGCCAATCGGATCTGTATTTAATAGTGGTGTAGAAGGGTTTAATCGAGCTAGCCAAGGTATTGAAAAGGCCAGTGCTGAGATTAACCGTGCCAGTATAGAACAGCAAGATGACGCACAATTAGCGCAGCAACGTCAGCTTACAGCAGCACGCCCTGAAGAAGCTATTACTGCACCTGTAGCACAGCCAGCTCGTGTTGATGAAGCGCTTGTTAACTTAAAAGTTGAAGAGTTTAATGCCAAGGCAAATACGCAATCAATTCAAACGGCCGATGATGTACTTGGCACGTTAATCGATATTAAAGTTTAGTATTATGAATATTGTCACGCCATTTCCGTCTATCAATATAAACACTGCAAATGTTTATACGGAAACTGCACGGCGTGACAACCAACTACGCGAAGTTATTCCTGCTCCCGCATCTAGTAGCGCAAGCAATACAGAAACCAAAGCGCAAAGTGATTCTGAAAAAGCAAAATTACCAGGCAGTAGCGATGGTGCGACGTATAACGCAACGGGAAAAATAGCAGACGAAAAGTCAGTTCAGCAGCGCGATGGAAACTCAGAAAACCCTGAGGGCTCTGAGGAAGAAAGTGAAGCAATTGAGAAAAAAGAATCTGAGCAAGAAGAGCTGCAATTAGAACAAGAACAACAACAAATTACAGAGCTAAAAGCACGAGATACTGAAGTACGAATACACGAGCAAGCGCACGCTTCTGTAGGTGGGCAACATGCTGGCTCGCCAAGCTATGAGTATCAACGTGGCCCAGATGGTACTAACTACGCAGTTGGCGGAGAAGTACAAATAGATGTATCTGAAGTTCCCAATGATCCGCAAGCGACTATAGACAAAATGCAAACGGTACGCGCTGCCGCATTAGCGCCTGCAGAGCCTTCGGGAGCTGATCGCTCTATTGCTGCAGATGCTACGCAAAAGCTAGCAGCGGCTCAGGCTGAGCTTGCACAACCTGAAAAAGAAGACGACGAAGACGCAAAAAGTAAGCTTGAAGCTTCATTCTCTAGCGATGAAAGCAACGATACAAAAACAGCTAAAAGTGATGAGCAAACACGTGATGCCGATGTTGAGGCACGGGCGGGGCGTATTGCTAACTTTTATCAAATGGCTACATCGCCAGCGAGCCAAAGTAGTTTTTCAGCGTTAAGTTAATAATTTAGCAAAACATAACCACAAAAAAACCGCTTACGCGGTTTTTTTCGTTTTAGCTTAGCTGTACAACTATTATTTTTTCACTTTAGCATTAGCGAACGCATCGGCAAATGCATTACCCATTAACGCATTACCGTTGTCACGTTTAGGCTTTGCAGCGCGAAGTTGCGAATTATTAGCACGTGCTTGTGGTTTTTGCGTAGCTGGCGCTGCTGACTTATTACTTGTGTCAATGTCGTCATCTAAGCGCATAGTAAAGCTTATACGTTTACGTGCAGCGTCTACTTCAACAACTTTAACCTTTACAATATCACCAGCTTTAACAACTTCACGCGGATCTGATATAAATTTATTCGTGATTGCTGAAATATGCACTAAGCCATCTTGGTGTACACCTACATCAACAAACGCACCAAAATTAGCAACGTTTGAAACCACGCCTTCTAAAATCATACCTGGTTTTAGGTCACTAATTTTTTCAACACCGGCTTTAAACTCAGCTGTTTTAAATTCAGGGCGAGGATCTCGACCTGGTTTATCAAGCTCAGTAATAATGTCGGTAACGGTTGGTAAGCCAAACTTTTCGTCAGTGTAATCGTTAGCAGCAAGTTTAGTTAAAAAGTCGCTGTTACCAATTAGGTTACTGACATCGACGCTATTGCGTTCACAAATACGTTTAACAACAGGATAAGCTTCAGGGTGAACTGATGAGTTATCTAGAGGATCGCTACCATTGTTAATACGTAAAAAACCAGCCGCTTGTTCAAATGCTTTTGGCCCTAAACGCTCAACCTTTTTAAGCTCACTACGTTTAGTAAATGTGCCGTTAGCATCGCGATAATTAACGATATTTTGCGCTAATGTTTTGTTTAAACCAGATACGCGTGTAAGTAGCGGTACCGATGCCATGTTTAAATCTACGCCTACTGAGTTTACACAGTCTTCAACTACTGAAATAAGGCTTTGGCCTAATTGGCTTTGCGATACATCGTGTTGGTATTGGCCAACACCAATTGATTTTGGCTCAATTTTAACAAGTTCAGCAAGAGGATCTTGAAGGCGGCGCGCAATAGAGACAGCCCCTCGTATAGAAACATCTAAATCTGGGAATTCATTAGCTGCAAATTCAGAAGCTGAGTAAACCGATGCACCCGCTTCGCTAACCATAATTTTACTAAGCTTAAGTTCGCTGTTTGCTTTCATAAGCTCAGCAACCAACTTATCTGATTCGCGTGATGCAGTACCGTTACCAATCGCAATTAGCTCAACTTTATGCTGACGACAAAGTTGCTCTAACGTACGCACTGATTTATCCCAATGATTTTGTGGTGCATGAGGGAAAATAGTTTGTGTAGCTAGTAATTTACCTGTGCTATCAACAACGGCAATCTTACAGCCAGTACGAAGGCCTGGATCAAGACCTAAAGTAGTACGGGGGCCTGCAGGTGCTGCCATTAATAAATCTTTTAAGTTTTTAGCAAATACGTCGATTGCACCAGCTTCTGCTTTTTCGCGCATTGCTGCAAAAAATTCATTCTCTAGGTGTAATCCTAACTTAATTTTCCACGCCCATTGCACAACGTTTAATAACCAAGGACTTGCCGCTTTATATTTAATATCTAAACGGTAATGGTCAGCAATCATGTTGGCACATAGTTGCGCTGAATTTTCAGCGCTAGGCTCTGGATTAACATTTAACTGAAGTACACCTTCATTTCGGGCTCTAAGCATAGCAAGCGCGCGGTGAGAAGGTACTTTTTTGAGAAGTTCTTGATGCTCAAAGTAGTCACGGTATTTTGCACCCGCTTGCTCTTGGCCTTTAATTACAGTGCTTTCAATTGCGCCGTTTTGGCTTATGTGACTTCTAAATTTAGCAAGTAATTTTGCGTCTTCAGCAA
The DNA here is from genome assembly GCF_015864475.1 of Pseudoalteromonas sp. SWXJZ10B. NCBI lineage: Bacteria > Pseudomonadati > Pseudomonadota > Gammaproteobacteria > Alteromonadales > Pseudoalteromonadaceae > Pseudoalteromonas > Pseudoalteromonas sp. SWXJZ10B. The sequence goes on from NZ_JADYXD010000025.1 coordinate 19,271, forward strand.
AGCGCTCCATCAAGATAAATTTAGCGCCTTCGAGTACAGCTTTTGTATCTGCAAAGCCTTTTTCAGCACTTACAAATTGATCTGCTTGTTGCTCTGGGTCAAGGTTAGCATCTTTAAATAGTGCATCTGCAAGTGGCTCTAAACCTGCTTCAATTGCTATTTGGCCTTTAGTACGGCGCTTAGCTTTGTAAGGTAGGTATAAATCTTCAAGTTCAGTTTTACTTTGTGCATTAGTTATATCGGCACTTAGCTCTGGCGTTAATTTATTTTGCGATTCGATGGTCGATAAAATAAAACTACGGCGCTCTTCTAGTTCACGTAAATACGATAAACGCTGCTCTAAAAGGCGTAATTGGGTGTCGTCTAGGCCGCCGGTAACTTCTTTTCTGTAGCGGGCAATAAAAGGAACAGTTGCGCCTTCATCAAGTAATTTTGTAGCTGCAACAACCTGTTGCTGCTGTGCGTTTAACTCACCGGCTAAACGTGCAGAGATATCGCTCATGCAAAAACCTTTTTATACAATAAAATAAGACCAGAAGCGTGTTACTGGCGCCGTTAATTGCTTGAATAATATCACAGGAGGTAGTAATAAAAAGCTCTTAAAGCAAGCTATTTCACTTGCTTTAAGATGGTTGGGAGGGGAGTAAATCAATTCAACTAAAAGAGCGCCCTAGTGAGGATGCTCAATGTTTTCTAATACTTCACTGAAAGAGTGAGCAATAGGGCTAATATGTAGTGGAATATGTAATGTTTTAGCTATTTGGCGAGCTGAAATTAAACCACAAATTTCGCTACTTGCTGTTGTTACTAATAAAAACATTACACCTTGATGCTCCATTGTTTGCAGCGCATCACCAATACATGCATAGCTTAAACTTTGCATGCTTACACCTGTAAGTCGGCTAATTGGCGTCATAATATCGCGCAAGCTTACTTCACTTCGTGGGGTATTTAAACGCTCTGCAATAATAGTAATTTTAGAGCTTTGTAAATCGGCGCTAGAAACAAGACCAATCAATTTTTGGTTCTCGTCGGTTACTAAAACAAAATCAGATTGTTGTGCACTAACTTGTTTAAGTGCATCTGTAATCGTTGTTGTATGCTCTGCGCGAATGGGCGTTTTTTGAGTAAAGTTATTTACCATTTTTAGTGCTGGAGATGATAAATCAATCAAAGGTTGGTCATCTGCAAATGTGCTTGCAATAACGCCGTGAGAAACATTTTGAGTACGTAATTCTTTAAAGTTAGACATAGTAGTCACCTTAGTAGTTATAAAATTTAATTAAGTTGTAAAATAATGAATTAAATTAAATAGCTAGGTGGTCCGCGTTGGTACGCAGTGCTAAAAGGTCTGTTTAGGTTGGTGCTCTTATAAAAAGAATCTACGACATTAGGAAGTGGTTGAGGCGACCTAAAGGTAATAGTATTAACGTGAGAGTCTACGTCAAAATCGAGGTTTGCTTGGTCAGGAATGTCACAAGCAATAAAGTGATTAGATAGTTTAGCGTTATCAAGGTTGACTTCAGTGTTACTGGCATGCAGCGTCAAACTTACACTCATTAAAAGTGCAAACAATACGGCATTATTTAATATGCGCTGTACTATGTTTGACATAACCACGACCTTAATTAACTGCTTTCAAATTAAACAAATCAACTTGAATAATTCAGTTATAGCTTATTGGTTTAATTTACACAATCAAAAGTTAACATGATCTGAATCAAAACTTTTTATTTCTTTTTTTGGTAATCGATACTGTTTACATACCACTGTTTTTTACCCTGAGGAGTAGGTACCTCAAAATCTTCATCTACTTGTTTTTTAATCAGCGCCCGCGCCATAGGTGAGTCTATCGATATGTAGTCTTTTCGGTCGTAAATTTCATCAGGTCCGACAATTCTGAATTTTTTAGTTTCACCTTCTTCGTTTTCAATTTCGACCCATGCACCAAAAAATACTTTCCCATCTTGCACGGGAGAGTAGTCGATGATTTTTAAATCAGGTATGCGTTTGCGTAAATAGCGTACACGACGGTCAATTTGGCGTAGCAAACGCTTGTTGTATTGATAGTCTGCGTTCTCAGAGCGATCTCCGAGGCTGGCTGCCCAACTAACTATTTTTGTTACTTCTGGGCGTTTAACGTTCCATAGTTGGTCGTGTTCTTGTTGTAATTGTAAGTAACCTTCACGGGTAACTAAATTTGTTTTCATGGTGAATTCTTTATTAACTCTAATGGTGTGCACGTTATTAAATTTGCCAAAACTTGTCGAGCGTAAAATGTAATAAAGTACGAGTAAGTAAGCTTTGAAATGTTCAGTAACAATCTAAGCAAGTAATTAGTTTTTGATTATTAAGTTTTTCATTTATATTAACTAGTAATTGGATATAAAAATAAGAAAGAGATTATGGGACACGAAACCACAAAAGTATTAGTTGTTGATGACGATATGCGCTTACGCAGTTTGCTTGAACGTTACTTAGTAGAGCAAGGTTTTATTGTTAGAACCGCAGGTAATTCGGAGCAAATGGATAGACTCCTAGAGCGAGAAAACTTTCACTTAATGGTTCTTGATTTAATGCTCCCAGGCGAGGATGGCTTATCTATTTGCCGCCGTTTACGTCAAAAAGAAAACGAAATCCCTATTGTAATGCTTACCGCTAAAGGCGACGAAGTAGACCGTATTATTGGTCTTGAGCTTGGCGCTGATGACTACATTCCAAAACCATTTAATCCACGAGAGCTACTTGCTCGCATAAAAGCCATTTTACGTCGCCGAGCAAAAGAAGTACCAGGCGCACCTGCTGCTGAAGAAAACTTAATCGCTTTTGGTAAATTTACGCTTAATTTGGCAACGCGAGAAATGAGTGAAGGGGATAAAACAATATCACTTACCAGTGGTGAGTTTGCAGTACTTAAAGCGCTGGTTTCGCATCCGCGTGAGCCACTTAGCCGCGATAAGCTAATGAACTTAGCGCGTGGTCGTGATTACAGTGCGCTTGAACGAAGTATTGACGTGCAAGTGTCACGACTTCGCCGCATGATTGAAGTAGATGCAGCCAACCCGCGTTATATTCAAACCGTTTGGGGTTTGGGTTATGTGTTTGTTCCCGACGGTGAAAAGTAATTTATATGGGTTTTTTTCCGCGTAGTGCGTTTGGGCAAACTGTATTTTTAGTGGCAGCTTTGCTGCTGATCAATCAAATAGTGTCGTATGTTACGGTTAGTTTTTACGTTGTAAAGCCAACTATTGAGCAAGTTAATTTAATGCTCGCTAAACAAATTAAAACGGTATTTATTGATTGGGAAGACGGCGTTGAAATAAACGACGAGGTATCTGCAAAGTTTTTTGAAATCACTGGCATTGAAGTAATGACGCAGCGCGAAGCAATGCGTCAAGGGCTTGGGCAAAGCCGCGAGTATTCTATGCTATCGCGTAGCATGACTGAGCAACTTGGTGGTTATTCTCGTGTACGTATTAGTCAAACAGATCCGTTAATCTATTGGGTTGAAGCACCTCAAGCGCCTGGTTATTGGGTAAAAGTACCGCTTAAAGGTTTTAAAGAGAATAACTTAGAGTTTTTGACTTTTTACTTATCAAGTATTGGATTTTTGAGTGTGCTGGGTGGATGGCTGTTTGCAAGGCACCTCAATAGGCCTTTAAAAGCTTTGCAACAAGCCGCAGTAAAAGTAGGCAAAGGCGACTTTTCTACCAAGTTAGAAGAAGAAGGCTCTACAGAAGTAATAGAAGTAACGCGCGCGTTTAACCAAATGTCGCGCGGAATTGCCGCACTTGAAAACGACCGCCGTTTACTAATGGCTGGTGTGTCTCATGATTTACGCACGCCGCTTACGCGTATCCGTTTAGCCACCGAAATGATGGTTGATGAAGACGACTATCTTCGTGAAGGTATTATTTACGATATAGAAGATATGAACGGGATTATCGATCAGTTTATTGAGTATTTACGCCACCACAAAACAGATGAGCTAAGCTGCGAAGATATAAATGCTTTAGTTGCCGAAGTTGTTAATTCTGAGCTTCAGCATCAACGTACTATTACGTTTAAAAGTAATCCAAATATAGGCAATATACCGTTAAGTTCTGTGGCTATTAAGCGTGTAATTACCAACATGATTGGTAATGCGCTACGTTATTCTGAGGGCGATATTGAAGTACTTAGCTATTTTAATTCAAACAAAAAATACGTGGTTATTGCTGTAAACGACAGTGGCCCCGGCATTCCTGAAAATGAATTAGAGTCTGTTTTTGAGCCATTTAAACAAGGCGATGCAGCTCGCGGCAGTGAAGGTAGCGGCTTAGGTCTTGCTATTATTAAGCGTATTGTTGATATGCACGACGGTAAAGTAAAGCTAGAAAACCGCCCAGAAGGCGGTTTAAGTGCACAAGTATACTTGCCAATAAAGGTATCAACCCCTGCATAGTAAATTCAGGGGGCCCATTATATTAAAGTGCTTTAAAACGAATAGCTGTACCGCCACTAGTGGCTAATTTAAGCATTAGTTTATCGCTTGCAGTTACAACACGTTTTTCGATAGCTAGATCGTACGGATTGTTTTTCCACTCTGCGCTTTTACCATCTTTATAAATTTGTGCTTCAAACTTTTTGCCTTGCTCTAAAAAGTCGAGTTTTACCTCAACAGTTCTGGCTTTTTCGTCAGTAACAGCACCTAGGTACCAATCATTTCCTGAGTATTTAGTGCTTTTACGTTCTTTACGAGCGAATACAATAAAGTCGCCTACTTCACCATCAATAGCAATACTTTGCTGCCAATCTGTTGGTACGTCTTGAATGAATTGAAACGCATCGGGCTTAGCCAAATAGTTTTTAGGTAAGTCGGCAGCCATTTGAATTGGGCTATACAAAACAACATAAAGTGCGAGTTGTTTGGCGAGTGTGGTTTGTGGGCGGTTTGTATCGCCTCCTAAACCATTAAAGCTCATATCAAAAATACCTGGCGTAAAGTCCATTGGTCCTGCAAGCATGCGGGTAAAAGCAAGCATTGGTACATGCTCTGGTGGGTTAGGTGGTGAACCCCATGCATTATACTCTTGTCCGCGTGCGCCTTCGCGCGCAATCCAGTTTGGATAAGTACGGCGCAGGCCTGTATCTTTAATTGGCTCGTGAGTATTAATGCTAATTTTATGCTTAGCCGCAAGTTTTACGTTATAAAGGTATTCGTTAACCATAAACTGGCCGTCATGCCATTCGTGGCGAGCAATACCGTTTTTGTCTATACGTTTTATATTTCCGCCATCGGCTACATAACCTGTTTTTACTTGGCTTACGTTTGATTTTTCGTAAAGGGCAAAAGCATCTTCCATTTGGTCACGGTAGTTGCTTACATTGCCTGATGTTTCATGGTGGCCAATGAGCTGTACGCCTTTTTCTTTGCCGTATTGAGTCAGTGCTGCTATATCAAAGTCGTCGTACGGTTTGGTAAAGTTAAATACATCGCCATTAAAATACCAATCGCCATCCCAACCAATATTCCAGCCTTCAACGAGTACGCCATCAAAACCATACTGCGCTGCAAAATCCATATAGTATTTTGTGGTTTGCGTAGTGGCGCCGTGTTTTTTACCGCTACCCCAAGTTTGCGTGTTTATATGCATACCCCACCAAATACCCACGTATTTGCCAGGCTTAGCCCACGACACGTCACCGAGTTTATTAGGCTCGTTTAGGTTTAGTATTATATCTGAATTAACTAAGCCAACAGCGCTGTCGGCTATTTGAATGGTGCGCCATGGTGTTTTAAAAGCACCTTGTTTTTTAACTGCAACACCATCTGACCACGGTGTTAAATCGGCAGTGAACGTACCAGAGCGGCGTTGATTAAGCACCATGCCTGCGTAATCAACAAGTGCGGCTTCATGAATACTAATATGAGTACCGTCACTTGTTTTAAACGTAAATGGTGTGTGAGCTAGTGGAGCTTCGTTAAGTGGAGTAGTGTTGTAAACATATTCGTAGCGGTTCCAGCCACGAGCAGGTATCCACCATGCTGTTGCATCATGGCTATTGTTTATTGCAAATTCAGTCAACTCTTTGGTTATTTCTGTATGTTCGAACCCGGCTTGTTGTGGTACTTCGTATCGAAAACCTACACCACTATCAAATGCTTTAAATCGAATAGTGTAGGTACCTTTATTTGGCTCGTTTTTTGTAAAGGTAACGGCTACTTCGTTATATTCGTCAATAACGTTTTGGCGTTCGCCCCAAGGTTGTTGCCACTGCGAGTTAACGCTTTGTTGTTCAATGCTTTTAATTTTAAAGCCGTCGCTAAAAGCTGCTTGTGTTTTAAATTCAAACCCCAGTAAAGATTTGTTTATAACCGCTTTGTTTTTAAATTTTATAGCGTAGCTTGGCGTGTTGTTTTCGTCAGAGATGCTTACTGTTATTTGTGTGTCTGGCGATTTTAGCTCTACGGTTTGTCCGTAGCTATTACTAGCAAAGGCTAAAAGCACAAGTGCTGGTATTCTCATGGTATGTCCTTAGATGAGTCGGTGGTGACATCTAAGGATAATGACTGTTGATGATTAATACGACTGCTTACATACGTATTCAATGTTTTAAAAAATAGAAAGAATTTGGTGGCTTAATCGGTCTATAATGTAAACAAATTGATAATAGCGACAAGAAAATGATAAAAAGCTTACTTTATGTATTTTTACTAAGTGTTAGTACTGGAGTTTTTGCAGCAAATATTACAATTAAAAATGCTAATAATGACCCATTACCTAATGCTGTTGTATGGCTAACTGCAGGAGGCCCCTCTAGCGTTATTCCTCCAGAAGCACCTTATGCGATGACCCAGCAAAATCGAGAATTTAAGCCGCGTATTTTAGTTGTCCCACAAAATGCAAAGGTAGAGTTTCCGAATGCGGACTCAATCATGCATCATGTTTATTCATTTTCTAAAGCTAAAACATTTGAATTAAAGCTATATAAGGAGCATCCAAAAGCGCCCATTACTTTTGATCAAACGGGTGTTGTTGAGCTTGGCTGTAATATTCATGATTGGATGTTAGGTTATATTGTAGTGGTAGACAGTACTATTTTTGCTATTACTGATGAAAACGGGAATGTTGATTTAAATGCCAACGCAGGCGAATATACATTAAGTGTTTGGCATTCTGGGTTTAGTGATATTAGTAAGGTTGAATCTCAAATTGTTACTGTGGCTTCTAATCCTATAACTTATAAAGTAAAGCAGGAAATTGCGGAGCAAATTGATTTTGCTACGGATGAATTTGATGACTATTAATAGCTTAATGAAGCTGGCGTTTGTAGCCGGTGCTTTATGTTTTAGTAATGTGTTGTATGCACAAGTAAAAGGCTTAATACAGGTCAGAACAGTGCAAGGCGACGATACGCTTAGCTTTCAAGAAGGCGGTATTGGGCTTTATCGGCATGATACTAAAAGCGATGAACTTATTTTATCCCAAGGTATTTTAGACTTTAATATTGATTTAGCATCTAGTTGGTCGGCTCATGGAGTGTTAAATGCGAATCAAGATCCTGACGTTGGCCTTGGCTTTACGCAAGCCTATGTAAAGTATCAGCCACTTTCGAACAGTAACTATAAATGGCATGTGCGCGTAGGGGGATTTTATCCACTTATGTCGCTTGAAAACCCTGACATAGGTTGGACTTCTCCTTATAACTATACAAACTCAGCTATTAATAGCTGGATAGGTGAGGAAGTGCGTACCGTTGGTGCAGAAGTTACTATTAAGCGCCCAGCAAAACGTTTTAACAGCAGGCATAGCTTTAGCTTTGTAGGTGCGACATTTAAAGGCAACGACCCCGCAGGGACTTTACTTGCTTGGCGTGGTTTTGCTTTACACGATAGACAAACAACGCTTAACGAAAGCGTGCAATTTGCGCCTGTAGCGGCATTAAACGAATACGAATTACGCTGGCAAGCTAATCAGGTTTTACCGTTTGAAGAGGTAGACGGGCGCTTTGGCTATTACGCGGGTATACATTGGGATTATTTGAAAAAATCACAATTTAGAATTTACTACTATGATAACAACGGCGATCCAGCGGCGGTTAATTATAGTTCTGGGCAATATGCTTGGAATACTCGCTTTACGAGTGCCGCTTGGCTTTATAAATTTAATAGCAAAACACGTTTTATTGCTCAGGCACTTAATGGCAAAACCGAAATGGGCGCTAATTCTTTAATAGATAATGCGTTTTACAGTCATTATTTAATGCTAAGCCATAAAGAAGGTAAGCATCGAGTTTCAGTACGTTATGATTATTTTAAAGTGACAGATAACGACACCACTGCGTTTGATCCTAATGCCAGCAATGGGGAAGGTTTAACCGCAACATGGCGCTACCAGCTCACTAATAAACTACAAATCGGGGTTGAAGGTTCTGCACTTAAAAGTGTTGCAAAAAATAGAGAGCCGATTGGATTTAATGAACGAATCTCGCAGCAGCAAGTAATGCTAAATGCGCAGTGGCGTTTTTAAAAGTATAAAAAAGGGAGCATTTACATGCTCCCTTTTTAGTTTAATAAAATTGGTATAGATTATACCAACCTGCATAAATATTTGATCAATTTAACGAATTAAATTGCACTATAACGTCGTTAAAAATTTTTTATTTAGAACAACTAGATACAAAAATTTTTGCCTAGTTCTAGCGTAATTTTCTTAACGTTAAATAGACCCCATATATAAGCTGATTGGTATTATTTTTTATCGAATGCGCGTTTCATGTAGTTAGGTGTAGCGAGTGCACCATGATGAATACCGCTATTGTAGTATTCACTTTGCTCAGCTATTTGTGCTGCGCCGTCTTCTCTGAAACCGTTAAATGCCTCTGATTTACGTGCAAGTGTCACCGACCATAAACCGCTTGGGTAAATTGGTTGTGGGAATGGCAGTGTTTGTAAATCGTTAAAGCCTACGCTTAGCATTGCTTCGCGCATTTCAACTAGTAAAGGCATATGCATAAGTGGCGATTCACTTTGTTGCACTAAAATACCGCCTGGGCGCAGTGCATCTAAACAGCTTGTGTAAAACGCATGATTAAATAAACCTTCACCTGGGCCTACTGGGTCTGTGCCATCAACAATAACCACGTCGATAGATTCGCCAGCGGCTTCGCGCATGTATTTAATACCGTCGTCAAACATAACGGTTGCACGTAGATCGTCGTTAGACTCGCAAAGCTCTGGGAAGTATTTTAACGACATTTGCGTTACTACTTCGTCTATATCTATTTGCGTTACAGTTTCTACGCCTGGGTGTTTTAATACCTCGCGTAAAGTACCGCAGTCGCCGCCGCCAATAATAACGACGTTTTTAGGGTTTGGATGCGCTAAAAGTGCAGGGTGGCTGATCATCTCATGATAAAAGAAGTTTTCGCGGGTTGTTACCATGGTACACCCGTCGATGATCATTAAATTACCAAAGTCTGTGGTTTCAAACATTTCTACCTTTTGAAAAGGAGACTGCTTTTCATCTAACTTTTTATTAATACGTAATGAAAATGCGCTGCCATCACGGTCGCTAATTTCAGTAAACCACTTACTTTGATCTAAATTTGCCATAGTTACTATTACACTTTTTAAGTTGAGTATGAAAAAGGGGCAATTCTGCCAGTGCTTGGCGTTTTGCTCAATGACATTTTAACTGATTTAACGAATAAAGTTAGTTAGGAGTGAGTGAAAGTTCAATTTTTGTTAGCCTAGTGGATAGTGACGTATTAAAATGCGCCTTTATACCTAATTGACTAAAGAAGAGTTGCCATGACCTGGGGTTTAGAAACAGCACGCGCCACTTATAACGTTGCTCATTGGAGTGATGGTTATTTTGATATTAACGCACAAGGCGAACTGGTGGCTTACCCAGATGGCGACCAAACAAAACCGGCCATTTCTTTAACGCAATTAACAGAGCAGTTTAAGCAACAAGGTTTAACGTTGCCGGTTTTAGTACGCTTTACCGATATTTTAAAAAATCGTGTAGACACCCTTACTAACGCGTTTACGCAGGCGCGAGCAAATCGCGAATATAACGGAAAATACACCTGTGTTTACCCAATTAAAGTAAATCAACAACGTTCTGTAGTAAGTAAACTATTAGCGCATCCAAGCGGGCTTGTTGGCCTAGAAGCAGGCTCAAAGCCAGAACTTATGGCTATTTTGGGTGTAGCAAAAGAGCCAATCACAATAGTGTGTAACGGCTATAAAGACAGTGAGTTTTTACGCTTAGCGTGTATTGGTCAAGCAATGGGCCACAGCGTAAAAATTGTGGTAGAAAAGCTTTCAGAACTGACCACACTACTTGAAGAAATAGACAACCTAGGCATTGAACCGGCTATTGGTATTCGCATTCGCCTAAACTCAGTAGGCAAAGGCAAGTGGCAAAACACGGGCGGCGAAAAAGGCAAGTTTGGTTTAACAGCAGGCCAAGTACTAAGTGCTGTTGAAGTGCTTAAAAAGCATAATAAGCTGCACTTAATGCAAATGGTGCATTTTCATATTGGTTCTCAAATTGCCAATATTCGTGATATTCACCGTGCTTTGCGTGAATGTGCGCGTCACTTTGCTGAGCTTACACAATTAAACGTACCGTTAAATACCGTTGATGTGGGCGGCGGCTTAGGTGTTGATTACGAGGGCTCTGGCTCGCGTAGTGCATGTTCAATGAATTACACCGTAGAAGAGTACGCGCGTAACGTAGTGAATGCATTTGCAGAAGTGTGCGATCAGCATAACCTTACGCATCCTGCCATTATCACCGAATCGGGGCGTGCTTTAACTGCTCACCATGCGGTATTAATTACCGATGTAATTGACGTAGAAAAAGCGCCTAATCATTTAAATCCAGAGCCACCGCTTGAAAATAGCGCATTAGTGCTTGATGAAATGTGGCAGTGTTTACAGCGTTTAAACCCGCGTATGGCATTAGAAATTTATCACGACGCTATGCACTTATTTAGCGAAGCGCACGATCAGTACGTGCATGGCTTAGTAAGCATGCTAGAGTGGGCGAAAATAGAGCAGCTTTACTTTACTATTTTACATCGTGTACGTGCATCGCTTAGTAATAACGCGCGCGCGCATCGTGAAGTACTCGACGATTTAAATGAAAAGCTTGCTGATAAACTCTTTGTTAACTTTTCATTATTTCAGTCGTTGCCTGATGTATGGGGGATTCAGCAGTTGTTTCCTGTTATGCCAATCGAAAACTTAACTCAGCCACTGACTCAGCGCGCGATTATTCAAGATATTACCTGCGATTCTGACGGGCAAATTCGCGAATACGTTGAAGGCGCTGGTATCGAAACCAGCCTACCAATACCAGAATATAAGCATGGCGAGCAATACCACATTGCTATGTTTATGGTAGGCGCGTATCAAGAGATTTTAGGTGATTTACATAACCTATTTGGTGACACTGATTCGGTGCACGTAGAGCTTAACGACGACGGCTACGTGTTAACCAATGCTATAAAAGGTGATAGCGTTAAGGATGTATTAAAGTTTGTTGACTATGATAGCGCCATTTTAGCTGACAACTTTGCGTACCAAGTTAATAAACTTGATGTATCGACGCAGTGTAAAGAAGGTTATTTAGCTGAGCTTAATGCAGGCCTTGAAGGCTATACCTATTTTGAAGATTAATTTGTAAGCAACTGAAAGCGCAGTATTAGTGGCTGCGCAATGTTTAAAGGAATGGAAGTAATGTCAGTTATTCGCAGTGTATTTAGTATTATTTTTTACACAATAAACACACTTTTTTGGTTTGTGCCTATTTTTGTTTGTGGGCTTATAAAGCTTATCCCTATTAAGCCTCTACAAAAGCTTATGAGCTGGGCAGCTAAGCAATTTGCAACTATTTGGGTTACCTTTAATAGCTTAAATCAAGCGTTATTCACGCCAACTAAACTTAATGTAACTGGCCTTGAAGACCTTAAATTAAAAGATTGGTACCTAGTAATTGCAAATCACCAAAGCTGGGTCGATATTTTAGTATTACAGCGCGTGTTTAATCGTAAAATTCCATTTTTAAACTTCTTTTTGAAAAAAGAGCTTATTTACGTGCCTATTTTAGGTTTATGTTGGTGGGCGCTTGATTTTCCGTTTATGACTCGCACGAGTAAAAGCCAATTAAAAAAGAATCCAAAGCTGCGTGGCAAAGATTTAGAAACCACACGTAAAGCCTGCGAAAAATTTAAAGAGATGCCAGTAAGTGTGGTTAACTTTGTAGAAGGCACTCGTTTTACTACGCAAAAGCATGAGCGCCAAAATAGCCCGTTCCCACATTTATTAAAACCAAAAGCGGGCGGTATTGCTTTTGTAATGCAAGCAATGGGCGAGCAAATTACTAAAGTGGTTAACGTTACCATTCAGTACCCAGATGGTATTCCTACTTTTATGGATTTTGCTGGTGGTAAGGTAAAAAATATCAACGTACACGTGGAAGTAAGGCCGGTAAGCGAAGAGCTTATTGGTGACTACACCGGTGATTCTGAATTTAGAGTTCGCTTTCAAAGCGAGTTAAACCGCTTATGGGAAAACAAAGAGCAAACACTACAATCGCTCGAAAAAACCCATAAGTAAAAGGTAAAAATATGAGCTTACAGTTATGCTAAAAAAGTGGTTACCAAATTGGCTTAACGGCTTAATTGTAGGCTGCGTATTGTTTTCTAACATGATACTTTTTGGCTCGCTAGTATTTGTACTGGGCCTTATTAAGTTATTACTGCCTTTGCCTGTGGTTAACTCTATATTACACAGCGCTTACCGAGGTTGGTGTAACGGCAACCGTTTAGGGCTTTGGTTAGGTTGCCCTAACATTGTGGTTGATATAAGTGGCGACTTAAACTCAAAAAGTTGGTATTTACTTATTTGTAACCACGCGAGTTGGTTAGATATAACTGTACTTAGCTCATTACATGCATTGCCTGCCCCTAAGTTCTTTTTAAAAGACGGGTTAAAGTACATGCCTTTTATTGGCACTGGTGCGTGGGCTATGGGTATGCCGTTTATGAAACGGGTAAGCAAAGCGCAGCTTGCTAAAAATCCAAAGTTGAAAGGGTTGGATGTAGAGCGCACGAAGCGTAGCTGTCGTAATTTTCGTCATCATCCTACTACCATCATTAATTTTGTTGAAGGTACACGCTATACGCCAGCCAAACATAATCTGCAACAAAGTCCTTTTAAGCATTTATTAAAGCCCAAAGCGGGTGGCATTGCTTTTGCGCTTGAAGTATTAGCCGATCAATTTGATGCCATGCTTAATACAAGTTTAGTATACAGCGGTAAGACAGATCACGTTTGTCGTAACTTGCTAAAAGGTGAGCTAGATTCTATTTATGTTTCAATAGACGTAACGCCCATTAATGACAATATGCAGGGCAGCTATCAAAGCGATGACGTATTTAAAGTTAATTTTCAACATTATGTGAATGAGCTATGGGTTGCTAAAGATCAGCAGCTTGCCGACATTTATGCTCAACAAGATTTACCTGAACCACAAATCAGTAAGGAAATTGAAACACTATGACCAACACCCATCTTCAGGAATTAATTGCTCCTTGGTTTGAAAAAGTACCCGACGCGGATTTTCTTAGCTCAATTACCGCAGTCTCAATAGGAATATTCTCTTTATTAATTGTTTACTTATTTACTCGTAGATTAATGTTACCTGGCATTCAAAAAATAGTGACGAGGCTTTCTCCTGAGCGAATTGGGGCGCTTTCTCCTATGCTTAATAAGCTAAATAAACGTATTGCCGGAATGCTGTGCTGCGTATTGTTTTTAGCTACGTTTGATAGCGTATACCCAGTTAATGAAATTGCAGGAGAAATACTAAAAACGATAGGACAAGCTTTGCTTATTATTTATGCTGGTTTTATTTTTAGTAGTATTGTGAGCATTGCGGGTACTATTTATAACCAGTTAGAGTTTGCACGCGAAGTCCCTATTCAGGGCTTAATTCAGGTTGTTAAGCTAATAACCTTTATTGTGTGTGCAATTTTAATTGTGAGCATTTTTCTTGAGAAGTCACCTACTTATATTCTCTCTGGCTTTGGTGCTATTGCTGCCGTTACGTTATTAGTATTTAAAGACACTATTTTAGGCTTTGTAGCCAGTATTCAAATAGCAGCAAATCGCCTAGTAACCTATGGTGATTGGATTCAAGTAGAAAATTACGGCGCCGATGGCGAAGTAATTGATTTGGGTTTAAACACTGTAAAGGTACGTAACTGGGATAACACCATAACAACTATTCCAACTTATATGCTGGTAGCGGGTTCATTTAAAAACTGGCGCGGCATGCAAGAGTCGGGCGGTAGACGTATTAAACGTTCACTCAATATTGATATGCACAGTATTTGTTTAGTGGGTGATGAGTTTAGAAAACAAATTGATGCGGCTATTCCGCTGCACGACTATATTCGAGTGACGACATTACCTGCTCAGGTTTCTAATTTAGGGTTATTTCGTCGCTATGCTGAAGGCTATTTAAAACAGCACAGTAAAATTAATACGTCGCTTACGTTAATGGTACGAGAGCTACAACCACTAAACCATGGTTTACCTATTGAGTTTTATTGCTTTAGTGAAGACAAACGCTGGATTTCGTACGAGCATTTACAAGCCGAAATAATGGACCATTTACTTGCGGTATTACCCGTGTTTGGGCTTAGAGCGTATCAAAGTGTAAGTGGGCAATTAAGCCCACCTAACGAGCAACAAACAGATAAGCCAACATTTAGAGTGATGGCAAATAGTGCTGTAAAAGACCCACAGCAATAAATAAAGCTAAGAGCCACCAAATAGGTGGCTTTTTAAATCGCAGCCATGCAAATGTAATTATTACTAACGCAACTTGCCAAAGGTTATGCACCGCTGATGTCCAAATTGGCGAATACAGTGCAGCCGCTAAAAAACCTACTACCGCGGCATTAAGCGCCGCTATTGAGCTTGCAAAACGTGGCTTACTTGCCAAGTTAATCCAGCTCTTTTGGAATGCGAGTATAAGTAAAAAACCAGGCATAAATATAAGCAGTGTAGCTATAAGAGCACCCACTAAAGGTTGTTCTGTAGTAAGTTGTGCGCCTAAGTAAGTAGCAATAGTAAACATAGGCCCAGGCACTGCTTGTGCACTCGCGTAAGCACTTAAAAACTGATCATCACTCAATGCTGGTACGCCAGCTTGAAGTACCGGCAGTACTACGTGTCCGCCGCCGAACACCATTGCACCTGCCTGGTAAAAAGGGGCAAACAAAGCAAACTCATGTCCTAGTGGAATAAAGCTAACACCAAGTAAGAGCGCAAATAATCCCAGTGCAATCCAATTAATATTACTTTTTGTACTGCTAACATTTTCTGTGGCTGTACCCAGTTTTAATAAAGGCCATATAGCACCTATTGTTGCAGCGGTTATTAAAATAGCGATTTGAGTTCCCATCATTGGAAATAACACCAAAGCAAGTGTACTCATTACAGCAAGTAACTTAAGCGCAGCACTTGTACAAAAGCTTTTAGCCATACTAAGTGTTGCATCAGCAACTATAACAACGGCAAATAACTTTAAGCCTGCAATAATAGCAAAGTAAACAGCGTCAAACTGATGAGCACTAACCGCAAGTAGCACCATTATTAAAAACGAAGGCAGAGTAAAACCTACAAAAGCAGCTATACCACCCAGTACTCCAGCACGCTCAACACCAATAGCGAAACTAACTTGGCTAGAGCCTGGCCCAGGCAGTGCTTGGCTTAAACTAATAAGTTGTGCGTAACGCGTGTTAGTTAACCAATTTAACGAGTCTACAAAGTGGCGTTTAAAATAACCTAAATGCGCAGCAGGGCCGCCAAAGCTCATACACCCTAGTAAAAAAAACTGTCTAAAAATAGCAATTAACATTGCGCCAATATCCTTTGTAAAATTCATTAAATTGTCACAGCGTAGTATGACATTTTTATTAAAATGGCACATTAGTTTGAGGTCTGTTTAACAATCAAGCAAGATGCGTTGCTTTTAACACTCTCTTCATAGTTTGTTCATACCTATATTTGCATACTCTTGCTAAATTCTTAATGAATAGGGTATCACCATGACTTTAACTAAATCACTTTTAAGCGTAACCGTAGTAGCTGTATTACTTTCTGGTTGTGAAATGAATAACACAGGTAAAGGAGCCGCTATAGGCGCCGCAGCCGGAGGTGTATTAGGTAAGGCTACGGGTAATCATAAAGATAAACGTATTTTTATTGGTGCAGCTATTGGTGCACTGGCGGGCGCTGCTGTTGGCGACTACATGGATAAGCAAGAAGAAGCATTTCGTGATGAGTTAGCGGGTTCAGGTGTTGAAGTAGTGCGTGAAGGTGATAACTTACGTTTAGTAATGCCATCAAACATTACGTTTGCGACTGCTCAGTCTTATATTTCATCAGGCTTTAACGATACGTTAGATGCGATTGCTAAAGTAATGAACAAGTACGAAAAAACCTACCTTAGTGTGCAAGGGCATACTGACAGTACGGGTAAAGATAGCTTCAACATGAACCTATCGCGTGAACGCGCACAAAGTGTGAAAGACTACTTAGTGAACCAACAAATTATGGCTACACGTGTTAGCACTATGGGCTATGGCGAAACACGCCCAATTGCAACTAATGATAGTGCAAATGGCCGCGCTCAAAACCGTCGCGTAGAAATTCAGATAGTGCCAAATACCGAAGGTTAGGGTTCTTGAACCTTGCAAATTTAACCTTGAAAGGTCAACAGACCCTAATCCTTATTAAACTGTAATTCACACAGTTTTTGATACAACGGGTTACTTGCTAACAACTCTTGGTGAGTACCCGTTGCTATGATTTCCCCATTTTCCATTACTACAATTACATCTGCATGTTTTACCGTTGCCAGCCTATGGGCAATAATTAACGTTGTTCTGTTTTGCATTAAATGCTCAAGTGCAGCTTGTACATGGTGTTCGCTTTGCGCATCCAGCGCGCTGGTGGCTTCATCCAGAAGAAGTATTTCAGGGTCTTTTAATATGGCACGTGCAAGCACAATACGCTGCTTTTGCCCACCCGATAACCTCACACCCTGCTCACCTAAAAAGCTGTTATAACCTTGCGGTAACTGTTTGATAAATTCATCGGCATGCGCATACTTTGCTGCGGCATATACTTGCTCATCGGTTGCACTTGGGTTGCCGTAGCGGATGTTATGCATTACGTCGGAGCTAAATAAAATAGGGTTTTGCGCTACCATGCCCATTTTATTACGCAGAGTATTAAGCGATAAATCTTTAATGTTTACATCTTTAAACTTAATAGCTCCGCTAGCCGGATCGTAAAAGCGTTGTAGTAATTCAAATAACGTTGTTTTACCTGCGCCAGAAGGGCCAACAATTGCCACGGTTTGGCCTTGATTTATATTTAGGCTTATTTTATTAAGCGCACTCACGTCTGGACGAGAAGGATAGTTAAAGCTTATATTTTCAAGTGTAATAGCAGGGCTGTTAATGTTTTGCAGTAAGCTATCGTCTTGTGGATCTAGCGGGTTTTCTATCTCACTTTTAACAGCAAGTAACTCAAGTAACCTTGCCGCAGCACCAGCTGCACGTTGTAGTTCGCCATATACTTCAGCAACGGTTGCCACCGACATTGCCACCATAATAGCGTAAAATACAAATGCACCTAACTCGCCGCCGCTCATGGTGCCTGCAAGTACGTCGTTACCACCTACCCATAACATAGCGCTAATAGCACTAAAGGTTAAAAAAATCACCACGGCTATTAAAAATGAACGTTGCTTAATACGTTTTTTAGCCACGTTAAAGGCTTTCTCGGTCTCAAGTGCAAAGGCATGTTGTTCTTGTTCTTCATGGCTATAACTTTGCACTACTTTAATATTTTGTATGATTTCTCCGGCATAGGTACTTATGTCGGCAATGGCATCTTGGCTAGAGCTTGCTAGTTTGCGTACCTTGCGACCAAATATCATCATAGGAACAAGTACCAGCGGTACACAGGCTACAACCACTAAAGTAAGTTTTAAATTAGTAAACAGCAGCATAGCGAGTCCACCAATCAACATAAGTACACTGCGCAGCGCCATAGAAAATGATGAGCCAATAATTGATTGCAGTAGTGTGGTGTCGGTGGTTAAACGCGACATAAGCTCGCCACTGCGGTTTTCTTCAAAGTAGCTAGGGTGCAAGGTAACAATGCGATTAAACACGGCTTTTCGAATATCGTTACTGACTCGTTCGCCAATCCACGACATTAAATAAAAACGGCTAAAGGTGCCTATTGCTAATAAGCTGATTAAGCCAATGAGTACCAGTACAGCTTGTTGCAATTGCTCTTTGGAGCCTGCAATAAATCCATGATCAATAACAAATTTAACACCTTGCCCTAATGATAAGTTAACACCCGCAGTAACTAATAGTGCAGCAAGCGCCGCTACTACCATCCATTTATACGGTTTAATAAAAGCAAAAACAGGTAATAAGCTGCTAAAAGCGGCTTTTTCGGATGCAGAGGTGTTTTTTGACATAGTGGATTCTTTTTAAAGGTTAAGGTATAGATATGGCATCATCGGATTAAAAATCAATAGTATTAAATATCATCAATAAGGAATTGTTATGACAACAAAAATAATAAGTGGTGAATTTACAGTGGCTTTAGCGCTAATTGAAGGTTACGCCAATGGGCAGCAAGGTATTAACTTAGGACGTATGTCGATTGATAAAACATTTAAAGGTGACTTAAATGCTACAAGCCAAGGCGAGATGCTTAGCGCAATGACGCCAACCCAAGGCAGTGCGGGTTACGTGGCAATAGAGCAAGTGATAGGTGAGCTTGAAGGTAAGCAGGGCAGTTTTGTACTGCAACATTTTGGCACTATGAATAAAGGACAAGACAGTCTTATTTTAAATGTTATTCCTGATTCAGGCACAAATGAGCTAAAAGGATTAACTGGCAGTATGAAAATACGCATTGAGCAGGACATTCACTATTACGACTTTGACTACCGCTTATAAAATGGATAACAAACAATGCAAAAAATAGTAGAATTTAAAAAGCGTGGTTTTTAGTAACGACATTGATGTAAATGATTTAAATGAGAGCATATACCGCTAAAATCAAGAAGGTTGGAAAGTAATAAGGCCAAATAACGGCCTATATATTATTAATAGAAAACGATGAACTATAAGGACAAAAATGACATTAGCAGCATGGTTTAGTTTAGTACTTGTATGCATGATGGGTGCAATGTCGCCAGGCCCAAGCCTTGCAGTTGTACTAAAGCATACAATGAGTGGCGGAATGAAAAACGGTATGCTTGCTGCACTTAGCCATGGCGTGGGTGTTGGGCTTTATGCGGCCGCTTCGTTACTTGGTTTGGGGACATTGATGGCTCAATTTCCAACGGTATACCAAGTGCTTGTATATTTGGGTGCTGGATATTTAGCCTATTTAGGTTTAAAAATACTATTAGCAAAACCCAATAATGACGAACTGCAAGTACAAAAAAGCGAGGTAAGTGCAACTAAAGCGCTGCAAGATGGATTCGCCATTGCATTTTTAAACCCTAAATTAGCCATTTTCTTTTTAGCGTTGTTTTCGCAGTTTATAGACCCGCAAAATCTCACTTTAAGCATTGGCATTATTATGTGCTTAACCGTGTTTATAATTGATACAGGTTGGTATTTGCTAGTTGCAGTACTTACTGAGGTTTCAAAAAATCGCTTTGGTTTTACTAAGCAAAACCCATGGCTTGATAAAATACTGGGTGTTGTGTTTATTGCCCTTGCTATAAAAGTCGTTATTAGTTTGTAAGATTGAGTAGAGATTATTGAAGTTTACAGAGTGTATTTGTAGTTATATAGATAAAGGATTAAAACAATGACAAAACATATTTTAAAAAGTGCTTCATTCGATTACAAGGTAAAACAATATTGGATGGTTACTACCTCGCTATTTGCAATGTTGGCTCTTGTTACTATACCGCTTATACCTATCATTTTACTTATCGTATGGCTGGTGGGCGGGCGAATACTCGCAGCTATGTCGGCTGACTTATTACCACAAAAATTGGTAGTTAAACGTGGCATATTATTTAAAGAAGAAAAATCTATTCCGCTTGAAAAAATAACTGATGTTGGATTAAGCCAAGGGCCGTTAATGCGACTGTTTGGGTTATATCGTTTAAGCTTTGAAACGGCAGGGCAGTCAGGAAATGGGGCTTTAGTGTCTTTGCTTGGTGTAGTTAATGCGAGTGAGTTTAGAGAAGCGATACTTGAGCAAAAAGATGTATTGGCTAATCAAGGTAAAACTTCGCAGCAGGCGACAGAACAAAGTGAGAAAGAGCTACTGAGAGCACTTACTTATAGTGTTAAAAATATTGAGCAGATGCTACTTGTTTTACTTGATGAAAGGCAGCAAAAGTAACTTATTTTTAAATACAGCCAATATCTTGCTTATAAGGATGTTTTTGTGACTACGGATATTGAAAATATATTTAATAATTATCCTCAGATAACTAAAAGTACGCTTATAAAATTACGGGAGCTAATTTATACCGTAGCACAAGAGCAAAACTTGGGAGCTGTGGAGGAGTCAATAAAGTGGGGAGAGCCAAGCTATAGCACAATAAATGGCAGCCCCATTCGCATTGGCTTTAAAGGAACATCATGTTATTTGTTTTTTCATTGCCAATCAAAGCTCGTAATTACATTTAGAGAATTATATTCTCATAATCTCACTTTTGAAGGAAATAGAGCAATAGTGTTAAATAGTGAAAAGCCATTACCAGAGTACCCACTTAAAGCGTGTATTAAATTAGCACTGACTTATCACAGCGTTAAACACCTACCTTTGTTAGGTGCATAACTGCAAGCACTTAAGTAGATGCTTAAAACACGCTACATATTTGGCTTGCATCACAGGTAATAACACTAACGTTTTCATAACCAACACGTGTTAGCGCTTCTGCACCAAGGGTTGCACGTGCACCACTGGCACAGTGTAAGTAAATTGGGCGTGTTGCATCTTTTTCTATTTCCATCAACTTCATTTCGAGTAACCCGCGCGGAATATTTATTGCTCCAACAGCTGCATTTGTTGCGTGTTCTGCTGGTTCGCGCACATCAATAAGTAAGCCTTTATTTTGTTCAAGCTCGAGCTTTGCTTGTGCTGCGTCAATACGGCGCTGGTTAGGTGTGATAATTTTAAGTAAATCAGGGATTGATGTAAGCATGCTTTTTTATTCCTTAAGGTTACGTTTGCGTAATTGTGTGATCATCAAATACAAACAACTAATAGCAGATTGAATTGAGTTTAGTGTAATAAAAACAGTAAGCCATATTCATCTAGGATCAAAATATTGCAGCTATACAAATACGGCAATTATGAGTCCCGCAATTAAAAAATGAGCTATTCAATTTTATTTAGTGTTTTATTTACTATATTCGTTTTTTCTATATTAGTAAATTCTAATATTAGACATTAACAATGCATATATTTATACTCCAATCACTTTTTATAATAAGAGCATGCTATGAATATCGACTTTATTGCAATGGCTGGGAATGTGGCGCAGGCAGAGCAGTTATTAAAAATTTTAGCGAATAAAAATCGCTTAATGATTTTATGCTCTTTGCAAGATAAAGAAATGAGTGTATCGCAACTAAATGAAGCCGTACCTTTAGCACAATCGGCACTTTCTCAGCATTTAGCTGCACTACGAAAAGCGAATGTTGTTGCCACTCGCCGTGAAAGCCAAACTATTTATTATCGTATAATTGACGATAACGCAGTGCAATTACTTGGCACGCTATATAACTTATTTTGTAAAGACTAACGATTTTTAGTGGCGTGAGTAGCGCAGCGAAAGCAGGTTAGAATAACCTCAGCTCTATTGTATTGTTTTTGTGCTATTAATTTTTTGCAGCATTTATACTTAAATAGATTTCGTACGAAAACAGCCACTATGCTTAGACGAAACTACAAATACATAACAGCATATTATCGCAAGGTTTAACCCAAGCGATAAGTTTGCGGTTAAAGATCATCTCAAATAAACGTAGCTATTTCATCGATAGATTTTTTATCCAGTGCATGAGCCGGTATTGTGGCATCTTCACTTGGGTAGCCTGCAATAAGTAACATATACGGGCGCTCGTTATCCCTATCTCGGCCACATATGTCGGTTAAAAAGCTCATTGGTTTTGGAGTATGAGTAAGGGTTGCCAAACCTGAACGGTGCAAAGCTTGAATTAAAAAGCCGGTAGCTAAGCCAACAGACTCATGCACATAATAATTCGTATTTTTATCATCAGTGCTTACGCCGCCCTTTTTTTGACTAAATACAGCTATAAGCCAAGGTGCATGCTCTAAATAAGGTTTATTGGCGTCGGTACCTAACGGTTTTAGCGCATCTAACCATTCTTCACCTGCTCGCCCTTCATAAAAAGAACGTTCTAGCTTTTCGGCGGCTTCTCTTATTTGCTTTTTTACATCGCTACTATTTATAGCAACAAAATGCCAAGGCTGATGATTCGCTCCACTGGGTGCTGTACCTGCTGCTTTTATACATGCTTCAATAATATTTTTTGGTACTGGGCGATCGCTAAAGCTGCGAATGCTATGGCGACGTTGGCTAGTGATTAAAAACTCGTTAGCGCGATTTAGCATTTCGTCGTGTGGGTATTCTATAAAGTCGTTTAATGGCTGACTTTGGTGATCTTGCATGGCTTTTCGCTTCTTATAAAAAGTATATGTGGTTTTTATACCGAGTGAATAAAGCGTAGGCAAGTGTTATGAGTTTAAATTATGTTTATTTGTTGTTACAAATTTAACCAGTAAGTAACTTATGTTCCTGTTTTTCTTGTGGTATAAAACATCATAAAAATAATTACTCATATTCAAGGAAGTAAAAATGCTATCAATAACTGGGTTATCTAAAACCTACGATAACGGCGTACATGCACTACAAGGTGTTGATTTATCTATCGGTAAAGGGATGTTTGGATTGCTTGGGCCAAATGGCGCAGGTAAATCATCGCTTATGCGTACCATTGCAACACTACAGTCGGCTGATTCAGGTTCAATTACTTTTGATGGCATTGATGTATTTAAAGACCCACAGGCACTGCGCCAACGCTTAGGTTACTTACCACAAGATTTTGGTGTGTACCCGCGTGTTAGTGCCTACGATTTGCTAGATCATATGGCTGTTTTAAAGGGTATTCATAATAAAGCGGAGCGTAAAGAGTCGGTTGAAGGGTTACTTGCGCACACTAATTTATATCAACATCGCTCAAAAGCGGTAAGTGGCTTTTCGGGCGGT
The DNA here is from genome assembly GCF_015864475.1 of Pseudoalteromonas sp. SWXJZ10B. NCBI lineage: Bacteria > Pseudomonadati > Pseudomonadota > Gammaproteobacteria > Alteromonadales > Pseudoalteromonadaceae > Pseudoalteromonas > Pseudoalteromonas sp. SWXJZ10B. The sequence goes on from NZ_JADYXD010000025.1 coordinate 42,643, forward strand.
ATGCGCCAGCGTTTTGGTATTGCACAAGCCTTACTAGGCGACCCTGATTTACTAATCGTTGATGAGCCAACAGCGGGGCTAGACCCAGAGGAACGTAATCGTTTCCATAACTTATTAGTAAGCTTAGGCGAGCAAAAAGTAGTTATATTATCGACCCATATTGTTGAAGATGTTGCAGAGCTTTGCCCAAATATGGCGGTGTTGGCTGGCGGTAAGATTTTACTGGAAGGTAACCCAATAGCGCTTACCGATAAGCTCCAAGGACAAATTTGGCGCAAAGCCATGAGCCAAGAAGAAGCGCAAGAACTTGAGCCGCAATTACCGGTTATTTCTAAGCGCTTATTTGCAGGGAAAACAATTTTACATGTAATAGCAGAGCAGGCTCCACAAGGGTTTGAAGCAAGTAATGCAAATTTAGAAGATGTGTATTTTTCTACACTGCTTAATCATCGTAACAGCGAAGTAGCATAAGGAGGCGTTATGTTTTTTAATATGCTTGCGTTTGAGCTGCGCTATTTTATGCGCCAACCTTCGTTTTATGTGACCTCATTAATCTTCTTTTTTATGGCGTTTTTTATAAGCTCCAGTAGTAAGTTTCCGCTAGGTGGGGCGAATGTTCATATGAACTCGCCGTTCTCGATTATGCTTTTAACCGTTACATTTTGTACACTCGCTATGTTTTTAGTGGTTAACTTTGTTGCCAGCTCTGCTATTCGCAACAGTGAAAGCAAAATGGATGAGCTGGTATTTAGTAAGCCTGTTAATCCTGTGCCTTATCAAGCAGGGCGTTTTTTTGGTTCTTACTTAGTTGTACTTATTGTGTTTTTAAGCGTGCCATTGGGTGTGTTTTTAGGGTCGCAATTTGGTTTATTAGTTGGCTGGCTCGATGGCGAATTGATTGGTCCTAATAAGCTAATGTACTATGCTGCGCCTTATCTTTATTTAGCAGTGCCAAGTTTACTTGTGCTTTCGGCTATTTTTAATAGTGTAGCGGTCTATTTTAAAACCATGATGTCGGTGTATGTAGCAGCTGTTGTGATTTTTATAGCCTATCAAATTGCCGGCGTTTACTTTGATGATTTAGCATTTAGAAATATTGTTGTTTACGCCGACCCATTTGGTTCAGGTTCGTTAATTGATTTAACACGTTATTGGACTGTAAATGATAAAAACACAGAAGTGCTAACGCTCACAGGTGACCTTTTAGTTAACCGTATATTGTGGGTGGCAATCAGTGTTGCAATGTTTTTTGGCCTTGGAAAGCTAAGCAACCGCATAGTAACTAAAAAACAGAAGAAGCAATTTAAAGTCTCTGCTTTTGTACAAAATAAACAAGCTGCACTTATCAATAGTGCTAAAAATTATAAATCAGCGGGGATTAGTACTAAATCTCAGCTAATAATGCGCAGTATATTCGAACTTAAACAAGTTATATTTAGTGCTCCTTTTATGATTTTAGCGGGTGTAAGCATTGTAACGCTTATGATCCCTCTGTTTGCGCCTATTGGTGCTTATGGCACTACTAACTGGCCTTTAACTCAGAATATGGTCAATATTATTAGCGGTATTTCTGGTTTATTTTTGTTTGTTATTATCGCTTTTTATAGTGCTGAGCTTGTGTGGCGAGAGCGACAAAGTGGCATGGGCGATATTATTGACAGCTTTCCTGTACATAACAGTGTTTTTTGGGTGTCAAAAATACTGGCTTTAATCGCCGCTGTTTCTTGGTTGTTCCTCGTGGGAATGATACTCACAATTACAGTTCAGTTATTTAAAGGTCAATTTAATTTAGAGCTAGGACAGTATTTATTTAGGATTGTTTATTTATCGATTTTACCGTTGATTATGCTGACAGTACTCGCCTTCTTTTTACAGATTATTAGCCCGAATAAATATGTAGGAATGGGTTTGTTTATTTTGTATTACATAGCGCAAAAAGTAATGGGTTCTTATGGGTTTGAGCATCATATGTATCATTTTTCGCAAAGCAGTAGCGTACCGTATTCTGATATAAATGGTTATGGACATTTCTTACAAGCTGCGCATTGGTACACATTATATTGGGGCGCGTTAAGTCTTGTTTTAGCGATTGTTGGGTTTGCGTTATGGCACCGTGGTCCTTCACAAACGCTGCGCACACGCCTGTCTATGCTTCGTTATAATATGTCGTTAAAAGGGCAAGCGATTGCGGTTATTAGTGCACTAGTGTTTGTTGGTGCAGGCTACAATATTTATAACAACACGCGAGTTTTGAATGAGTTTACTACGAGCGATGAGTTTCAAGACAAGCAAATAAGTTATGAACAGCAGTTTGCACAATACAAAGACTTAGCAGTACCTATGGTGACCGATGTTGACTTAACTGTTGATATTTATCCAAAAAAGCGTGCTTTAAGTGCTGTGGCAAAAATTAAATTTACTAATACCTCTAACGAGCCAATTACGCGAGTGTTAATAAGCTCACCTCAACACGCTAAAAGTTGGGATGTAGCTATGGCAGGCGGTAAGATAGTTGAAAAATTACCAGCGCTTTATTCAGCATGGTTTGAGTTTGAGCAGCCGCTTATGCCAAACGAAATAAGAGAAGGGCAACTGTCGGTTACTCGTGATCATACAGCCTTTACTGATAAAGACTCTGATACACAATTAGTTGCCAATGGCACTTTTATTAATAACTTGGAACTCCTTCCTAGCTTTGGTTATAGCCGTGGTTTACAGGTAGCTGATAAATTTGAACGCCGTAAGCATGATTTACCAGAACTTGAACGTGCCCATAAGCTAGAAGACAGTCAGTACTATACTCAAAGTGATTTTGGTGCAGCTAATGGGTTTATTAACTTTAAGGCAACGGTAACAACCGACGAGTCGCAATTTGCTATTACCCCAGGGTATTTACAAAGTGAAAGTGTAAAAGACGGGCGCCGCACTTTTGTTTATGAAATGGATGCGCCTATTTTAAACTTTTATGCGGTGCTTTCGGCTGAACTTGAAAGTAAAAAGGTTGAGCATAATGGGGTAAATATTGAGGTGTATTACCACAAAAATCATGCATGGAATGTTGACCGCATGATTGAGTCGGTACAAGACTCGATAGATTACTTTACACAAGCATTTGGGCCGTATCAGCATAAGCAGCTACGTATAATTGAATTTCCTAAGTATCGCTCGTTTGCACAAAGTTTTGCCAATACAGTCCCTTACTCAGAAAGCATGGGGTTTATTACAGACTTAAGAGATGAGAGTAAAGTTGACTACCCTTACTATGTTACCGCACATGAAGTAGCGCACCAGTGGTGGGGGCATCAAGTGTCGGGAGCAAATGTTGAGGGGAGCGCAGTTATGTCAGAAACGCTTTCACAATACAGTGCGCTTATGGTGCTTGAAAAACGCTTTGGCGCAGAGAAGCTACGTAAGTTTTTAAAATATGAGCTTGATAGGTACTTAATAGGGCGTACAGGGGAAGCCTTTGAAGAAATGCCACTATATAAAACGCAGTCTCAACAATATCTTCATTACAATAAAGGATCTGTGGTAATGATGGCGATTTATGATCGTTTAGGTGAAAAACGGTTAAATGATGCACTCAAAGCATTTTTAAATGAGTTTCAGTACCAATCAACACCATACCCAACAACACTTGATTTACTTAGCTATTTAAAACAAGACGCAACACAAGCAGAGCAAAGTTTTATTGACGATCAGTTTAAATATATCACCTTATATGAGCTTGAGATGAAAGATGTGTCAGTTACAGATAGCGTTGATAGCGAAGGATTTTATACTGTAACACTTAGCGTAGAAGCCGTTAAACAGCGTGCGGATGGCCAAGGTGAAGAAACTGAACAGCCGCTCGATGAGCTAATTGATATTGCATTGTTTAGCGATGACCCTGAAAACCTACTAGCTGAAGATTTTGTTATTTACTCTCAAAAGCACCAAATAGTATCAGGTACTAATACTATTGAGCTTAAAGTAAAAGAAAAGCCACTATTTGCGGGGGTTGATCCTTACATTAAGCTAGTCGACAAGGACAGTAAAAATAACCTAGCTAAATTTTAAGGTCTATCTACTAACCACTTAAACTGACTAATTTAAAGGCCGCATTTATGCGGCCTTTATGTGTAATAAACTGTATAAAACTTCATAGCGTTTCTACATATTCCCCACAGCTTTTTACGCTAATATTTTATGTTCTCTTATAAAGTTACCTTACTGGTATTTAGTTTATAAGAAAGAGTATGAAACCATTAATTATAGGGGCGATAGCATTAAGCCTGAGTGCTTGTTCTGCGGTAACCATTCAGCCACAGGCAACAGCAAAAATAACGAGCCAAGCTAATTACGAAGATAGTCGCTCATTTTACTTTTGGGGATTGGTAGGCGAGCAACGCGTAGACGTAAAACAAATATGTTCAAATACACCGGTTATTCAAATGCAGTCACAACAAACGTTTAGTGATGGAGCGCTGAGTTTAATTACGCTTGGAATATACTCGCCCCATACCATTAAAGTGTGGTGCCAAGAGCAAATACTAGGGGAGACATTATGAGCATCAAGCTATTTGCAGCCGGTTGCACACTGATTATTTTAACGGGGTGTACAAATATTTACTTTGATAACGGTATACAGAGCAAAGTAAGCAATAAAACGCTAAAAAGCTCACAGTGGCATCATAATTTTGCACTTGCGTTGTACGAGGGATCAGAGCCGTTAGATTTAACAACACATTGCCCACAAGGGGAGTGGCAAAGCGTTCATACGTATAAATCGTTTACTAATGGTTTAGCTGAGGTGGTTGTGAATCAAATCGGCCCAGCTTGGTACCCTAAAACAGTAGAAGTACAATGTAATAAGGTACCATTTAAAGCTAAACAGCTATAAAACGAGAAAAGGGCCAAAAGGCCCTTCGTGTTGCAGCAAGTAACACATTCTTTCTTATAAATTAAAGTCTACAGAATAAGCAACGTAAGCTTTAATATCTGAATCATCCATATCTGTATCAGACAAACCAAAAGTAAAACCGTCTTTCGAAATTGATACACCGTAATCTAAGATATTATCATCGCCAATAAAATCACCAGAGTAATGGCCTAAGTGAAGTGCCATTTCAGTGCCGTTACTGCCAACAGCAAAACCGTAGTCAGCTGTCAGGTAAAGTGAATCACCAAAGTCTGTACCATCACCACTTGCAGCTGATGTTGCTAATACAGAAGCACCAAAGGTAAAGCCTTCAACACTGATGCTACCGTAAATTTCAGAGAAATCTGCGTCTGCTTCAGAAGCTGCGTCTGGGTAAGCGTAATAAATATAACCAACATCGTAGCTAACACTTTCGTTAATATCGCCACCAAAGCCTGCATATAAGTCAAGCTCATAGGTCATTTCATCTGCCCACGATGCATTTGAAGCCCAAGTACCTGCATAAAAGCCCGATTCATTGGCATAATCAATACCGCCTGAAATAGCTGCATCGCCCCCAGTTTGCTCTTGACCACGCCATAAGTAGTTTGATGTTGCCGCTGCATTAGCAGTTACTTCAGCATGTACGGCTGTTGACGTTAAAGATGTTGCGCCCATTAATGCTATAGCACTTATAGCGATGGTTTTTTTTAGTTTTAGCATGTCCATTTCCCGTTATATGATTTTTGCTCGCCAAGGTTTTTATTATGTAATCGGAACCTTTAGGCTGACGGCTTTTTATTGTTTAACTAACGGGATAATTGCACTGTATGTGCCAGCTTCATTATTTTTACTAAAAATTATTTTTATATATTAAAAAACATGAGCTTGCATTTTATGAATAGGGAAGGGGTATAACATTAGGGAAGATGTTGCGCACGTTGGTGGTGCATAAATTAACCTAGCCGCACCATAAAAGTACGGCTAAATTAGAAGGTTTAACCGAATATAGTACGCATAAGGCTAATTGTTTCGTTTACACTGCGACCTTTTTGAACTTCACTCACAATTGAATCGCGTTTACTGCGAATATGTTCAGGAATATCGTCAGCAGCAAGGGCACGGTCTACTAAAATTTCTGCAGACTCTTTACCTCTACGCTGAGTTTTACCTGTTGTAGTTGTAGTACGTTTAGGCTTGCTTAGCAGTTTAATGTAGTTAGAGTTATCTGGTGTTTTAGCATCAGCATAGTGAAAGAAACATGGGATTAGCGCTTTAATAGCAACTAATTGTTCTTCTAACTCATTACTCGGTTTAGCCATTTTGTACCATGACATAGCTTGAATACCTTTTACGATATCTTGCCAGTAACGCTCAAAATCACTATTTTTAAGTTTAGAAACACCAAGGGCACCACATAAAGCATCTAATCGATTATTTGTAATCGGAGTAAATAAATCAGGACGACGCATTGCAAGCAAACGAGTTGCAGGCGCAAGTGTTGGTTTTTCGTTGTTGTCGGTGAATATTTTTGAATAAGCAGCAACAAATTGTTGATACTCATATTGAGTTATATCACCTTCAAGCGGAATATTTGCTAGTGCGTCGTCAAAAGCACCTGGTAAATCTCCAAGCATCTGATGGAAGCTCTTTGCACTCTTTGTAGATGCAAACCATTCAACGTCAAAGTTGTATGTGCTTGGATCAAGTGATGCTATGTGCTTACCGCTAAACGCAAGTAAGTCTTCAGGGATCATATCTTTAAGAGATTGCTCACGAATGCTTTTAATGTAGTCTACTAAACGAAGTTGTTCATCAAGTGCAATAACGTCTTTGTGTTGTTCTACAAATACACTTACAACAGGCCAAGGAGCAATACGTAAAGCTTTAGCCTGTAAAAAGCTAATCGCTTGCTCTGTAATGAGAATTCACTCAGCATGGCAAACGGCGCATACTTAAATATTATTTAGCCTTAAAGCTGCAGAGATTGTTATAAAACAAATGAACCCAGCTTGATACCATAAAATAGTGGACGTGAGCTATTCTTTGGTATTTTTAAAAGTGGGCAGTGATTGATGCCGGTTATTCGTGACTTAATATACTTATGGGGTCTAGTTTTACTGCTTTATAGCAGGAAAACTAGACTCTAATATAGGACTGAAAATAGCTTTAAGTATTATACTTGTCAGCGTGAATTAGTTATTTAAAAGAGTTAATAGGCTAGGGTCTTCAGTTTCAATATATAATGCTTTTAATTTTTTATCACCACTTTCGGTTTCAGTAAATTGCTGAAAAGAATAGTTTTTAGAAAAACTTGAAAGAGCCTCAATAGATGCTTGATTACTACTTTGTGTATAAGTAAGTTCTAGTGCGCAAACCTTCCCTGCACACTCTAGATCTTGCTGTAAAATAGTGACGTCTTTTAATTCATTTAGAATAAAATCGTTTAGCTTATCTTTACGTATTTGTGCTATTTCAGAGTATTCAATATTAGACATACGCTGCAGTAATATTGAAGTATCATTTTTAAATACGTCGTCCAATGCTTTTGTTGAAACAAATTCTTTTCCACCCTCAGTTGAAACAAATTCTTCAGAGAAAGCGTTAGGGCTTGAAATAGGCAATTTAGATATCGCTGCCACTTTTTGCTCTACAACTTTGTGCTGTTTGACAGATGGTTCAGAGGCTTTACTTAATAGGGTGTTTGGCTCAATTGGAGGCTTAGCTTTTTCATTACTAAGAATGGCTTCATCAGTTGGTTGTATGTGGGTTAGCGGAGGATCTGAAGGCTGCCCAGTGTTTAAAATACCAATACCAAGAATGGCGACAAAAACAAGTGCAATTAAAAATATGTATTTCATTTTACTATCCTTAGAAGAGAAAGGCATACGCCTTTCTAAATGATGCTTATTCCAACCGTATCATACAAGAAACTTGACCACCACCAGAGCACAAATAGCTAACTGTACCACCCTCACCATGAACAACCGTCATGCTACCTGAGGTGCAACGGCATGTCATTGTTGCATAGGTAAATGTACTCATTGTGATTAAAAAAACGCTAAAATAACTGTAATTTTTTTTGATAAATTCATAATAATCCTTAATCGTGATTTCGAACTTTAATGTTACCTTATTGTTTTTTTTGTAAATAACTATTTTCTAGGTGGTTTAAATATGAGAAAGGGCCTTGCGGCCCTTAGTGTTGCAGCAAGTAACACATTTTTTTATAGGCTAAAGTCTGCAGAGTCGACAACGTAAGCTTTTAAATCTGAGCCATCGATATCATTATCAGATAAGCCAAAAGTAAAGCCATCCTTAGAGATTGAAACGCCGTAATCGATGATGTTGTCATCACCAATAAAGCCGCCTGAGTAATGCCCCAAATGCAGCGCTATTTCAGTTCCATTACTACCAATAGCGAATCCATAGTCTGTTGTTAAATAAAGTGAATCACCAAAGTCGGAACCATCACCACTAGCAGCTGAAGTTGCTAATACCGAAGCACCAAAAGTGAAACCTTCTACACTGATAATCCCGTAAACCTCAGAGAAATCTGCGTCAGCTTCTGAAGCAGCATCAGGGTAGGCATAGTAAATATAACCAACATCATAGCTAACGCTTTCATTGATTGCGCCACTAAAGCCTGCATATAGGTCAAGCTCATAGGTCATTTCATCTGCCCACGATGCATTTGAAGCCCAAGTACCTGCATAAAAGCCGGACTCGTTAGCGTAATCAATTCCACCCGAAATAGCAGCGTCGCCTCCTGTTTGCTCTTGACACGCCATAAGTGGTTGGAGGTTGCTGCTGCATTTGCAGTTACCTCTGTAAATGTCGTTGTTGATGTTATGCCTGCAAACGCCAGTGCACCGAAGAGTATTGTTTTTTGTAGTTTTAGCATGTTTCATTCCCGCTATATGACTTTTGCATACCAAGGTTTTATTATGTATTGCTTTGACCTTTTAACTGGGTGCATTTTTATTATTTAACTGGGAAGGTAATAGCACTGTATGTGCCAGTCTCGTTTTAATTATTTTTAAGTAAAACTAATGCTATTAAAACAATTGCTTATGATGAAATGATGTTTTTGGAAGGAAGTTTTTTGATTTTCTGTCGCACGCTGCTGATGCATAAACTAACCTAGCTGTACTATTAAAGTACAGCTAGGAAAGGTTTTTTAGCCAAAAATAGTGCGCATAAGGCTAATTGTTTCGTTTACACTGCGACCTTTTTGAACTTCACTTACAATTGAATCACGTTTACTGCGAATATGTTCAGGGATATCGTCAGCGGCAAGTGCGCGGTCTACTAAAATTTCTGCAGACTCTTTACCTCTACGTTGAGTTTTACCTGTTGTAGTTGTAGTACGCTTAGGCTTGCTTAGCAGTTTAATGTAGTTAGAGTTATCTGGTGTTTTAGCATCAGCATAGTGAAAGAAACATGGGATTAGCGCTTTAATAGCAACTAATTGTTCTTCTAACTCATTACTCGGTTTAGCCATTTTGTACCATGACATAGCTTGAATACCTTTTACGATATCTTGCCAGTAACGCTCAAAATCACTATTTTTAAGTTTAGAAACACCAAGGGCACCACATAAAGCATCTAATCGATTATTTGTAATCGGAGTAAATAAATCAGGGCGACGCATTGCAAGCAAACGAGTTGCAGGCGCAAGTGTTGGTTTTTCGTTGTTGTCGGTGAATATTTTTGAATAAGCAGCAACAAATTGTTGATACTCATATTGAGTAATATCACCTTCAAGCGGAATATTTACTAGTGCGTCGTCAAAAGCACCTGGTAAATCACCAAGCATTTGATGGAAGCTCTTTGCACTCTTTGTAGATGCAAACCATTCAACGTCAAAGTTGTATGTGCTTGGATCAAGTGATGCCATGTGCTTACCGCTAAACGCAAGTAAATCTTCAGGGATCATATCTTTAAGAGACTGTTCACGAATGCTTTTAATGTAGTCTACTAAACGAAGCTGTTCATCAAGTGCAATAACGTCTTTGTGTTGTTCTACAAATACACTTACAACAGGCCAAGGAGCAATACGTAAAGTTTTAACCTGTAAAAAGCTGATAGCTGAAATAAGCTGGTCGTGTAGCTTTTTAAGTACAGGCAATTGCTGTGGCTCTAGTAAATCGTAGTTCATACGATCTCTGCTAGCATTTAGCAATTCGTAACACCAAGGTAAAAAATCATCAGGGTGGTTTTCTACTTTCACGGCCATAAGGTTAAGGCTTAACTCTGAAGATTGCTTCAGAATGTTCTGATAGATTTGGTTTTCTTGTTCGCCTAGCGTCATTTTTGACGGTGAAATTAGCAGTTTTTTCATGCCTTGTAGAATCTCCGGTTTAGATATATATTTTTTTGCTGGTCTATTTTAGCGCAATTACGCTAATAACAACAGCGCTGTCCTTCATCCGTTGTAATTGAAATGACTAAATCGGTATTTTTGCTAATAAAATGAGACTAACGCTTTAACATGTATTAATCATTTTCATTTAGTACAAAGAGACTCTCAACTAAAATGTTGAGTTGTTTTTAGGGCAACTATGAACGACGGCGTAAGCCGTAATATTTCTACTGTACTTATTGTTTTGCTCGAAAAGTTAATCGTATCAGCGAGCTCTTATTGCGACAATCTGGCAAATTTACAAAAATGTTGCTATTTGGTTTCGCGTATTTTGTTCTTAAATTCTGCTATTGCCTAATAAACGAAAGCCCATGAGCCTAAAATATAATAGCCATATTAAATGTAGCATTATTAAGAGTGGTATATCAGAAGCAAAAGTGTCAAAAACTAGAACAGCATAATAAAGCGAAGACCACGTACTTAATAAATAATTGTATCAGCGGTATTTAAGTCTTTATTTATAGAGTCTTCAATGCAACCTAGAGGTATTAAAATGTTTCAGGAGCGATTCATACAGAGACTGTAAAATTCAATAAAGTGCTTTTTTATCATAACTACAATGATTTTAAGGCTAACACTCGCTATGATAAGAACATTATTTGCACGTTTGAAAGGACGATCATGAAAACCTTACTTAAAATTGTAGGTGTAATACTTTTACTATGTATAGCACTCATTGCCGCCGCACCGTTTTTAATCCCTACTGATACTATTTTTAATAAAGTGTCGCAGCAGGTAGAACAAACAACTGGGCGTACTCTTACTATTAAAGGTGATAAAACACTTAGCGTATTCCCTGCATTAAAGTTAGAACTTAACGACGTGCATTTTGCAAACATGGAATCAGGTTCGCGCGCCGATATGGCGAGTATGAAACAGCTTGCTGTACACATACCTTGGTTTTCATTATTTGGTGGTGAGTTTAAATTAGATAAGTTTGTTATAAACGAACCAAATATTCTATTAGAAACCGACAAAAATGGTAAAGCTAATTGGCAGTTGTTTGATGCAGTTGCAGAGCAACCTAAAGAGCAAAGCCAATCAGGTGAAGCGATAAAGCTTCCAGATAACTTTGATATTGAATTAGGTGAGGTTGCTATTTATGGCGGTACATTTACTTACCTAGATGGCCAAACAGGTGCTAAACAACAAATTAGTGATCTAGAGCTCGCTATTTTACTTCCTTCACTTCGTAAAACATTAGAAGTAAAAGGCGGTATTACTTATATGCAAGAACGTTTTGAGCTTGATATAAAACTAGATACTCCGGCTAAAGCAATTGAAGGCACCACTTTTAATGTTAAACAAACCTTAGATTCTCGTTTAGTTGATCTAACGTTCGAAGGGAGCATCGCTAAGCAAGGCCAAGATATTAAAGGTCAGTTAGCATTAAATGGTGAGTCAGTTAAAAACATTGCGAAATGGCAAGGTGTAGAGTTAAACGCTAAAGACAATGCTTTTAACGCATTTAGTGTAAACGGTAAAATGCACCTAGCAGGTGAGAAATTTAATTTAGAAGATTTAGTTGCGACGTTAGACGCATTGGAAATAAAAGGTAAGAGCGAGCTTAACCTAGGTAAGCGTTTAGCTGTAAATGCTGATATTGATTTAGGTATGCTTGATTTAAACCCGTACCTGCCTGAAGCAGTAGCAAAACAAGAAGAGCCAGTAGAGCAAAATGATAAGCCTGCGGAGCCAATAGTATGGGATGACACTAAAATTGATCTAAGTGCGTTAAATTCACTAGATGCGAATGTAGTTATTCGTTCAAGTGGATTAAAAGCTAACGATATTAAGTTGGGCGCAAATCAATTTACTGTTGCTTTAAAAAATAGCATTGCAAAACTAAGCCTAGATAGCTTTTCTGCTTATGAAGGGTCAGGTAAAGGCGTTATCAATGTAAACGCACAACAAGTACCTTATAAAATATCAACTAACTTTGACTTAGCTGGTATAGATGCACAGCCTTTATTAACTGATGCGGCAGGTTTTGACAAGCTAATGGGTAAGGGGTCTTTAAATTGGAACCTAAACACAACTGGCCAAAGTCAAAAGTCGTTTATTGGTGCGCTTAACGGAAAACTTGGATTTGAGTTTGCTGATGGAGCCGTAAAAGGTGCGAATATAGCTGAGATGGTTCGTAAAGGTAAGGAACTCATTTCAGGAAACTTTGGTGCTGCGTCTGAAGGGCTGGATACTGGGTTTGAAGAATCAGAGCAAACAGATTTCTCTGCACTGACTGGAAGTTTTAACTTTACTAATGGTGTTGGTAAAAATACTGATTTATCACTTATTAGCCCACTCGTTAGAATATCAGGTGAAGGCGATGTTGATTTACCACAAACAACAGTTAATTACCGTTTGGTTACAGGCATAGTTGGATCAATCGAAGGACAGGGAACCACTGATGACAGCACTGGTTTTAAAATACCACTACGTATAAAAGGGCCTTTCCACGATGTTGGTATAAAGCTTGATGTAGGCAATGCGCTCAAAGATGAAGCTAAGCAGAAAGTCGATGAGGCTAAAGAAAAAGCCAAAGACAAAGCAAAAGATAAGATTAAAGATAAATTAAAAGGTTTATTTGGTTAATCAACTACAGCTAACGTAAACAAGGCACTTATATAGTGCCTTGTTTGTTTTGTAACCATCTGTAAAATAGCTACATAGCCGTAATTACTCAACTTTAATAACCATACACTCCAAATTAATTAAAAAATAACCTATCGCTACCCCCTCAATGCTGGTACAATTGCCCGCCCTTAAGAGACAACTCGTTTGTTTTTTGATTGGGATTTAATCGAAATGTCTGATTTTTAAACGAATTTTAGACACGTTGTAATTACTACACCGGAGGTCATTAACATGATCCAAATGCAAACTCAGCTGGAAGTTGCTGATAACAGCGGCGCTCGCAAAGTGCAGTGTATAAAAGTCCTTGGTGGTTCACACCGTCGCTACGCAGCGATTGGCGACATCATTAAAGTTTCTGTAAAAGAAGCTATTCCTCGCGGTAAAGTGAAGAAAGGTGATGTTAAAAACGCGGTAGTTGTGCGTACCAGAAAAGGTGTTCGCCGTCCAGATGGTTCTTTGATCCGTTTTGACAGCAACGCGGCTGTTATCTTAAATGATAACTTGCAGCCAATTGGTACACGTATTTTCGGCCCTGTGACTCGCGAACTTCGTAATGATAAGTTCATGAAAATCGTTTCACTAGCCCCAGAAGTACTGTAAGGAGCCAATCATGGCAGCAAAAATACGTCGTGATGACGAAGTAATCGTACTAGCAGGTAAAGACAAAGGTAAGCGCGGAAAAGTGCTTTCAGTTGTTACTGAATCTGGTCGAATCTTTGTCGAAGGCATAAACTTGATCAAGAAACACCAAAAGCCGGTTCCACAATTGAACCAAGCTGGCGGCATTGTTGAGAAAGAAGCATCTATGGATGCATCAAACGTTGCGATCTTCAACTCGGAAACGAGTAAAGCTGATCGTGTAGGTTTCAAGATTGAAGATGGTAAGAAATTACGTATCTTTAAATCTACTGGTAAAACTATCTAATAGTTGGAGTAGAATGATGGCGAAACTGCATGAAGTATATAAAGACAAAGTAGTTGCGGAACTTCAAGAGAAGTTTGGTTTCAGCTCTGTCATGCAAGTCCCTCAGATCGAAAAGATCACATTGAATATGGGCGTGGGCGAAGCCCTAGCTGACAAGAAGATTTTAGATAACGCAGTAGCGGATCTAGCAGCAATCTCTGGTCAGAAACCTCTAATCACTAAAGCACGCAAATCTGTTGCTGGCTTCAAAGTGCGTGAAGGTTACCCGATTGGTTGTAAAGTAACCCTACGCGGCGAGCGTATGTGGGACTTTTTTGAGCGTTTGGTATCAATCGCTATCCCACGTATTCGTGACTTCCGTGGCGTAAGTGCTAAGTCTTTTGATGGACGTGGCAACTACAGCATGGGCGTACGTGAACAAATCATCTTCCCAGAAATCGATTACGATAAAGTAGACCGTGTACGCGGTATGGATATTACTATCACTACTTCTGCGAAATCTGATGAGGAAGGCCGTGCGTTGTTAGAAGCGTTTAACTTCCCATTTAAGAAATAAGGGTAGGGTTATGGCAAAGAATTCTATGAAAGCGCGCGAAGCAAAGCGCACAAAACTAGTTGCTCAGTTCGCTGAAAAGCGCACAGCACTAAAAGCTATCATCAGTGATGTTAATACATCTGAAGATGATCGTTGGGACGCGGTACTTAAGCTACAAGCTTTACCTCGTGATTCTAGCCCTGCACGTCAACGTAATCGTTGTAACATTACGGGCCGCCCACATGGTTTCCTTCGCAAATTCGGCATGAGCCGTATTAAAGTTCGCGAAGCAGCTATGCGCGGTGAAATTCCTGGCCTTAAAAAGGCTAGCTGGTAATAGAATCATGGGAGTAAGACTATGAGCTTGCAAGATCCTATCGCGGATTTGTTCACACGAATTCGTAACGGTCAATCAGCGAAGAAAGTATCTGTAACGATGCCAACTTCAAAGCTGAAAGTAGCATTAGCTAAAGTACTAAAAGACGAAGGTTATATCGTAGATTTCGCCGTTAACGGTGAAACTAAACCTGAGCTTTCTATCGAATTGAAGTACTTCGAAGGCAAAGCTGTAATTGAAAATATCCAGCGTGTAAGTCGCCCTGGTCTACGTATCTATAAGAAACGTGACCAATTACCTAAGGTAATGGGTGGTCTTGGTATCGCTATCGTATCAACTTCTAAAGGCCTAATGACAGACCGCACAGCACGTAGTGCTGGTGTTGGTGGTGAAATCATTGGTTTTGTAGCTTAATCGGAGGGGAACTATGTCTCGCATAGCAAAGGCACCAATTACTGTTCCTGCCGGTGTAGAAGTTACATTAAAAGGCCAGGAAATCACAGTTAAAGGCAAAAACGGTGAACTTACTCGTACTATCAACAACGCTGTTGAAGTACAAGTTAATGACAACGTTATTACTACTTTACCTCGTGATGGCGTAGCTAATGCATGGGCTCAAGCAGGTACTGCTCGCGCTCTAATCAACAACATGGTTGTTGGTACGCATGAAGGTTACGAGAAGAAACTTCAGTTAGTAGGCGTGGGTTACCGTGCTGCAGCTAAGGGTAAAACATTAGATTTAACTCTTGGCTTCTCACACCCAGTTAATTTCGCAGTTCCTGAAGGAATTACGATTGAAACTCCAAGCCAAACAGAAGTTCTAGTTAAGGGCGTAGATAAGCAGTTAGTTGGTCAAACAGCTGCTAACATTCGTGCATACCGTAAACCTGAGCCTTATAAAGGCAAGGGTGTTCGTTATTCAGATGAGAATGTACGCCGTAAAGAGGCTAAGAAGAAGTAAGGTAAGACGATGGATAAAAAAACAGCTCGTCTACGTCGTGCTAAACGCACTCGTAGAAATTATATTGAACAAGGCACAACGCGTCTTGTTATCCACCGCACGCCACGTCACATCTACGCTCAAGTTGTAAATGCTGAGGGTAATGTACTGGCTGCTGCTTCTACTGTTGAAAAGGCTATTAGCGAAACAGTTAAAGGCACCGGTAACGTTGAAGCTGCGCAAGCAGTTGGCAAAGCGGTTGCTGAACGTGCGGCTGACAAAGGCATCGAAAAGATTGCTTTTGATCGCAGTGGCTTTAAATATCACGGCCGTGTGAAGGCGCTAGCTGATGCTGCGCGTGAAGCCGGTTTGCAATTCTAGGAGTAGACTATGGCTAACGTAGAAGCAAAGCAACAACAGCCTGATCTAGCTGAAAAGCTAATCGCGGTGAACCGTGTGTCTAAAGTAGTTAAAGGTGGTCGTATCTTTAGCTTTACTGCACTAACTGTAGTTGGTGATGGCGCAGGTAAAGTAGGTTTCGGTTATGGTAAAGCACGTGAAGTTCCAGCTGCTATTCAAAAAGCAATGGAAAAAGCACGTCGTAACATGATCAACGTAGACCTAAATGGCAACACATTACAGCATCCTGTTAAGGGACGTCATGCTGGCTCACTAGTGTTCATGAAACCAGCATCTGAAGGTACTGGTATCATTGCAGGTGGTGCTATGCGTGCAGTACTTGAAGTGACTGGTGTGCAGAACGTACTTTCTAAATGTTACGGTTCTACTAACCCAATCAACGTGGTACGTGCAACGATTTCGGCTCTTGAGAATATGAATTCTCCACAGTCAATCGCTGCAAAACGTGGCCTTCGCGTAGACGAAATACTGGGGTAACCATGGCAAATCAAACTGTAAAAGTAACACAAGTAAAAAGCTCTATCGGTCGTTTACCGAAACATAAAGCTACATTACGCGGTCTTGGTTTACGTCGTATCAACCACACTGTTGAGTTAGAAGACACAGCATGTGTACGTGGTATGATAAACAAGGTTTCTTACATGGTTAAGGTAGAGGGTTAATTCGATGCATTTGAATACACTTTCACCTGCTGCAGGTTCAAAAACTGCTCCAAAACGTGTTGGTCGTGGTATCGGTTCTGGTCTAGGTAAGACTGGTGGTCGTGGTCACAAAGGTCAAAAATCACGTTCTGGCGGCAAAGTACGCGTTGGTTTTGAAGGCGGTCAAATGCCTATGCAACGTCGTCTACCTAAATTTGGTTTTACTTCTCGCAAATCTTTAGTATCTGCAGAAATAAACCTTTTTGAAATCGCTAAAGTAGAAGGCGATGTGGTAGACCTAAGCGCGTTACAAGCAGCTGGTCTAGTTAAAAAGAACGTTCTTTTCGTTAAAGTTGTTAAATCTGGCGAAGTTTCACGCGCTGTTACCGTTAAAGGCCTTAAAGCCTCTAAAGGTGCTCGCGAAGCTATTGAAGCTGCCGGAGGCAAGGTAGAAGACTAAGGAAGTACTAATGGCTAAACCAGGTCAAGATACAAAAAGTGCACAAGGTGGACTTTCGGAATTGAAGCGCCGATTACTCTTCGTATTGGGTGCTATCATAATTTACCGTCTAGGTTCATTTGTGCCGATCCCTGGGATTGACGCCGCTGTACTTGCCGATTTCTTCGAGCAACAAAAGGGCACCATTGTTGAGATGTTCAACATGTTCAGTGGTGGTGCACTTGAGCGAGCTTCAGTGTTAGCACTGGGTATTATGCCGTATATCTCGGCTTCGATTATTACGCAACTATTAACGCATATGTATCCTCCGTTTATAGAGCTTAAGAAAGAAGGTGAGCAAGGGCGTAAAAAAATTAGCCAGTACACACGCTATGGCACGCTTGTGCTAGCTACTATTCAATCAATCGGTATTGCTTCTAGCTTACCGGGCATGATGGAGGGGTTAGTTGTTAACCCTGGTATGGGTTTCTATTTCACCGCAGTGGTGAGTTTAGTAACTGGTACTATGTTCCTTATGTGGTTGGGTGAACAAATAACAGAGCGCGGTATCGGTAACGGTATCTCTGTTCTAATATTTGTTGGTATTGTAGCTAACTTGCCGTCTGCTATTGGTTCGACAGTCGAAATGGCGCGCCAAGGTGATTTGAATGTTTTTGTACTGTTGATGGTTGCGGTAATCGTATTCGCTGTTACTTATCTTGTAGTGTTTTTCGAACGTGGACAACGTCGTATTGTTGTTAACTACGCTAAACGCCAACAAGGTCGTCAAGTATTTGCTGCTCAAAGCACGCATTTACCACTAAAAGTAAATATGGCGGGTGTTATTCCACCAATCTTCGCTAGCAGTATAATTCTGTTCCCTGGTACAATTGCTAGCTGGTTCGGCCAAGGTGAAGGTCCAGTCGCTGATGTATTACAAGCTGTTGCTACTACGTTGACCCCAGGTCAACCGTTGTACTCACTTGTTTTAGCTGCGGCTATTATCTTCTTCTGCTTTTTCTACACAGCGTTGGTTTTTAACCCACGTGAAACAGCAGATAACCTTAAGAAATCTGGCGCATTTATCCCAGGTATTCGTCCAGGTGAGCAGACATCTAAATACATTGATAAAGTGATGACACGCCTGACATTGGCAGGTGCTTTGTATATAACCTTTATCTGTCTGGTGCCTGAATTCATGACGATGGCGTGGCAAACGCCATTCTACTTCGGCGGTACATCAGTTTTGATTATCGTTGTAGTAATCATGGACTTTATGGCACAAGTACAGACTCACCTGATGTCTCATCAGTATGATTCTGTGCTGAAAAAAGCGAACCTTAAAGGCTACGGTCGATAAGGTCAGTTTACGGAGTTGAGCAATGAAAGTACGTGCTTCCGTTAAGAAAATATGCCGTAACTGTAAAGTTATTAAACGTGCTGGTGTAGTACGCGTAATTTGCAGTGAGCCTAAGCATAAGCAAAGGCAAGGTTAAGTAAACAGCGTGCAGGCTGAGTTTTCTCGGCCTGTGTTTTTAGTAGTAATTTGGTCTTCGTTTGAGTATCCTTACGGGCTTTTCAAACAGATGATTACCAAATTCGAATATAGGAGATGTGTTAGTGGCCCGTATTGCTGGCATTAACGTCCCTGATCATAAACATGCAGTTATTGGTTTAACAGCTATTTATGGCATAGGTAAGACTCGCTCTAAGGCTATCTTAGTAGCGACTGGTATCGCCGAAACCACAAAAATCGGTGAACTTTCAGACGAAATTCTTGACGTACTGCGTGATGCAGTTGGCAAGTACACTGTTGAAGGTGATCTTCGTCGTGAAGTTACTTTAAATATCAAGCGCCTTATGGACCTTGGTTGTTATCGTGGCCTACGTCACCGTCGCTCTTTACCACTACGTGGTCAAAGAACTAAGACTAACGCGCGCACCCGCAAGGGTCCTCGTAAGCCTATTAAGCGATAAGGGGATAGTATTATGGCTAAGACACCAATTCGTCGTAAAAAGGTTAAAAAACAAGTTGCTGATGGTATGGCTCATGTTCATGCGTCTTTCAACAACACTATTGTAACGATTACCGACCGTCAAGGTAATGCACTATCATGGGCTACTGCCGGTGGTTCAGGTTTCCGTGGTTCACGTAAATCTACACCATTTGCTGCTCAGGTTGCTGCAGAGCGTGCAGGTACTGCTGCTCAAGAATACGGTTTAAAAAATCTAGAAGTTTTCATCAAAGGTCCAGGTCCAGGTCGTGAATCTGCTGTACGTGCTTTGAATGCTGCTGGTTACCGTATTACCAACATTACTGACGTGACGCCTATACCACATAATGGTTGTCGTCCACCGAAGAAACGTCGCGTTTAACAATAGGTTAGGAGAAATAACATGGCAAGATATTTGGGCCCTAAGCTCAAGCTGAGTCGTCGTGAAGGTACTGACCTGTTCCTTAAGAGCGGCGTAAGAGCTATCGACTCTAAGTGTAAACTTGAGACTGCACCTGGTCAGCACGGCGCCCGTAAAGGTCGTTTATCTGATTACGGTTTACAATTACGTGAAAAGCAAAAAGTACGTCGTATATACGGTGTATTAGAAAAGCAATTCCGTAACTACTACAAAGAAGCTGCTCGCCTTAAAGGTAATACAGGTGAAAACTTGTTACAGCTTTTAGAGCAACGTTTAGACAATGTTGTATATCGCATGGGTTTTGCTAGCACACGTGCAGAAGCACGTCAGTTAGTAAGCCATAAAGCGATTTTAGTTAATGGTCGTGTTGTGAACATTCCTTCATACGTAATTACTCCAGAAGATACTGTTGTAATCCGTGAGAAGTCTAAGACACAAGCACGTATCATCGCTGCTCTAGAGTTGGCTGAGCAACGTGAAAAGCCGACTTGGGTTGAAGTTGACGGTAAGAAATTGGAAGGCAGCTTTAAGCGTCTACCTGAGCGTTCAGACCTGTCTGCGGACATTAATGAACAACTAATCGTCGAACTTTACTCTAAGTAAAGTTAAGAGTTAAGAGAGGATAAAATGCAGGGTTCTGTTACAGAATTTCTAAAACCAAGGTTAGTCGACATCGACGCTATCAACCCAACGCGTTCTAAAATAGTTTTAGAACCATTAGAGCGTGGCTTTGGCCATACTCTGGGTAATGCTTTACGCCGTATATTACTTTCATCTATGCCTGGATGTGCAGTAACTGAAGTTGAAATCGACGGTGTATTACATGAGTACAGCGCGAAAGAAGGCGTTCAAGAAGACATCATTGAAATACTATTAAACCTTAAAGGTTTAGCAGTAACGTTAGAAGGCAAAGATGAAGTTTTTCTGACCCTGACTAAATCTGGTGTAGGCCCTGTTACTGCGGCTGATATTCAGCACGATGGCGATGTAACAATTGCTAATCCAGATCACGTTATTTGTAATTTAACTACAAATAACAGCGAGATCAGCATGCGTATTCGTGTTGAACGTGGTCGTGGTTATGTGCCGGCATCTAGTCGTTTATCCTCTGATGACGATGAGCGTCCAATTGGTAGATTGTTGCTTGATGCATCATTTAGCCCAGTTGAACGTATTGCGTACTCGGTTGAATCAGCTCGAGTTGAGCAACGTACAGATTTAGACAAGTTAATCATTGATATGGAAACAAACGGCACTTTAGATCCAGAAGAAGCGATCCGCCGTGCGTCTACTATCTTAGCTGAGCAATTAGATGCATTCGTAGATTTACGTGATGTAACTGAGCCAGAAGAGAAAGAAGAGAAGCCAGAATTCGATCCTATTCTACTTCGTCCAGTTGATGACCTTGAATTAACAGTACGCTCAGCAAATTGTTTGAAAGCCGAGCAAATTCAATATATCGGTGATTTAGTTCAGCGCACTGAAGTTGAGCTTCTTAAAACACCTAATTTAGGTAAGAAGTCTCTAACTGAAATTAAAGACGTGCTAGCTTCACGTGGACTTTCTCTGGGCATGCGCCTAGAAAATTGGCCACCTGCAAGTTTAGCTGAATAATCTAAATCACTATATTAGTTTAGTTAGAAGGATAGGGTCATGCGCCATCGTAAGAGTGGTCGTCAATTAAACCGTAACAGTAGCCATCGTAAAGCGATGTTTAGCAATATGGCAGGTTCTTTGGTGAAACATGAAATCATCAAAACTACTTTGCCTAAAGCGAAAGAGTTACGTCGTGTAATTGAACCTTTAATCACACTGGCTAAGACTGACAGTGTAGCAAATCGCCGTTTAGCGTTTGCTCGCACGCGTGATAATGAAGTTGTTGGTAAATTATTCAGTGAAATCGGTCCACGTAACGCGGATCGTCCAGGTGGTTACACTCGTATTCTTAAGTGTGGCTTCCGTACTGGTGATAATGCACCAATGGCTTATATTGAACTAGTTGGTCGCCCAGCGACTAGCGAAGCAGTTCAAGAAGACGCACAGTCTGCAGAGTAAGTCTTAAAGAAACCTAAAAGCCGAGCCTATGCTCGGCTTTTTCTTGCCTAAAATTTGTCAAACTATATGAACCAGTAATTACCTTCTATTATGGGCAATGACTCATAGATTCTGAATTGATAAGTTGTTTTGACAGCTGCTTTAATAGCTCTACCTAATTACTCTTTATTTACCATTCATTCAAAATAGCCTATCAGATTCTAGTTAAAGATCATTTCCACTATATATTGTGATTTACAGCTATTAATAATACCGCCACGAATTGAGCTACAATTAGAGCAATCCCTAACGAAGTTTCTACTTATACAGCTGATTAAAAGATATAACGTGCGTACTCTTATAAATATACCGGTACTAAGAAGCTCAGAGTAAAGTTAACCATTACGGCCTAAGTAAACTTCCTCCTAAAATATGTAAAACTATTATTAAACATAGGCTGATCAATTTAATTCTCAGCTTTTGATTAATTTAAATGATTATAGGAATACGACTCTTGCTCTATTGGTTGTTTTTTCTGCATCGATGATCGAAATGTGTCTCTACCCGTTAGTAGTTGCCACAACTTTCATTTCAAATAGCTCTATGAACCTATTAATAATGGTAGTTTAGTTGTGTTTTTGAGCGTTTAGCTCAAATACCCAGCGAACAGCACATTATTTCAAGTTTTCTTCAAAAAAGGGTTGATCTGTTTTCGGATCTCCCTATAATGCGACCCCACTGAGACGGGAAACGCCAACGCATAGCGAGGCACGAACTACTCAGGGTGTTAAGTAAAACTTAGTTTGAATCTTTTTAGAAAGTTTAAATTTAAGTGTTGACAAAAAAATAGGAAAGCGTAATATGCGCAGCCCTAGCGAGATAAAGTTTAACTTTATAATCGCAACGTTCTTTAACAATATAAAGCAATCATCTGTGTGGGCACTCGTACAGATTGAGTTCTAACAGCCAACCTACTTAG
>NZ_JADYXD010000026.1:0-58833 GCF_015864475.1 Pseudoalteromonas sp. SWXJZ10B
GAGCTGGATTCGAACCAGCGAAGGCTGAGCCGTCAGATTTACAGTCTGATCCCTTTGGCCGCTCGGGAACCCCTCCAATGCAACGGCGCTGATAATAGCAAATTGCGTATTTAAGTAAAGAAAAAAGCTAAAGAAAATTGAAATAAAGCCGATAAATATCTATCAGTTACCACAATCGGCTAAAGACTATGCAAATAGATGATTTGTTAATCACAGAGAGTCAGTTAAACAGTAGACTCAATAATAGTGTGCATGAAAATCGCCGTGGCGAATTTGCACTATTATTAGCGATGCTGTCACATGACGCACTCGACTTTAGTCAATTTCATTTACCAAAAACTGAAATAGATAATTTAGTTATAGAAGAAGAGGCGTTAAGAAAGCAATTTGGCGCAGGTCCAAAGCAACTTTTAGCCCCTGATGAATATAATATGTTGGTTGGACAATTTAATGCATCATTAATATCTCAAGAAGGAGAGCACTGTGGTATGACAAGTATTAAGTTAAGACAATGCTTAAGCCCTGAACCACTTGCGATTAGAAATGATGATAAGCATATTCCACTTAATATAATAGATAACTGTGAGCTTGCCGTCAGAAGAAGAATTAAAAGCGAACAAACCCAACTAGCTAATCCCCCTATAGATGCAGCTGCTTTTTACGACAGCCTTAATAATGATGCATTACATCAACCACTTCAGCTCATTGCGGTGTGATATATGATTGTAATAATCACCAGTTAATATATGCTTTATAACGGGTCTGCTTTATATATTTGCTAATAATTGATTTAATGAAAAAAAAGCATCCAAAAATTAAATGCAATTGCTATAATGGCGTCAAATGGTATGACATGAAATGCCATTATCATTAAACCAAGGTAATTAGGAACGTAATGAAGAAAACATTCACGCTAAATCACGAGAAAATCAAATACCCTCGTATGGTTGATGCTGCAAAGCACGAAGTGAAAAAATATTTGAAAAGAGAGCGTAATAAAACGCTACCTGAAGATGCTGACTATTGGGCATTTGACTGTAAGTTTGGTAACACAGCTGAAGATGCGCAAGTTGTGCACGTTGCTGAATTAAGTAACCAAATTGGCGAAATTGAAAAGCAAGGTTTGACCTCTTTCTATGTAGAGATTTTAGCTCGACCTGCTCAACGTCAACAGTTAGATTTAGATGATGACGAATAACACTTAATTTAATTAAGTGTTCGAAGTTTTAAAATGAGCCCAAGTGGCTCATTTTTTGTTTTTATGCATTAAAGATTCACCATAAATCATTTTTATTAGTAACCAATAAGTAGAATCTTACTTTATTAACATTTGCATAACAAAATGTAGTGATATAGGGTGTGTTTAATAAAAAAAACAAAACAGTTGTACCATGCCGATAAATTACTCTGACCACCAATTGAAATTAAGCTTAAAGAGCTCTAAGGTACTTGTCGTTGACGATCAGCTATTAAGCTTAATTGTATTAAAAAAAATATTATCAGAGCATTTTAGTGTAACAACAACGAGCTGTGGTGAGGATGCGATTGAAATTTGTAAACATAATCCGCCAGATATAATACTACTCGATATTAATATGGAAGGAATGAGTGGTATTGAAACATGTCTAAAATTAAAAAATATATCTGAAACACAAGATATCCCCGTTATTTTTGTAACCTCATCTGAAAATCAAGAAGAAGAGTGCTGGGAAGCCGGAGCTGTAGATTTTATAAAGAAACCAACTAACTCGGAAACTTTATATAGAAGAGTGCGCGCCCATATTACGATGAAACTTCAACATGACTTACTCAATCAAAAAGTATTTCTAGATGATTTAACAAAGGTATTCAATCGTCGTTATTTTGATGCGCATTTTTCTAAAATGGAACGAAGCGCCTTACGAGAAAAAGTCGACTATGCACTATTACTCATCGATATAGACTACTTTAAGCAATACAACGATCTTTATGGTCATGTGCAAGGCGATACGGTTTTAAACCTTGTTGCACAAACTATTACTAATAGTTTGCAAAGGCCAACCGATTTTGTTGCGCGTTACGGCGGCGAAGAGTTTGTAGTTGTTTTACCGCATACAAGCACTGAAGGTGCGATTTGTGTTGCTGATAAAATTAAACAAAATGTGGTCGATTTAGGAATATTACACAGATATTCAGAATATGACTTTGTGACTATTAGTATTGGCGGTGCAACCCTACAACCGTACGTAAATAACAAAAACACCTTGCAGATCGCAGATGAAAAAATGTATGAGTCCAAAATGCAAGGTCGTAACCAAGTGTGTTTTTAAGTTTAGCTAGCTAATAAATCACTTTGCCACTTAAAAACACCTTGTAGGTGATAAATATTAAATAAGATTATTTATTACACGCTATGACATTTTTTGTACTTTTTATTGCTACCACATGGGCAGTCATCATTTCTGCCCACTTTAATATCTTCAACAGGATATATAGTGCCATCTAAATAACGCCATTGAGTGTTTTCTTTAATAAACTGCGATTTTTCGTGGAGCTCACAAAATAAGTTTTGATAAAAATATTGGGCTTTAAATTCTACAGTACCGGTATCGCCATCATGGCTTGACCCAATTACATCAAGATTTATAAATCGACAGCTGTTAGCAAAATCATTGATTTCTTTAACCGGATTTTCAGCTTGTTTTTCTTTTGCGTAGGTTTGATAAACATATTCTGCATTTTTAATAACATAAGCACTGAATCGTGAGCGCATAAGTTGTTCAGGAGAATCAGCTTGCTTAACAGATAAGTGAAGCGGCTCGCAGCAATCAGCATAATTGTGCCCACTGCTGCAAAAACATAATGTGGTATTGAGTGAAGTCATAATAATAATACAAAGTCTAAAACATTAGTTTAACAAGCTTATTGGGCGAGTGATATCTCTGTTGTTTGAGACTTTTTAGTAAAACAGTATAGTTTTGTATTCGTTTTACTTAAATCGAACGATAAATTCGTAAGTAGTTGGTTATTAACTATATCGGTCCAGGTAATTACCGCTGCAAAGTTTCCGTTATGTAATGCAGAATTTAATACATACTCTAAATTTACTAGGTGCTTTTGTCTAATAACAAGTAATTTACTTGTATCAATAGAGCATGAGTCAAGTAAAGCTTTGCTAGGTACGTGATCTGGAGCAATTAGTAACGTCCATGCATTAGAGCTATTGTATTGGTGTAATACTTTTAAAAGCTCAAAGGTCGCTGAAATTTCATCTTCAATTTGAATCAAATTCACGCAATCGCTTTGCTCATCTTGTTGGTAACTTTTAACTGTTCTTACGGTAATAGGCTGTAACATAATTTCACTCACTGGGTTTTTATACAGTATTCATATACAGTAGTTTATACAGTGCTTTCGTGCAAGCCTTTTATGCTATTTATTTGTACAGTTATTCAGCTTTTGATCATTGTTTTTATTTTTTTAATTTATAATTCTTTATTAATCAGGTTGTTATAGGGTTGTTTTTGAGAAGGTATTCTAAAAATAATTTTTTTCGTAGTGTCTTCATTTTGGGGTTTTATACTGTATAGGATTATCTTTGTAACCATATACAGTATTTTTTTACACTGCATACAGTACTTCTGCCATAGCTAGCTTATGTGTTTTCACTCGTGCGAGGGATCATATGAGAAAACTGGAGTTGGTGGATTTGTTCGTACAAACTTGCCGCATAACACTGAGCATCTTTAAATCGCTTAGTTTCGATATGTTTGCGTATATCTGTAACCGCTGCAGTGGCAGGGGCGTACCCTTGGCTACTTGCTAAGCTTAACCAAGCTACAGCATGAAATACACTTTGTGGCACGCCTTCACCTTTCACAAAAAATAAACCTAAATAAAACTGTGCTCTATGGTTTCCCGCCATTGCAGCAAGTCGCATCCATTTTGCAGCCAATGGAGCTTGATTATTTTTTAAATAATATAGGGCTTTATTTAACGTACTTTGCTCATCTTTTTTATTATCAACGGGCACAGAGGTATTTTCGGGTTGAGTAACAAAACCTAAAATATTATCTAGCTGTTGCTCTAAGTCTTGCTCACAAGGTGTTGTTTTAAGCATATTGGTTCATTTATTATTTTAACTACTCTAACAGTTTAGTATATAGCAAGGTAAAATGTCCTGTAAAAGATAATTTTTATGTTAAAATCTCGCCACTTTTTACTATCACAAGTTTATTATGTTCGAAGCCTTATTTAAACTGAGCGAAAATAATTCAACAGTTAAACGCGAATGCGTTGCTGGCCTAACTACCTTTATAACTATGGTATACATTGTATTTGTAAACCCGGCTATGCTCGCAGAGGCTGGGATGGATCAAGGGGCTGCATTTGTAGCGACATGTATAGCAGCTGCGATAGGCTGTTTTATAATGGGTTTATGGGCTAATTATCCATTAGCATTAGCGCCTGGTATGGGACTAAATGCCTTTTTTACGTATGGTGTCGTATTAGGAATGGGTTATACCTGGCAAGCCGCGTTAGGGGCTGTATTTATGTCGGGTTGTATATTTTTGTTTTTAAGCTTATTTAAAGTCAGAGAGTGGATTATTAATGCCATACCTCTGGTGCTCAAGCGAGCAATCGCAACGGGTATAGGTGCTTTTTTAGCATTAATTGCCCTTAAAAATGCAGGCATTATTGTCTCAAGCCCGGCAACATTAGTGCAGTTGGGCGACATTACTTCTCCAGGACCGTTATTGGCTATATTAAGCTTTTTTGTAATTGCAGCGCTTTTATACCGCGATTTTAAAAGTGGCGTGCTTATTAGTATTTTATTAGTGACTGGCATTGCTTTAAGTTTGGGGCTTGTTGAATATCACGGTGTTATGGCTATGCCACCATCAATAATGCCTACTTTTATGCAGCTAGATTTTGCAGCCGCTTTTGATATATCAATGATGAGTGTTATTTTTGCTTTCTTGTTTGTCGATCTTTTTGATACTTCGGGTACATTAGTTGCGGTAACTCAAAAAGCAGGTTTAGCTGATGAAAAAGGTAACATGCCTCGTTTAGGGCGCGCATTAAGTGCTGACAGCTCAGCAACAATTGCAGGTGCGATGCTAGGTACGTCTACGACTACATCGTATATAGAATCGGTTGCTGGTGTATCTGTTGGCGGACGTACTGGCTTAACAGCTGTAGTTGTAGGCATTTGCTTTTTACTAATGATGTTTTTTGCACCGCTTGCACAAATGGTACCGGCTTATGCTACGGCAGGCGCTATTTTATATGTCGCTGTTCTGATGCTGCAAAATTTAAAGTTTGTAAACTGGGATGATATGACCGATGCAATTCCTGTTACTGTGGTATTACTAATGACACCATTAACGTTTTCGATTGCGCACGGTATTGCACTTGGTTTTATATCTTATACGGCGGTTAAAGTCTTGTGCGGTAAGCAAGATCAAGTCAGTATTAGTGTTTGGATATTAACAGCCTTGTTTGTTTTCAAGTTTGCATTTTTGTCTTAATAGCTAACAAAAATACAAAAAAGCCTGCACAAATTTTAATTTGTGCAGGCTTTTTTAATGCTTTTATAAAAGCACTACCATTTCTTTTTAGGAGCAAACAGTATATCTAAGTCGTCTTGCTCTTCTTCTGTTTTCTTTTTAAGTGCGCTTGCATTAGAAGCTCTCAGTTCAACACTAATTGCCTCTAAGTAACCCTCAACTTCTAGCCGTTTTGTTGTTACGTATTCATCAGAGTAGGTGACTGCACTGAGTGTTGCCTGCGCTTTTTCAAAGTACTGTCTTGCAGAGCCAACCATACTTGCTGAACGGGCAGATAGGCCCCGTTTTATTTGGCTTTCAATATTAATACGCAGTTGTAGTTTTTCGAGACGTTTATCTTCTAAAACAAAAACTTGGCTATCAATACGACCTTTGCTGTGTTCAGAGCGTAAAATTGAGCGTAATTTTTTAATGCCTTGAATTAGGCCTACAAGTTGTTTGTCATTACTCGGTAGCGTTAAAGCTTCACTGCTATTATCTTGAACTGGATTAGATAAGTGCGTTTTTGCTTCACTTAAGCGGCTTTTAAGTGCTTTAGATGTTTGCGAGTTAGTAACCATTGTATTTAAGGCTTCGTAAATACGGCGCTGTAATGTACGAATTAGATTTTCAGAAAGGGGGATGTTAGCACTATTCATTAGTGCCTCTTCCGTTTCTTCTATTATAGCTTTCTGTTTTGTAAGCTCTTTACGGCGTTCTGCCTCTTGTTTTTCTTTGTGTTGTTGTACAGCACTTACCCAAAGTGCAATCACAATCAATGCAACTATAAGCACTATTATAATAGAAACGATCATGGTGTAATTCTCGGATATATAACCTAATTATTTAATCTTACATTAAATATACGTTAACAGGGTAGCTTTGCGCCGATTAACTTAAAAAATATACCAAAAAATTGATAGGTTGAGCTCTTTATAAACTGCAGTAAGCCTAAGGGCTTATAAACTAAAGCTGAATAATCATCGCTACCTGAAGCATATTTATTATGCTAGCCTTGAGCTCTAATCAGATAATTGCACACCTAAAGACCTAAAGTGCTATTTTACGTAAATAACACTTGGTTTTAAGCGGTATTGCCTTTATAAATAATATGAATAATAACGTTAAAATTTGCAGCCATGAAATTACAACAACTCAGATACATCGTAGAAGTACAAAATCATAAATTAAATGTTTCAGCGACTGCTGAGAGTTTATTTACCTCGCAGCCAGGAATTTCTAAACAAGTACGCATGTTAGAAGATGAGTTGGGTGTGCAAATTTTTGGTCGCAGTGGTAAGCATTTAACGCATGTAACCGGTGCCGGCGAAGATATTATTAATATTTCTCGTGAAATACTCTCTAAAGTAGAAGGTATTAAAGCCGTTGCTAATGAGCATACGCTACCTGATCAAGGTAAGTTAAATATTGCTACAACACATACCCAAGCGCGTTATGCTTTGCCTAACGTAATTCAAGGGTTTATGAAAAAATACCCTGCGGTATCGCTTCATATGCACCAAGGTACTCCACAGCAAATATCGGATGCTGCAGCACGCGGTGATGCCGATTTTGCTATTGCAACAGAAGCACTGCATTTGTATTCAGATTTAGTTATGCTGCCTTGCTACCATTGGAATCGCAGTATTGTTGTCGCTAAAGACCATCCGTTGGCTAAAAAGGCAAATAGTTTAACCGTTGCTGATATTGCTCAATATCCACTCATTACATATGTATTTGGTTTTACGGGCCGCTCAGAGTTGGATAAAGCGTTTAGCGCACACGGGCTTGAACCACACATTGTATTTACCGCAACCGATGCTGATGTTATAAAAACATACGTACGACTGGGTTTAGGAGTTGGTGTTGTTGCTTCAATGGCGATAGATCAAGTAAGCGATACCGATTTAGTGTGTATTGATGCAAGCCACTTATTTGAAGCTAGCACGACCAAAATTGGTTTTAGAAAGGGCAGTTTTTTACGTACTTATATGTATGATTTTATCGAACGTTTTGCACCGCATTTAACTAAAGAGCGCGTGGAGCGAGCAAGCTTATTACGTAACCAAGATGACGTAGATAAGTTATTTGCAGATATAGAGTTACCCGTTAAATAATGTCACTACATTAAACGAATAATAAAAAAGCCGCCTATTTTAAAAATAGGCGGCTTTTTCTTTTTATAGCGAGCTGATTAACATTCGATAATATTAACAGCCAATCCACCGCGAGCGGTTTCTTTATATTTAGTTTTCATATCGTTACCAGTTTCAAGCATGGTTTTAATCACTTTATCAAGCGATACCTTTTGCTCGCCACTGCCACGTATAGCTAAACGTGAAGCGTTAATTGCTTTAATAGCGCCCATTGCATTACGTTCAATACACGGCACTTGTACTAAGCCACCAACGGGGTCGCACGTTAGGCCTAAATTATGTTCCATACCAATTTCTGCTGCGTTTTCTACTTGCACAACATTGCCACCAACAATTTCTGTTAATGCGCCTGCAGCCATAGAGCACGCAACGCCGACTTCACCTTGGCAACCTACTTCGGCACCCGATATAGAGGCATTCTTTTTATATAAAATACCAATAGCAGCAGCGGTTAATAAATAACGCGTGGCTATATCGCGGTCTACTTCTTTCACAAATGTGTGATAGTACATAAGCACAGCCGGTAAAATACCCGCAGCACCATTAGTTGGTGCAGTAACTACACGGCCACCTGCCGCATTTTCTTCGTTTACGGCAAGGGCAAATAAATCAACCCAGTCCATTGCACGAAGCGGGTCGTTACTGACCTCTATATTTAGTTTTAAGTATAAGCTGGGCGCACGGCGCTTTACTTTTAAGCCGCCAGGTAAAATACCTTCGGTGCGCATACCACGGTCAATACAAGCCATCATTACTTTCCAAATATGGAACAATGTGTCTTTTACTTCGTCTTCAGTGCGCAGTGTTTTTTCGTTTTTCATCATCAAGGTAGAAACACTAAACCCAGACTCTTTACACATCTCTAGTAGTTCTTTTGCGCTACCAAATGGGAAAGGGGCTGGATTTTCTTCTCTAATATCGAGGGCAGCCTGTTTTTCGTTTTCAAACTCTTCGTCGGTAACAATGAAGCCACCGCCAATAGAGTAATATACTTTGCTGTAAACTTTTTCGCCGTTGTTTGAGGCGATAATTTCCATTGCATTAGAATGCTTAGGCAGTGTTTTACGACGATGGAAAACAATAGCACCTTGTTTTGGGAATTTGGCTTTGTGTGTTTTGTTTAGATAAATAACCTGATCTTTTTCAATGGTTGCTAAAATGTCGTCGACTAAATCGGCATCAATTGTTTCAGGATCGTAACCGGCTAAACCAAGAATTACGGCTTTACCCGAGCCATGGCCAACACCTGTTTGACCAAGAGAGCCATAAAGCTCTACTTTAATATCGGTCACATTTGCTAATAATTGTTGTTCTTGTAGGTCATTAACAAATAAGCGTGATGCGCGCATTGGGCCAACGGTGTGTGATGACGAAGGGCCAATACCAATGCTAAACATATCAAATGCACTGATCATAATGTGTGTGTCTCTACTTTGTTTTATCAGCACGAAGCTGCTCTTTGAACGGTCGAGCATGATAACGTGGAATTGTGATTGTGTAACTACTAATAACGAAGATTTAAACTGGTAAGGCGAGTTGTTTTGTAAAGTTTTTTATAATGCTTGCCGTCGCACCCCAAAGTAAACCATGCGGCGTTTTAAAACCTTGCAAAATAACCGTTTTCCCAAATCGTTGAAAAGGTAAGGGTTGCCAGTTAGCTTCGTTATTTAATTCAGTAACAGAGAGCAAAAAGCTCGCTTGTACTTCATTATAGTCATTTTCCCAGGTGGTGTTTTTTTTGAGTAAACCCACATAGGGGCTAATATTAAAACCCGTTAAGGTTGAATACTCAGGTAAGTGACCTAATACATTAACGTTGCTTTGGGCAATATTTAGCTCTTCTTTTAGTTCGCGAAGTGCTGTGGTGCGAAGGGTAATGTCGCTTACTTCAAACTTGCCTCCGGGCAAACAAATCTCCCCAGGGTGATGGTGTAAATAAGTAGGGCGTTTACACAGTAAAATATGTGCATGGTTATCTATATCAATAATTGGCAGCATAACCGCGCTAGCGCGTTTTTTACGTGTGTCTTTTAACTGATTTGGCGCAGCTGTAGGGCTTAACAGAAACCGCGCCATAATGTGTTCACTATTCAAAACGACCTACTGTTTTAATAAAGGGAGGATTTTATTTACTTTATCGTAAGTTTCTTGATATTCCAATTCGACTTTAGAATCAGCGACTATTCCGCCACCTGCCCAGCAGTAAATTTGCGCTTTGTGGCACACCAAGGTGCGAATAGTAATACTCGTATCCATATTTCCACATGCACTTAAATAACCAATCGAACCACAATAAATGCTGCGGCGATGTGGTTCTAGTTCTTCAATTATTTCCATCGCTCTAATTTTGGGCGCACCGGTGATTGAGCCACCCGGAAAAGCCGCTTTTAGCTGATCGACCGCTGTTTTACCTTCATCAAGTTCTGAGGTTACCGTGCTTACTAAATGATGCACTGCCGGAAAGCTTTCAATAGCAAAAAGGGAAGGGACGTGAACGCTGCCTGGTTTTGCTACTTTGCCTAAGTCGTTACGTAGTAAATCAACAATCATTACATTTTCAGCGCGATCTTTAGCTGATGCTGCGAGTATTTTCGCTTGGCGTTGATCCTCTAGTGCATCTGCTTTTCGCGGCAGTGTGCCTTTAATTGGCTTGGTTTCTACAACGTTATTGTTTACAGATATAAAGCGCTCAGGAGAAATTGATAAAATAGCCCCTTGAGGGTGATTTATAAAGCTTGAAAACGGCGCTTTATTTGCCTCACGCAGTTTAATATAAGCTGCCCAAGGGGAGCCTTCAAACTGAGCGTTAAAGCGCTGCGCTAAATTAATTTGGTAACAATCGCCACTTTTTAAATACTCCTCAATTTGGGCAAACTTTGCAGCGTATTCCGTTTCGCTCATATTTGATTGCCAGTCGCTGTTTAGGGCAAAGGACTGCGTATTAACTTGGGAGTTAGGGTGTGTATTTAAGTATTGCTCATAAAGCGCTAATCGATCGGTGTTTGGCTGCGATACATAAAACCAGCTTTGTTGCTGCTTGTCGTAAATAAGGGCATCTAAGTAAAGGCCAATAGCCATTTGGGGAAGATTAATGTCTTCAATAGCACGAGTGGGGATGTTTTCAATTGTACGGCCTAGGTCGTAGCCAAAGTAGCCAAGCCAGCCGCCGTTAAAGGGTAAATCGTAATCGGCTTTTGTTTTATCAAGATGCGAAAGCTCATTATTCATAATTTCAAAGCAGTTATCACTACTTTCTATATTATTTAAAAAGCTTTTATTATTTTTTACTTCAAGGGTACTTTGCGGCTCAATGGCAATAATATCAAAACGGCTGTTTATATGATTACTATTTGCAGAATCTAATAGAATTGCATAAGGCAAATGTGAAAAATGCGCAAAAACGTCAATGCAGTTTTGTGTTATGCCTAATTTAATACAATTTTTTTTATTGTTTAGCATTTACTGCCCCTTTAAGAACTGGCTCGAAACGGGCTGGGAGGGTATCATAAGTCAAATTTTTTGGCAGCACTAAGCTGTAAAAAACAGTGCAAACCACCGTCACCGGTTTGATTTAGATTACGCGACAACGCGTAACGGTAACTTAAGGAACCACTATGAGTACAATTTGTCAGCAAGACTTTATTGATAGCATTGAAGATGCATTGCAATATATTTCGTTCTATCACCCACTTGATTTTGTTCAAGCTCTCGAAAAAGCTTACAACAAAGAACAAAGTAAAGCGGCTAAAGACGCCATTGCACAAATTTTAATTAACTCACGCATGTCGGCTGAAGGCAAGCGTCCACTTTGCCAAGATACCGGTATTATTACCTGTTTTGTTAAAGTAGGTATGGATGTTAAGTGGGATAAAACAGATTTAACCGTTCAACAAATGGTTGATGAAGGTACTCGTCGTGCATATTTGAATCCAGATAACCCTTTACGTGCATCTATTGTTGCAGACCCTGCTGGCACGCGTAAAAATACTAAAGATAACACGCCTTCGGTTGTGCATATTGATTTAGTAGCGGGTGGAAAAGTAGAAGTAATGGTTGCAGCTAAAGGCGGCGGCTCTGAAAACAAAAGTAAAATGGTTATGCTAAACCCGTCTGATGACGTTGCTGAATGGGTAGAAAAAACATTACCAACAATGGGTGCTGGTTGGTGTCCGCCAGGCATGCTAGGTATAGGTATTGGTGGTACGGCTGAAAAAGCGGCAGTGATGGCTAAAGAGTCGTTAATGGACCCGGTTGATATCCATGAACTAATGGAGCGCGGCGCAGAAACGACTGAAGAAAAACTACGTTTAGAAATTTTTGACCGTGCTAATAAGTTAGGCATTGGCGCACAAGGCTTAGGCGGTTTAACAACGGTTGTTGATGTTAAAATTAAAACGGCTCCAACGCATGCTGCTTCAAAACCTGTAGTAATGATCCCAAATTGCGCGGCAACTCGCCATGTACATTTTACGCTTGACGGTTCTGGCCCTGCGAATTTAAAAGCGCCTAAACTAGAAGATTGGCCACAAGTAACATTTGAAGTGGGCGAAGGCACTCGCCGTGTTGACTTAAATACACTGACTAAAAAAGATGTTCAAGAATGGAAAATGGGCGAAACCGTTTTACTTTCAGGCACTATTTTAACAGGTCGTGATGCAGCGCATAAACGTCTGCAAGATATGATCAATTCAGGTGAAGGTTTACCAAAAGGCGTAGACTTTGATAATAAATTTATTTATTACGTTGGACCAGTAGACGCGGTACGCGATGAAGCAGTTGGTCCTGCAGGCCCTACAACAGCTACTCGCATGGATAAATTTACCGATATGATGCTAGAAAAAACAGGCATTGTAGGCATGATTGGTAAAGCTGAACGTGGACCTGCGACTGTTGAGTCTATTAAAGAGCATAAATCTGTTTATTTGATGGCTGTAGGCGGCGCAGCTTACTTAGTATCTAAAGCGATTAAAAAAGCACGCGTAGTTGCTTTTGAAGATTTAGGTATGGAAGCTATTTATGAATTTGAAGTAGAAGATATGCCAGTGACCGTTGCAGTAGACAGTGAGGGCGCCAATGCGCATACACAAGGCCCTGCAATCTGGAAAGCTAAAATAGAAGAGCTTGATAGCAAGCTAAAATAACCTAAGTTGTGTTGTTAAAAGCGAGCCTGGTGCTCGCTTTTTTGTTTTTTAGATATAGCTATGATCAGGTTTGCACATCTGACCAGTTGTTCTAAATCATCATTTTTTACTGTAAACCTATAGAATATAGCGCTTAGCGGGCAGTTAGTACTTGTATATTAAACTTTACATATAGCAATGCCATTACGTTCACGTAAACGTAAGTTAGTGTGGTTTTTATATTTGCAGTTTTTAAAACTGCCTAATGATGATTTTATGGGTTTTTTATCTGTATAAAGGTTTTAATTTGATTATTTAATCTAAGAGTCATGTTTTCATCGGTTTTATCATCTGTGAGTGTAGCGAACTCTAATATGAAGTGATAAAGTCTCGTCAATTTCCAGCGCGCATACCCTCTCACGGGTTAACTATTTCGGAGTATTTTAAGTGGCTGTGTTTAATCGAGTTGAATTTGATAACCATGAACAAGTAGTTTTTTGTTCTGATGAAGAGTCGGGTTTAAAAGCAATTATTGCTGTACATAATACCAATCTAGGTCCTGCTGTTGGCGGATGTAGAATGTGGGATTATGCGAACGACGAAGATGCCGTTTACGACGTGCTACGTTTATCAAAAGGCATGACGTATAAAAATGCAGTAGCGCGCCTACCATTTGGTGGCGGTAAATCTGTTATTATTGGTAATGCAAAAGAAATTAAATCTGAGCAATTATTCCGTGCATTTGGTCGTCAATTAGAGCGATTAAATGGCAGCTATTACTCAGCAGAAGATGTAAATATCACATGTGCTGATGTCGCTATTATGAATAAAGAAACTAATTACGTACTGGGCCTTGAAGGTAAAAGTGGTAACCCATCGCCATTTACAGCATACGGTACGTTTTTAGGAATTAAAGCAGCGCTACAGCATCAACGTGGTCATCAAAATTTTGCAGGTGTGAAAGTGGCCGTTCAAGGTTTAGGTGCTGTTGCTTATGGTTTATGTAAACATTTACATGATGCGGGTGCTGAACTGTTTGTAACTGATATTAACCAAGCAGCAATTGACCGTGTAGTTAATGATTTTGGCGCCACTGCAGTTGGTATTGATGAAATTTACGACTTAAGCGTTGATGTTTATGCACCATGTGCATTAGGTGCAACGGTTAACGACTTAACGATACCGCGTTTAAAGGCGACTATTATTGCAGGCTGTGCTAATAATCAGCTGGCAGAGTCTCGTCACGGTGAAGTTATTCGTGAAAAAGGTATTTTATATGCACCAGATTACGTAATTAACGCCGGTGGTATTATTAATGTTTATTACGAAACAGCGCCAGAAGGTTACAGTGCAGCAGCGTCTAATAAACATGTTGAAGGTATTTTTAATACGTTAACTGAAATTTTTGCCCGTAGCGAAAAAGAGCAAAAATCAACGCATTTAATTGCCGACGAATTAGCGCAAGAGATCATTAAAAACGGTCTGTAATCTAAGTTTGAATTTATATAAAGGTGTGCAATTGCACACCTTTTGTTTATCTGTAAGTTAATGCAATTATTACTGAACAGCGGTACACTTTATTTTTAATTTTGTGCGGCAAATTATGACTCCCTCAACTTCTCTCATGCAGCCTATCGATTTAGATAATTGGCCTAGAAAGCAACACTTTGAATTATTTAAACACTTTTCTCAGCCTTACTTTAATGTGTGTGTGCGTTTAGATGCTCAAGCACTTTACGACTATTGCAAAACCAATCAATTTTCTTTTTTTCAAGCGTATGTATATTGCACCTTAAAAGCGTGCCATGAGTACGATTCAATAATGCTACGTATAATAGATAATCAACCATGGTTACTTAATAGTGTTCGCGCAAGTGTGGTTGAGTTGTCTGAAAACGATACGTTTGTTTTTAGTTATTTTAACAGCACAGGCGAGTTTAAAGAGTTTGCAAATCATGCAAGTGGCGTAAGCAAAAAAGCGAAATTACAGCCGTTATTTTCTGATGCATTTGCTCAAACAGAAGGGCAGGCTGATTTAATTCATATATCTGTTTTGCCGTGGCTGAATTTTAGTGCGTTTTCGCATGCATTTAGTGAAGGGCAGAGTTTAGGCATTCCTAAATTTGTATTTGGTCAGTTTGATAAACACACAGGCACAATGCCTTTAGCTATCGATGTACACCATTCATTAATGGATGGTTTGCACGTAGCGAAATTTATAAGCACATTGCAGGGTACATTTGATACCTTTTGCAAAGGTTAACTTTAAACACATCAGTAACGGCAGTGCAAAGCAGTAAACAATTTATAAGTAATCTATAAGTAATCTATAAGTAATCTATAAGCAATGCGATGTGAATTACTTTATATTCAAATACATAACCTTGTATGCTTGAAAAACACGTGTGCTGGACATATTTATATACCATACCTTAGCTCAGGAAATCCCCATGATAAATGGACTGTTAATTGTTGTTTTAATTCTTTTTGTGGTGATTTTCTGGCGTTGGCCATCAATTCAAAACCGATTATGGCGCAGTAAATATAAAGACTTTGCTTTAAATTCGCAGCAAAAAGATATTTTACTGCGTTGCATGCCCATCTATAAAAAAATGACCGACGCCGACAGAGAAAAATTAGAGCGACATATTACGTGGTTTTTAAACGAAAAACGCTTTGTCGGTTGTGATGGCTTAAGGCTAACGTCTGCAATGAAGTTAATTGTTGCCGCCGATGCGTGTGTATTAGTACTTAATAAACCGTGGCCGTTATATAGAAATGTAAAAGAAATTTTATTATATCCAAGTGCTTATTATGCTCCGCAATCAACTCGCGATAGTGCAGGACTTGTGAGTTACCATAATACGGTAAGACTAGGCGAGTCATGGCCTGGCGGCACACTCGTTTTAAGCTGGCATGATGTACTTGAGGGTAATCGTTTACCAAGCGATGGACATAACTTGGTATTTCATGAGTTTGCGCATCAACTCGATCAAGAAACAGGTAAAACAACGGGTACGCCCATTTTAAAAAGCTCAGCAGATTACAAAGAGTGGGGCAGGGTATTTAGCCGCGCCTTCACCCAGTTAAAAAGCCATGTTGCCTATAGCATGCCGCATGTTATTCACAGCTATGGTGCGACTAACGAAGCTGAGTTTTTTGCTGTACTCACCGAAACCTTCCTCGAAAAACCCGCAGAGCTTCGCCGATACGATCCTGAAATTTACAGTATGCTAGTTAATTACTATCAATTTGACCCTATTGTTTGGCATTAAACCTACATAAACCGCGCTTTATCATATAACGCTGGCAAGTTGCGTTTGTTTTTGTTGCAATCATGTGAAATAGTTTTTACTGCAACAATAACAAGAGAGAAACGCATGAAAAAAATGCTTCATACAGTATTGGCGCTGTCGGTGTCATTAGCGATAGGGCAGGTAAATGCCGCTGAAAAAGACGAAAAAAAATGGCAAGTAGATTCACCTAAGGGGCAATTTGTTGACGCTGCAATTAGCGTTGAGCAGGGCACATGGATGAATATTGATGTAAGCCCTGATGGTAAAACCGTGGTGTTTGACTTACTTGGTGATATTTACACTATGCCAATGAGTGGTGGTACAGCCACCAAGCTCACCTCTGATATTGCATGGCAAATGCAACCACGCTTTAGTCCTAATGGCAAAAGTATTGCGTTTACCTCCGATCAAGGTGGTGGCGATAACATTTGGATAATGGACTTAAATGGCGAAAACCAACACGCAGTTACCGACGAAACTTTTAGATTACTAAATAGCCCTGCATGGAGCCCTAATGGCGACTACTTAGTTGCGCGTAAACACTTTACGGCTAGCCGTTCACTAGGTGCCGGTGAAGTGTGGTTGTACCACAAAGCCGGTGGCAAGGGTGTTCAGCTTACAAAACGTGAAAATGATCAAAAAGATTTAGGTGAGCCAATGTTTTCACCTGATGGTCGTTATGTATACTTTTCGCATGATGCAACACCCGGTAAAACCTTTCATTACTCAAAGGATTCTGTAGCGGGCATTTATAAAATTAAACGTTACGACCGCGAAACGGGTGAAATTGAAACTGTAATCGATACGATGGGCGGTGCTATTAGGCCTACACCATCACCAGATGGTAAAAAACTGGCGTATATAAAGCGTGATGACTTTCAAACTAGCTTGTATTTATATGACTTAACCAGCGGTGAGCACACTAAGCTTTACGATAAGCTTGAGCGAGATATGCAAGAAACATGGGCTATTCATGGTGTATACCCAACTATTGCATGGACACCCGATAATGAAGAACTGGTATTTTGGGCTGGTGGTACAATTCACAAGCTAGATGTTGCAGACAAATCTGTAAAAACCATTCCTTTTAAAGTGCAAACCACTAAAAAAATTCAAAAAGCGGTGCGCTTTACACAAAACTTAGATACTGATGAGTTTGATGTAAAAATGCTGCGTAATGTGCAAGTAAGCCCAGATGGCGAAGCGGCAATTTTTGAAGCGCTTGGGCATATTTATAAACGTGATTTAGAGTCGGGTAAAATTAAGCGTTTAACAAAGCAAACAGATCATTACGAATTATTTCCACAGTATTCTCGCGATGGTAAAAAAATTGTGTACACCACATGGGATGATAACAAGCAAGGGTCCGTAAAGGTTGTGTCTGCACGCAGTGGCCGTGGCGATACCATTACTACGCAGCCAGGCAAGTATGTAGAGCCAACGTTTAGTCCAGATGGTAAAACGGTTGTTTATCGTAAAGCCACTGGCGGCAGTATTTTAAACCCTAAGTGGTCACTTAATCCGGGGGTTTATAGCGTAAGCGCTAAAGGTGGTAAAAGTGAGCTTATTTCAAAAAGTGGTTATCAACCACAATTTGGAGATGCAAACGATCGTGTTTTCATTATGAGTCCTTGGCCAAAACCAACGCTTAGCGTAGTAGAGCTTGAAAGTAAAAAAGTTCGCAAACTATACGAGTCAGAGCATGCGACAGAATTTAGAGTATCACCAGATGGGCAATACCTCGCTTTTGCTGAGCGATTTAAAGTATTTATAACGCCGTTTGTTCAAAGTGGTAAAACAATTAATATTGGGCCTAAAGACAGTCAATTTCCAATAGAGCAGTTATCGGTTCGTGCTGGTGAAAACATTAGTTGGAGTGCAAAGAGCAACAAACTTTATTGGACATTAGGGCCTGAGCTTTATCATGCAAGCCTTGAAGGAATGTTTGCTATTAACAAAGCCGAAGATACCGACTTTAAAGTGAAAAGTGGCGATAATATCGGTTTCAGTAAAAAAATGGCAGAGCCTAAAGGTATGATTGCGCTCACTGGTGCAAAAATTATAACTATGGATGGCGAAAAGGTTATTGAAAATGGTGTAATTATCACTGATGGCAAGCATATCAAAGCAATTGGTACAGCCAGCGATATAAGCATTCCTAAAGGTGCTGAGGTTATTGATGTAACAGGCAAAACTATTATGCCTGGTATTGTTGATGCTCATGCACATGGCTCGCAAGCAAGTGATGAAATTATACCTGAGCAAAACTGGAAAAACTTTGCAGGTTTAGCGCTGGGTGTAACTACAATTCACGATCCATCAAACGATACCTCCGAAATATTTACCGCAAGCGAAATGCAAAAGGCAGGCATGATTGTTGGCCCGCGTATTTTCTCAACGGGTACTATTTTATATGGCGCAAATATGCCAGGTTATACGTCGCATATTGACTCGTTAGACGATGCTAAATTTCATTTAGAGCGCCTTAAAAAAGTAGGTGCATTTAGTGTTAAGTCGTATAACCAGCCACGCCGAGAGCAGCGCCAACAAGTTATTGAAGCAGGCCGGATGCTTGAAATGATGGTAGTACCAGAAGGCGGCTCATTATTACAACATAACTTAAGTATGATTGTAGATGGACACACAGGTATTGAGCATTCAATCCCTGTAGAGCACATATACGACGATATAAAGCAGTTATGGTCGCAAAGTGATGTAGGTTACACACCTACGCTTGTAGTGGCTTATGGTGGCATTTGGGGTGAAAATTACTGGTACGATAAAACTGATGTGTGGAATCACCCGCGTTTAAGTAAATTTGTGCCAAAAAATCAATTATTACCACGCTCTATGCGCCGCATTAAAGCGCCCGATCATCACTATAATCACTTTAATAACGCACGCGTTGCTGCTGAGCTGCAAGACCTAGGTGTATTAGTTAACTTAGGTGCTCACGGTCAGCGTGAAGGCTTAGGTGCACACTGGGAGATGTGGATGTTTGCACAAGGCGGAATGACATCACTTGAAGCTATACGTGCATCAACACTCGATCCGGCTAAGTATTTAGGGCTTGATAAAAACGTAGGATCACTTGAAGTTGGCAAGCTTGCTGATTTAATGGTTATAAATGGCGATCCGCTTAAAAATATTCGAGATTCGGATAAAGTAGATTACACCATGATCAATGGTCGATTATTCAATGCAGAGACAATGAGTGAAGTGGGTAAAAAAGAGCGCGAACCACTTTACTTCGAAAAGCTATAATTTATTTTGATCTTTCGAAAGCGGCTACATAGCCGCTTTTTTAGCTTTGTATTATGTGTTTTAGCAACGCAGTGCTTGGCATAATAAGTGGTTGAGTATGCATGACACGTGCTTGGCATATAAGTCCTTCCTTTAGAATAAATAATGTTTGTGCGACATTTTCGGCTTTAGCTTTATTGTTTTTTAGCTGAGGAGTGGCAAGTAAAGCGTTCAATATAATTTTAAGTACAGCTTGTTTATGTGCTTTACACTTTATTGCAATAGTATGCGCTGCGAGTGGATATTCTGCTGCTGCGTTTATAAAAAAGCACCCATTAAAATCGCCCAATTCCGGCACTGCACTATTAAACCAGCTCGTTAACCCTTTAAATAATCCATTAGCAACGTCAAGGGCA
Source organism: Pseudoalteromonas sp. SWXJZ10B (assembly GCF_015864475.1). NCBI lineage: Bacteria > Pseudomonadati > Pseudomonadota > Gammaproteobacteria > Alteromonadales > Pseudoalteromonadaceae > Pseudoalteromonas > Pseudoalteromonas sp. SWXJZ10B. The sequence goes on from NZ_JADYXD010000026.1 coordinate 19,760, forward strand.
CTTTGTTTTTCACAGACTTGTTCTAGCCAATTATTAAAGTTTTTATCACGCGTGGCTAAGCAAGCAAGTATTAGCTCATCTTTGCTTGCGAAGTGATTATAAAGCGTTTTTTTAGCGATACCTGAAACGGCTAGAATTTCATTAATACCCACAGCATGTAAGCCTTTGCTATAAAAGAGATTAAGTGCTGTTGTAATAATTTGCTCTCGTTTATTCATAAAACCCCTTAAATATTAGCTGAAAGGTATCTTGACATAAGTAGACAGACTTGTCTATCATTGCCAGGTAGACAAGTTTGTCTACTCTTATTTAAGGATGTAGCATGAATATTGAAGATATTAAATTAGCCTGTGTTGCTGGCTTTTTTTCAGCGCTAGTATTGGGTTTTTTATCTTGGCTAAATAATATAGGAGGCTATGGACTGTGGTTAATGGCACCTTTTGGCGCAACGGCAGTACTTGTATTTGGCATACCAAATAGCCCATTAGCACAACCAAAAAATGTGATTTTTGGTCATCTTTTAACAGCATTTGTGGGGATCGTTTTTGTAACTTATGTTGGTGACGGTAGTGTATCTATTGCATTAGCTGTTGGTTTTGCAATTACACTCATGATGCTCACTAAAACAGTGCATCCTGCGGCGGGTGCTAACCCTATTCTGATTATTGTATCTGGACAAAGTTGGGACTTTTTAATTATGCCAGTATTAGTCGGGACGATGTTCATTGTTATTTGTGGCTTTGCTGCAAAGTGGTTACTGTCTTCCTCGGTAAATCGCGCACATAAAAAAACCGCTTAACGCGGTTTCTTTTAAAAATCATAAATGTTGATTAAACAACACCACGCGGTAAGCGACAGTCATGATCTTTACGAGCTAAAATTACAATCCAAAGTTCTTCAGCTGTGTAACCTTCTTCGTTTTCGGTAACAACAGTGAATGGCGCTTTTTTCTGTGCTTTAACAGGCGCAGCTGCTTTTGGTTTTTTCGTTTTAGTTGTTTTACCAGAGTTTAACTTTTTAGTAAGCTCTGCTACGTCAGCTAGGCGTAAATTTTTACCGCCATCAATGCTGTACCAACCAGGTTTAGTTGTGATTTCAGGTTTTTTACCATTGGCAGTTTCGTACGCTGCTTCAAAGGCAGATAACACTTCTGTTTTGTCTAGTTTGCTCATCAGAGACCCTATACGTTGTGAACACAGATAAAGAAGCCGTATTTATACCTATTTTAAAACAGTTTTTCAATTTTTTGCGATTTTCCTTCCATTTTAGAGCTATAAACGCCAAAATTTGCACAAAATTCAGTGCTAAGTAAGGTAAGTTATATGCAACGTAGAGAATTTAACCAACTCCTAAATGACATTTTAAAACCTCAATTAATTAAAGATTTTTGCCCAAATGGCTTACAAGTTGAAGGTAAAAACGAAATTAAAAAAATTGTGACGGGTGTAACCGCAAGTCAAGCATTAATAGATGCTGCCATTGAGCAACAAGCAGATGCTATTTTAGTTCACCATGGATTTTTTTGGAAAGGGGAATCCCAACCAATAACGGGAATGAAAAAGCGTCGTATAGGTGCGTTATTAGCACACGATATTAATTTATTTGGCTATCACTTACCACTCGATATTCATCCAGCAGTTGGCAATAACGCGCAACTAGCAAAGTTATTGGATATTGAAATTGAAACAGGGCTAGAGCCAACTTCAAATAGCGTAGCAATGAAAGGGCGTTTAAAAACACCATTAAGTGGTGAAGATTTTGCAGATAAAATTGCAAAAGTGCTAAATCGAACCCCACTCACAAGTTTAGTACGTTCAACAAAAATTGAAACCATTGCACTGTGCACCGGTGGTGGGCAAGGGTATATTGATTTAGCTGCAGAGCAAGGCATTGATGCCTACCTAACAGGTGAGGCATCGGAGCAAACTATTCATAGCTCTCGTGAGCAAAATATTGATTTTTTTGCAGCTGGGCACCATGCAACAGAGCGCTATGGCGTAAAAGCTTTGGGTGAGTTGCTTGCTCAAGAACATGGCTTTGACGTCACGTTTATAGATATAGATAACCCTGTTTAGTAGTATCTGTTTCTTAGTGAAAAACTAAAGCGCTTCTGGGTTTGCCCAGCGGCGCACTGTGATCCATGCATTTCCAATTACTTCATGAGCATACTGCGTTACTACCATTAAAGCCTGAGCATTAGGTATAAATTGTTTATGCCACGGTAATACAGCAAAGTTATGGTAATCAGTGGCTGCGGTTATTACTTCAATACCTTGAGCATTAAATAAGTCTTTGGCGCGAGGCATGTGCAGCACAGATGTTACTAGCGCGACTTTAAAATCAACTAATTTAGGTGCTAATAATTTAGCTTCTGCTGCGGTATCCATCGCTTTTGGGTTTTGGAATATACGACTCTTATTAACACCTAAACTAATTGCCGTTTGATACATAAGCCCGCTATTAGTGGTATTTTGATAACCCCCGCCTGACACTATAAGCTCTGCATTAGGGTAGTGCTTTGCTAGCTTTACACCTTCTACTAAGCGCGTTAGCGCACAATTGCCTAATTGATTATTAGCACTGAGTGCAGGATTTGGGTTTATATCGCAACCTAGTACAACTATTTTGTCTATTTTTGGATGCTTTAGGGTATTAAATGCAAGCGACGCAGGTTCATTATTTTGGATAATTAAATTGGCGATAAAGGGTGTGCTCAATGCAAGTAATACAATTAAGCTTAAAGTAGATAAGAAGAGAGCTGATTTGCGGCCTTTAAATGCGAGTAGGAGCATCAGGCACGCAAATAAACCAAATAGAGGCAGTGGCATAAGTAAGCCACCAATCATTTTTTTAATAACAAACATAAGAGTTAAACGCTGTAGAGTTAATTACAGCGATATTACTCATTATATTGATGATTATCGACCGTTATTTAGCTTACACGTATTTAAAAAGTGACGATAAACAGGGTTATCTTTCATGTCTTTTTTCATCGCTAAATACATAGGACGAGTAAGGCCAAGAGCGCCCAAAGGAATTGATTTAATTAAGCCTTGGCTTTCATAAGGTGTAACTAGCCAATCAGGTAAAGCGGCAACGCCCATGCCGGCACTTACTAGTTGAAAAATAAGTAATCCTTGATCAACCGTTTTTAACGTACCGTCAAAACGTGCATTTTGAATGAAATGCTTAAATATATCTTGGCGTTCACGCGGGATAGGGTATGAAATAATAGTTTCGTTTTTTAAATCAAGCGCTGTTACATACGCTTTTTTAGCAAGTTCATGATCCGGTGCCACAATAAGCTTCAATTTAAAATCAAATAAGTGCGCGTATTCTAATGTGTCGGGTTCACGTATGTCAGATGTTAAAACTAAATCGAGCTCATCGCTTAGTAAGTCAGGAATAGCGTCGTAACTAAAGCCGCGCTCGTAATCAATTTTTATATCAGGCCAAAAGTTATTAAATTCTTTAATAGTAGGCAATAACCAATGAAAACATGCATGGCATTCCACACTTAAACGCAGTTGAGAAATAGGCTGATTTAAGCTTTCTTTCAAACGGCATTTAGTCGCTTCCATTTTTGGTAATATTTCGTGAGCTAATTCAAGTAATAGCATTCCCTGAGGGGTAAAGCGGACTGGTTGAGTTTTACGCTCAAATAATTGGCAATCTAATTTATTCTCTAAATCTTTGATTTGATGAGATAAAGCAGACTGTGTCAAAAATAACTCTCGTGCCGTATTAACCAAAGATCCTGTTTCTTTTAGGGTTGCTATGGTTTTTAAATGTTTAATACCAATCATCTTTAAAAATTCTCATGGGAAAAGTGAGTTCAGCTCAGATTAACCACATACTACGCCTATACAAAAAACGTTTCAACGTCTAGATGGCTAAAAGTTTGCGATTTATTGTGGTTTATTGCAGTTTGTTGCTATGAATCGCGAAAATATTAGAATTAGTAACGATAAAAGTCATTCAAAAACTGGTTTGATGAGTTTTAGATGAGTTTGCTTCATGTTGTATTTTAAGTATATCGATTGCGGTGTGCTTCACCTCAGTGTGAATTTTGACTATATAAATAACTGTGTGGGGTGGGGAATGGTTACTTTAGGTTGTGGTTTAAAAACTAAAGTCATTTTGCTTTTTAGCTTTAGTTTAGGTCAATGGATGAGTATATACGTAATACCTAAGCCAGCGACCAACTCGCTGGCTCTTTTATAAGGGCTTATTAATAAGTAATATGGCTTCTTTGGCTGTGACCGGTTTTGACTTTAAAAAACCTTGGCCATAGTCGCACGCGGTGGATTGTAAAATGGCTAATTGTTCAAGTGTTTCTATCCCTTCAGCAACAACCTCAAGTTTTAATGATTGCGCAAGTGATAAAATGGCTTCAACAAGTGGGTTGGTGGAATCTTGTAGGTGGTCAATAAAGCTTTTATCTATTTTTAAAATATGAATAGGCAGTTGGTGCAAGTAGCCCAGTGCTGAATAACCCGTTCCAAAATCGTCAAGGCACAATTTTACTTTTAAAGGTGAAAGACCTTCTATTATTTGAGTGGCGAGTTCTAGATTTTCTATTAAGCCTGATTCGGTAATTTCTAAACATAAAGAACCCAGAGGTAATTGGTATTTATTATAAATAGAATGTATTTGCGCTACAAAATCGAGGCTTGCAAAATGTCGTGACGATACATTAACCGTTACTTTCAAAAAGCGATGACCTTGCTGGTGCCAATTAGAAATCTGCTGAGCGGCTAAATCAAGTAAATGTAAATCAAGATTTATAATTTGCCCTGTAGTTTCAGCTATCGGTATAAAGTCATTAGGTGGTACAAATCCTTTTTTAGGATGATGCCAGCGCACAAGTGCTTCAAATCCGACAACTTCACTTGTGGTAATTGTAAAAATTGGCTGAAAATAGAGTTCAAATTCGTTGTGTTCTATACCGTGTTGCAAGTCGTTTTCGATATCGGCATGGGTTTTAAGTTTTTTACGCATCGTGTTATTAAAAAACTTAACTTGTCCACGCCCGGTGGATTTTGCTTCATACATAGCAGCATCAGCTTGTTGCAGTAATATATAAGCTTGATCGTTTATGTTGTCGGTATAGGCAATACCAATACTAGTAGAGGCTTGAAGTAAGTGGCTATCTACATTTAGAGGTTTTGCTAATGCGCTTTTAATTCTGTTTAAAGCTTCATTAACTTGGTTTTTATGTGTAATATTTTCCATGAAAATAGCAAATTCATCACCGCCTAAACGAGCAAATGTATCGGTGCTTCGTACTGTACTTTTAATTAAGTCGCATATTTTTATAAGAAAATGGTCTCCGACCTCATGCCCCAGCGAATCATTAATACTTTTAAAACGGTCAAAATCTAGATACAGCAGGGCATGGCTAGTACTTTTTTTAGCGCGCGTTAAACGTAAAATAGCATGCTTTATTCTCTCAATGAGTAATGAGCGGTTAGCAAGGCCGGTAAGCTCGTCATGCAATGCTTTATGCTCGAGCTCTTGTCGGGCTAGTTGTCTATCAATTGCCATACTTATTTGACGACTTACGTAAGTTAGAAGAGCGCTGTCGTGTTCGTTGTATTGCAGTGTTTTATCGTAGCTTTGTACAACAATAACACCGCTTATACGATCACTTGTTTTAAATGGAACACCCAACCAAGACTCTGATTGTCGACCTATCATTTTAAAATCACCGTTATCAATATGACTTTGAAAGGCATCTTTATTGAGTAATAAGGTTTGCTCTGTTTGCAGTAGGTAATATGAAGCAGTGTCTTTTAGCTGTTCTTTAGATATTTTTTGATGTGTTTTAGTGTTTATGCCTTCTTCGACTATATAAACAAGGTCAAGTATATCTACTTTTTTGTCATATAAAGCGATAAAAAAGTTATCAGCACGAAGTAAGTTATTGATAATTGAATGCAAGGCTTCAAAGAAGGTATCTAAGTCGTTAGCTTTGTAGGTTAGGTTAGCTATTTGTAATAAGCTATTTTCTAATTTTTGTGCGTTGTTAAGTTGCTCAACTGTTTTTTGTAAGTTATTTACCGTATTTACCTGGTTAATTTTAGCACTGAGTAAGTGGGCAACTGTTGTAAGAATTTCAAGGTGTGCGTTTGTAAAGTAGCCTTTAATAGGGTGCTCACAATCAATAACACCTAAAACTTGTTCTTTATATATAAGAGGGACGCATAGTTCTGATTGGGCAGGGCGCTCATCTGCGATATAACGGCTATCTTTTGTTACATCATCGATAACTACGGCTTTACCAGTAGTTGCAACAGCTCCAGTAATTCCTTCACTAAAACGTATTACTTTACGTTCGGCTTGATATTTGTCTCGGGCGTGAGCAATACCCATCGATGCAACTTGATTTAATGTATAAGCATTGTTATCGGCAAGGTAAATAACGCAATCAACAAATCCTAAACGGTTAACAACGTGCGTTGTAACATACTCAAATAGCTCGTCTAGTGTGTCTAGTTGCAATAAGCTTGATGAAAATTGATTAATAATACTCAGTTGATCAGTTTTTATCTCAAGTGCTCTTGAGGCATTATTTTTGTAAGGCATAGGCAATTTATATTATTCTTTTTATTTTTAAATACGTAGCTAAGTTAACCTAATCTTAGATTTTGTACAAAATAAAGCGATGAGTGGTTTTAATTGGCTGTAAATTATTATGACGAATGACTTTAATTAATTGTAAGTAATAACAATGGCTAATCCCAATTGAATTGGAGTATTAAGCTTTAATTACACAACTCGGTAATGTCATCAACATATGCATTATTTTTAATAAAATCTTTACTCGAAAACATCATATGCCTATGATCGGATAAATTCAGCCTTGGAACAAAGTAATGACAAGCAATAATACAAACTCTGTAACAACCCTTACTATCACTCGCCCAGATGACTGGCATGTACATTTACGTGATGGCGACCAGCTAAAGGATACTGTACGAGACATTAGCAGATACATGGGTCGCGCTATTATTATGCCAAACCTTGTTCCGCCGGCAACATGTACTGATACCGCTCTTTCTTATCGAGAACGTATTATGGCAGCAGGCCCACAAGGTGCCTTTGAGCCTTTAATGGTACTTTACCTTACTGATAAAACGACACCAGATGAAATAAAGAAAGCAAAAGCAACGGGTAAAATAGTAGCTGCAAAATTGTATCCTGCTGGCGCTACAACCAATTCTGATTCGGGTGTTACATCAGTCAAAAATATTTACCCGGTTTTAAAAGCAATGCAAGAAGTAGGTATGTTGCTGTTAGTACACGGAGAAGTTACTGATTCATCAATCGATATTTTTGACCGTGAAAAAGTATTTTTAGAGACGATTTTAGGGGATGTGGTAAGTGACTTTCCTGAACTTAAAATTGTACTAGAGCATATTACAACTAAAGATGCAGTAGAGTTTGTAGTTAATGCACCTAGCAATGTAGCAGCAACAATTACAGCTCATCATTTACTTTATAATCGTAATCATATGTTAGCGGGTGGAATTCGCCCACATTATTACTGTTTGCCAATCCTCAAACGTAACATTCACCAGCAAGCATTAATGGCCGCAGCTATAAGTGGAAATAAAAAGTTTTTCTTAGGAACTGATTCTGCACCACATTATAAAGATAAAAAAGAAGCTGCTTGTGGTTGTGCTGGTGCATATACGGCTCATGCCGCTATTGAGTTATACGCTGAAGCATTCGAAGACGCAGGAGCTTTGGACATGCTTGAAGGATTTGCAAGCCACTTTGGTCCTGACTTTTATGAGTTGCCGCGTAATGCCGATACAATAACATTACAAAGAAAACCATGGGACGTACCTGCAAGTTATACCCTAGGCGACTCTGAAGTTGTGCCTATAAAAGCAGAAGATACTATTGATTGGTCTGTTAAATAGTTAATATTTTATATTTAAACCAAAAGCCGCTTAATTTTTAAAGCGGCTTTTTTGTTTGTATTTTTGATGTTATTGAAGCGTTGTTTGACAGTATTGCTGTTGTAGAGAGCTTTTATACGCGTTTATAGCAATATATATTACAATAATACTTTATAGTTTTTGCTTGGAAATTAGTCAGTTAAAGGCGATTTAAAACAAATTTATATTTTTAATAAATAATTCCCAATTAATAGAGCGAAAAAAAATATAATGTGTTAATCTTACCTTGCTTTGAGTTTTTATGTATTGAATTTACGGATATTGTGCTGCGTTTAAGGTTACCGGTTAGGTTATTACTTGTTCCTGTACTGTACCTCCATATTTTTGAGCATTGACTCAGGGAGGATATTGCCATAATAATATGGCTGAATTTTAATTATTGACTTACAGGAAAATTTAGTATGTCGGTTACTGGTAAAGTAAAGTTTTTCAACGAAGCTAAAGGCTTTGGTTTCATTGAACAAGAAAATGGTCCTGACGTGTTTGTACATTTCAGCGCAATCACTGGTTCTGGTTTTCGCACTCTTAGCGAAGGTCAAGCAGTGACATTCAGCATCAAACAAGGTCAAAAAGGCCCTGAAGCTGAGAACGTAGAAGCAGCATAATTTATTATGTGAACTCTAGTTCATCTTGGTGAAGCAGGTCTCTGTTTCACCATAATTCCTCTCTATGTACATAATTAATAAAATCCTTCTTTTTAAATCCTTGAACACAAATTTCATATATTCTTAAATCTTCTATTTTAATACAAACCCAAAATTCAATTATCTGAATAACTTATACAATCGAACCACTTTCTATCGCATTTAAAACATCCCTTACAATTTATCCAACTGATCCGATACTTATATACATAAAAATGATGCCAAATAACAATCTGTGTAAATTTTAGTGTAAGTCTTGCTAGTGCAATCAGGTTGAAGTTTTGTACTTTAACTATAAATGGGCAAGGGAACCTCTATAGGCCTCTGATAGCTTATTATGGAAGCGTTAGGCATCATTTATAGTCCATTATTATTAAAGTTGAGCAACTTTTTGTGATTAACTTTGTTACTAAATAAATTTAACTGTTAAATAGTATTAATGAGCACTCTAAAGCGGTAAATGTAACTCGTCTAATTATCGAAAGCTATTTGGCTATTTCAGGCCTTGCTAAAAGAAACTTATTATTACTATTTATGGGAAACACGTTTTATAAATGGCTTTAGGTATTGCGTGCATAAAGCAAGGTGGGCGGTATTAGAGATTATCCAGTGTTGTTTTTTTGTGCGACAAATGGTTTGTTTTTTCAGATGAAGTGTTATTGGGGAGATAAAATGTGCTGAAATCGTTTAAAAAATAACTTTTGTTATATCTATCTATATTTTTTTTTGTTTTTTTTCAGTGCGAATTCAGCTTTGGCTAAATGTTGCAATAATGTTGTTTTATGTCAGTACAATGCGAATAAATACACCCCTCAAAAGGCTTTAATCGAAATATTAAGCAAAAGCTTAGTTGCAATAATGTTAACAGTTGTGTGCTAGTACTTTTGTTTAAGCATTAACTTAGCTATTTATTTGCAGAGATTAGTAAACATCAAGTTGACAGCGCTAATTGCATTTAGCATTATTGGAAGGTTGATATCTATTAAAAGATATCAGGGTTGTTCTCTTCGGAGGATAATTAAATTATAAAAGTAACATTACTTAATTGGTTGGGAACTATGTCTGTTAAAATCAGAAAGAGTCTTGTAGCAACTGCGTTGGTTGGCGCATTTGCATTTGCAAGCAGCAATGTGATTGCAGATCCTTTGAATGACGTGCAAAAAGCAGGTCAACAAATTCAAAAGGCTGCGGTTAAGTCTCAAACTAAAATTGACAATGTATATGGTCAAACTCAGGAGCTAATCGCTGAGTACCGTAGCGTTGTTGATGAGACTGAACTTATGAAAGTGTATAACGATCACGTGTCGCGCTTGGTTGATAGCCAAAACGCGTCTATTGAATCGTTTGATCGTCAAATCGCTACGATTGATAACACGAAACAAAACGTTGTGCCTTTGATGTATCGCATGATCGATACGCTTGAGCAATTCATCAAAGCGGACGTTCCATTTAATCTAGAGACGCGTTTAGGACGTGTTGAAAGACTACGTGAAATCATGGTTTCTGCGTCTGTAACGACGTCTGAAAAATTCCGTCAAGTACTTGAAGCTTACACTATTGAAACAGCATACAGCTCACTTGTATCTGCTTCACAAGGTACACTAGAAGTTGATGGCAAAAGTATTAACGTTGATATCGGTCAGTTAGGTCGTATTACTTACGTTGCTCAGTCTTTTGACTTGAAACATGCTTGGGTGTGGGATAACAACACTAAACAGTGGAAAGAATTAGGTGAAGAATACCTAAAACCTGTTAAAGAAGTTATTCGTATGGCGCGTAAGCAAGCGACATTAGAACTTGTTAAACTACCTATCTTTGGCGCGGAGTAATCAATAATGAAGAAACTATTTAAAGGTTTTGCTGTTGCCGCAGTACTAACTGTTTCTGCAGGTACCGCGTTAAATGCACATGCAAATACTGGAGCTCTAGATAAAATACTTGAGCAAGTAAAGCAAGAGCGTATCTCTGAAGGTAAAATCGATAAGAAACGTGAACAAGAGTTCTTATCAGATCGTGCTGACAAGCAATCTTTACTTAATAAAGCTAAAAGCCAACTTGCTTCTGAGAAGTCTCGTGGTGAAAGCTTAACTAAGCAATATGCACAAAATGAAAACACGTTAGCTGAAAAAGAAGCCGCTCTTCAAAGTGCTCAAGGTACTTTGGGTGAGATGTTTGGTGTTGTACGTCGTGCAGCTCAAGACGCTATCGGTTCTATCGAAGCATCACTAGTTAGTGCTGAGAAACCTGGCCGTGCTGAAATCTTACGTTCATTAGCTGCTGCTAAAGAACTTCCTACAGTTCGCGAACTTGAAGAACTTTGGATTTCACTTCAAACAGAAATGACTGAATCAGCTAAAGTTTCAACTTTTGAAACTGAAGTTGCTGGTCTTGACGGTAACCCGTCAATGAAGAAAGTAACGCGTATCGGTAACTTTAACTTAGTTACAGACGATGGTTACTTAATTTATTCACCAGAAACTAAGTCTATTCAGCCTCTAGGTAAACAGCCTGATAGCTATATTTTAGACGGTATCACTGATCTTGAAAATACATCACCAGATAACTACGCTGGTGTTTATATCGATCCGACTCGTGGTGCTATCTTACGTATCAACACTCAAAAAGCGACACTTATGGAATACTTCCATCAAGGTGGCGTAGTTGGTTATATCATTACAGCTTTACTAGCTTTAGGTATGCTAATTACTCTAATTCGCTTTGTTGACCTTACACTTACTACTAGTAAGATTAAGAGCCAGCTTAAAAATGTTGCTACACCGAATACAAATAACCCACTGGGTCGTATTCTTAAAGTGTACCATGACAACAAGAACCAAGATGTTGAAAACCTTGAGCTTAAACTTGATGAAGCGATTCTACGTGAAACGCCACGCATCGAAGCTGGTATCAACATAATTAAGATTCTTGCTGCAATCGCACCGTTACTAGGTCTACTAGGTACAGTAATCGGTATGATCTTAACGTTCCAAACAATCACATTGTTCGGTACGGGTGATCCGAAGATCATGGCAGGTAACATCTCTCTAGCACTTGTAACTACAGCGCTAGGTCTAATTGCTGCATTACCACTAATTCTACTTCATGCTCTTGTAGCTGGTCGTAGTAAGTCGGTATTACACATCCTTGATGAGCAAAGCGCGGGTATCGTTGCTACTCACGCGGAGAAGGAGAAAGCCTAATGCTAGTCCTGATGGAGATATGGGAATCTATCAGGGATTTTGTTGGCACAGGCGGCCAGGTTTTATACGTGGTCGCGATAGCACTCTTTCTGATGTGGGTTTTAATGATTGAGCGCTATTGGTTTCTACTTGCAGAGTTTCCTCGCACAGCGAAAGAAATTGTAGCAAAGTGGGATGCCCGCCAAGACACTACGTCTTGGTACGCACACAGAATCCGTGAAGCATGGATTTCTGAAGCGTCTGAAAAATTAGATCAGCGTATGTTGTTGATTAAGACATTAGTAGCTGTTTGTCCTTTAATAGGCTTACTTGGTACTGTTACTGGTATGATCTCGGTTTTTGAAACCATGGCCAACCAGGGTACGGGTAATGCACGCTTAATGGCATCAGGTATTTCAATGGCAACAATCCCAACAATGGCTGGAATGGTTGCGGCACTATCTGGAGTATTTTTTAGCTCACGTCTTGAGACAAAAGCTAAAATGGTGAAAGCCAAACTTATTGATAGTATGCCTCATCACTAGAGAGAGAATTAAATATGGCACGTAAACAACGTTTTCGTGAAGAAGAAGAAGCAGCGGTTGATATGACGCCAATGCTTGACATCGTATTTATCATGCTTATTTTCTTTATCGTAACTACATCGTTCGTTAAAGAGGCTGGTATCGAGGTCAATAAACCAAAAGCTGCCCAAGCTACTAAGCAAAAAAATGCTAACATTTTTATTGCTATTCGTAGTAACGGCGAAATCTGGGTTGATAAACAACAAATTGATGTTGAACGTATTTCAGCAAAAATTGAAAGTTTATTAGCAGAACAACCTACTGAAGTTGTGATTATACAAGCTGATAAAGAAGCTAAACACGGCACAGTGGTTAAAGTTATGGACCAGATTAAAGCGACGGGTGACAACCTTAGAATTTCAATAGCTGGAGATCAGTAATGATTCGTTTTCTGTTTTCACTGATTGCAGGTGGGGCAGTTACTTTCGGCTTGTTCTACTTCATGGCCTTCCTCATCTCTGGTGGGGCTGACCGTAATACGGAACAAAAAGAGCAGATCATAGTCGAAATAATGACGAATCCGCCTGAATCTAAGGTGCAGGAGAGGAAGCGTGTACCGCCTCCTCCTCCACCACCGCCAAAGCAGCCGCCTAAACCGCAGCCGCCACAGCCGGAAAATAATAATCCAAACCCTGGTGCTATGTCATTTAACATGGGTAGCATTGATGTTGGTAGTTCAGCTGGTGGACTAAGTGGTCCTGGTGCATTTGGACGAGATGGTGATGCGACACCTATCGTTCGTATAGAACCAAAATATCCAACGCAAGCAGCACGTGATGGCAAAGAAGGTTGGGTACAACTTTCATTCACAATTGATGAGTTAGGTGGAGTGATTGACGTTGAAGTAATTGACGCAGATCCAAAACGTATCTTTGACCGTGAAGCTAAACGCGCACTGCGTAAGTGGAAGTACCGTCCTAAGATCATTGACGGAAAACCACAGAAACAACCAGGTTTACAAGTTCAATTAGACTTTAAACTTAACCAAGGCAACTAAGGAGGCGAGTAATGAGAAATTTTTCTAAAGTAACTGCTCTTGCGATTCTTATGTCTGTGTCGGGTGCTACTTTAAGTGCATCTGTTTTAGCAGCGCCAGATTACGCAAAGATTGAAGAGCGTAAAAAAGCAAAAACTAAAATCATGGGCGAGCGTACTGGTAAAAAGGTAATTAAAGCATTTGACTTGTACAACGAAGAAAAAGTTGATGAAGCAATTGTTTTGCTTAGAGAGATTGAACCTTCGAATGACTTTGATAAAGCGACCGTAAATCGTTACTTAGGTAGCATGTACGCTCAAAAAGAAAAGTATGACGAAGCGATTAAGTACTCTAAGCAAGCAGTTGCCCCTGATGTTTTAAACTTTGCTGATCAAGAACAGACTCTAAAACTGTTAGGCGATTTATACGCCGGTACTGAAAAGTATCAAGAAGCCAAAAAAGCTTATGTAGCTTGGATGGACTTCACTGGCCAAGAAGATCCTACGGTTTATACACGTATCGCTCAAGCTAACTATCAGTTAGAGGAATTTCGTGATGTTTTTGAACCAGCAGATAAGGCAATTAAACTTCAAAAAGAACCTAATAAAGGTCCTTACCAATTAAAACTGGGTGCATACTTTGAACTTAAAGACTATGCAAACATGGTTAAGATTGGCGAAGAGATTGTTCGTGTATGGCCTGATGATAAAAAAGCTTGGGTTAGCTTAGGTAAATATTACCTACAAACCGAAGACTATCAAAAAGGTTTAGCAACGATGGAAGTTGCTTACAAGAACGGTTACTTTGAAAATGAAGTTGAGTATAAAGTCTTATCTAACTTTTACTCTCTAAACGAGATCCCTTTTAGAGCAGCTGTAACGCTAGAAAAGGCCGTTAAGAGTGAAAAAGTAAAACGTACAAAGCAGAATGTTAGCGCGATTGCTAGTAACTATCATCGCTCTAAGGATCTAGAAAAAGCTGCTAAGTACTACGAAGAAGCTGCTAAATTTGATGACGACGCTGAACTTTACCGTAAAGCTGGTTCATTACTTTTACAATCTGAAAAATTCAGTGCTGCTGTTGTTCGTTTGAACAAAGCATTAGAGCTTGGCTCTGACAAAAAAGGTACTATTTATTCAGATTTAGCTGAAGCGTATTACTATCAAGGTAAGTATAAGCAAGCATATGCTGCAATTACTAAAGCTATGGATGACCCTCGCACACGTAAGTTTGCAAAGGGTTGGTCTACATATATTAAAGATAAAGCCGCTCGCAACGGTGTTAAAATTTAATTTTAATTAGCTAAAGCAACTTATAAAAAGCCCCTCTGGGGCTTTTTTTATTGGAACTACTATGTATAAAAAGCTCTCTTTTTCATTACTACTGTGCTTATTTTTAGCTGCATGTTCAAAGCAGCCTCAACCTTATGAGTCATTTGAAGACGCACAAGTTGCTTTAAAAACTTTAAACATGGCACTTGTACAACCAGACGCTAAAAAAATCGATAGGATTACTAAAGAGCAATTGGTCTTTTCTGATGCGTATTTAGTTAAACGTCATTCTATTTATCAGAACCTAATGGGTATGGAGCTTAATCTCAATCAAATTGCACAAGTAAACTACTTGGTTATTGCAGAGCGCTTTCCTGAGCGCTATTTTAATTGGCCGGCTCAAGTAAACGTATTAAAAAACATGCTTGCTTTTGAGGGGTCAAAAAGTACGCCGGATAATATTATTACTTGGCTTAAGTTAACCCAAGATACGCTAGACAGTGCTAAACAAAGCAATTTAAAGCTGAATAAAATTGAGCTCACACTACTACAAAGCTATGTATTGAGTGCGATAGGTAGTAATGACGTTCAACCAGCGCTTAAGAGTCATATAAGAGCTTTTAGCGATTATTTAGCTAGTTACAAGCCTAGAGGTAGTGTTGGTCTGAGAGGCCTGCCAAATGGGTCACAGTGGTATCAGAGCAAACTCAATTACTTTAGTGGCGAAGTACATTCACCGCTAGAGTGGGTTACTCTTTTAAATGAAAATATAAAAGTATTAGATCGTGTTGCAATCGATAGTAAATTGTCTATTTCTCATAAAAAATCGTTTTTAGTGCAGTATCTATCGAATGAAAAATTAATTGAAGGGCTTGATTGGCAGGCTGATTATCACGACTTACCTGCAATGGCGAGTAATATGAACATGTCTGATAAAGATAAAACATTGATGCTTGCAATGATGGAATCAGATATTGGCATTCATTACCATGCGTGGACTTTGCCACAGGCAAAGGTAAATCTTATGAAACGCTTAGAAATCACCCAAGAAGAGGCTCAATATTTAGTTGAAGATATAATACTCTACCCAGGGCAATCATTTAGCTTTATACAACAAATTATATAATGATTTGAAAGTGCGCTTATTGTGCGCACTTTGTACACCGTTGAGTTGCGGGGTCTAGTTCAAGTGATTTGGCTGGTATTTTTTCTTCACAGTCGCAGCAGTAGCCATATTGCCCAATTTCTATTTGGCTGACCGCCGCTTCTAATTTAGTCATGCGACTGATCAAAAACGCATACTCAGGACCTAGCTTCTCTGCTGCACAGTCTAACCATTCATTGTTTGCTGTATTATCTAAAATTTGTATTAAATGCTGATGTGTAGGGTAGGCTGATTTAGAAAGCATAGTTAATATATTTAATTTAATTTGTGCTATTTCATCGTTTAGTCTTTTTTGATGATGCATTATCAGTACAACCTTATTAAATTGGCTTCACGTTATACTGATATTATCTAGAGGCTTTAGGTTAGCCGTTATGATTTGAATCAAGTTGCGGTGCTTTGGCGTATTTATTTAATACGCTTGCCACATCTTCTTTACTTTTTAAACGCCTGATTTCATCAAATAAATCGATCGCTTGCGGGTATTGGCGTTTAAGGTAACCTAGCCATTGCTTTGTACGAGAAGCAAAATACTTTTCATCTTTTGCAGGGTCTTGATGAATAGCAGAGTGGATTAAGTGATAAATAATATGCTCCCATTGAAGGCCATCATATTGTTCATTATTTACATGAGCTTTAATTTTTTTTGCTAAATCAGGGTGTGAAAGGGCGCCACGACCAAGCATCAAATCAGTACATCCACTTCGTTTTTGGCAAAGCATTGCGTCCTCAACTTGCCAAATTTCACCATTGGCAACAACGGCAATATTTTTATCTTTTATTATTGGTGGAATTTTTTCCCAATAAGCTGGCGGGTTATAACCATCACGTTTGGTTCTGGCGTGTATAGCTACACTATTTGCGCCTGCGCTTACCACAGCATCAACAATTTCTTGGCTGTTACTGTCGTCATCAAAGCCTAAGCGAATTTTTGCACTTACTTCATGTTTATCATCTACAGCATCTCGGACTGCTTTAATAATCGTATACATGTGGTCAGGATCTTTAAGCAGTACAGCACCCCCTCGACTACGATTAACGGTTTTTGCTGGGCAACCAAAGTTAAGGTCGACCCCATGAGATCCTAAAGCAATTGCTCTTACTGCATTTTCGGCTAACGGATTTGCTTCTTGGCCGAGTAATTGAACACGCACAGGAGTACCTGCTCGCGTAAATCCATTATTATGTAGTTCAGGGCAAAATCGATGAAAAACTTTATCAGGTAAGCATGTTTCAACCACTCTTACAAACTCGGTAACGCACAAATCGAACCCACCAATGTCTGTGAGTAATTGGCGCATTTTAAAATCAACGACACCTTCCATAGGTGCTAAAACAAGTTTCATAAAGTGATTAATTTTGATAAAAAACTGGACGCATAGTTTACCTGTAAATCACACATTGATAAATCTGTAATTACCAACCATATTTAATGTAGAAACCGCAAAAGTAAATATTATGAAAATAAATGAAAGTTTTTATTCTTGTACAGGTCTACTTAAGCATACAAGCAATTTAAAATACATTTTTATTGCTGAGATTTACAATACTTGATTAAAGAGAGTCACAAAATGAATACAGTTAAAAAAAATACAATCGCGTTAACTTTAGGTGCAGTAGTTGTTGGCTCTGCAAGCTTTGTATCTGCAGATGTACAAGCCAACCCATTTGAGTTTCAACAATTAGTGACAGGTTACCAACTAGACGCTAAAGAAGGTAAGTGTGGTGAAGGTAAATGTGGCGGCGATGCAAAAGATGCAAAAGCTAAAACAGAAGGTAAGTGCGGCGAAGGTAAATGTGGCGGCGATGCAAAAGATGCAAAAGCTAAAACAGAAGGCAAGTGCGGCGAAGGTAAATGTGGCGGCGATGCAAAAGATGCAAAAGCTAAAACAGAAGGCAAGTGTGGTGAAGGTAAATGTGGCGGCGACGCAAAAGATGCAAAAGCTAAAACAGAAGGCAAGTGTGGTGAAGGTAAATGTGGCGGCGATGCTAAAAAAACTAAAAAAGAAGGTAAGTGCGGCGAAGGTAAATGTGGCGGTCGTTAATATCTTATTCTAAATAAGTTATGCTAAAAGGGCCTTAAGGCCCTTTTTTGATAAGTTAGAGGTAGAGTTATGACACAAATCCAGAGTACAGATTTCGGGATGGTGGGCCTTGGCCTACGACGAGAAATGCTTGATGAACTGCTTGAACACGTACCTAATCAAGTAGATTTTTTGGAAGTTGCACCAGAGAACTGGTTAAAACTAGGTGGGCGCTTTAAAAAGCAATTTAGAACATTAACAGATGCAAACAATTTTGTGTGTCATGGATTATCACTGTCTATCGGTTCACCCGAACCACTGGATGTTGAATTTGTTAAGTCTTTAAAAGTTTTTTTTGAAGAGCACAATATAAAAATCTTTAGTGAGCACTTAAGTTACTGCTCTGGTACAGGCCATATGTATGACTTAATGCCTATTCCGTTTACACAAGATGCTATAGCACATGTTGTCCCTCGCATTAAACAAGTACAAGACATACTTGAGCAGCAAATTGCGATAGAAAATGTTTCCTATTATGGCGCTCCTGGACAGCAATTATCAGAGCTGGAATTTACAAATACCATTTTAGAGCAAGCAGACTGCAAGCTTTTACTGGATGTGAATAACATTTATGTGAATTCGATTAATCATGGCTATAACGCACAAGCGTTTTTAACTGGGTTACCCTCTAATCGTATTGCCTATGGGCACGTTGCAGGCCATTATAATGAGGCTGATGACTTAATAGTGGACACACATGGTGCTGATGTCATTGATCCTGTATGGGAGCTACTGGATAAAGCATATAAAGTGCATGGCGTATTTCCAACCTTGCTTGAGCGCGATTTTAATATCCCTACAATGAATATTTTAACCAAAGAGTTAGATATAATTCATGAGCTACAAGCTAAACACATTACTTCAATGGTTTCAAAACAACGAGCTTAATATAAGCCTTTATAAATATTAAAAGAGTGCCTGGTTATGAGCTTTATTGAAATACAAAACGAATTTATGGCGCATATTCGCGAGCCTAAAAAAAATAAAAAGCCCAGCGGTATCGAAGACCGACGTATGGCCATTTATCGCGACCTATTTTTTAATAACATTGAAGGTTTTATATCATCAGGTTTTCCGGTATTAAAAACCTTATATACAGACAAGCAATGGCTGGTCCTTGTACGCCAATTTTTTAGCGAATATGATTGTCATTCGCCGTACTTTTTAGATATAGCAGGGGAGTTTATTAATTACTTATCAAGTGATTATAAAATGAAAAGATACGATCCCGTGTTTATGCTAGAACTTGCACATTATGAATGGGTAGAGCTAGATGTATCGATTGCACACGAAGATGAGCAAGAGCAAAAATTACAAACAACAGCGCTTACTAGTTCTGCTTTGTATTTATCGAAAACGGCAAGAAATTTAAGTTATCAATTTCCGGTTCAAAATATTAGCAATCACTTTAAACCAAAAGAGCCTTCACCTCAGCCTAATTATTTTGTTGTATATAGAGATGAAGATGATGACGTTCAATTTCTGGCTACGAATGCGATGACTGCTTTGTTACTATCAATTATTGAGGCAAGTGATGGAGCGACATTTGACGACGTTTGCCAACAGGTATTCGCTCATGCACCACAGTTTAATGCAGATCAAATTGCTCAAGGCGCATTGGTTACCCTCAATGCAATGGTTGAACGCGGTGTAATTGTGACAAAAAATCAAGATTAAGGTCTTTATTGATGATTTTACATCGTCTATTATGGCAGCCTTATTTGTCGTGCTTAATAAAAGGTTGTACCAATGTCAGATGATAAAGACTTTAAAGATCCGTTCAACGCTACTTATTTTCTTGCTTTCTTAGCTGTATTTGCAGGGATTGGTTGTTTAAATGCAATATTAGGCTGGATCACTAGCTTAACTTAAAATGCATAGCGTTTATTAAGGCTGTTGCTTACTTCAGCCTTGAACCACTTTATTTTAATTACCCCCCATAGTTAATACTTCTTTTATAGTAACGCCAAACTCGCAATTAAAGGTTAGTTAAGGTTATAATCACCTGCTTTGTAATATAAACAATTGAGCAGTTAAAATTATGACTCAAGTAACACCAGCAATTATCAAAAACAGCATAACTACAATTGCTGATTATCCAAAGCCGGGCATCATGTTTCGCGATGTAACCACTTTAATGGCAAATCCAGAAGCCTTTAAAGCAACTATTGACGCTTTTATCGCAGAATATAAAGATCAGGGTTTTACTAAAATAATTGGCACAGAATCACGTGGCTTTATTTTTGGTGCGCCGCTGTCTTACGCATTAGGCATTCCGTTTATCCCAGTTCGTAAACCAGGTAAGTTACCACGCGAAGTTATTCGTCAAGATTACTTACTTGAGTACGGTGAAGACACGCTAGAGCTGCATGTTGATGCAATTGTACCTGGCGATAAAGTATTATTAGTTGATGACTTATTAGCAACTGGCGGCACAATTGAAGCCACAGCTAAATTAGTTCATAAACTAGGTGGCGAAGCCACAGATGCTGCATTTGTTGTATCACTACCAGAACTTGGTGGCGAGCAGCGCATCAAAAAAATGGGTATTAAAATTCTAAAATTGGTTGAATTCGAAGGCGAGTAATCGATGAGTTATCAGGTTCTAGCGAGAAAATGGCGTCCTCAAACCTTTCATGAATTGGTTGGGCAGTCTCATGTTAAGCAAGCGCTTGTAAATGCGCTTACACAAAATAGACTGCATCACGCTTATTTATTCACTGGAACCCGCGGTGTAGGTAAAACCACTATTGCGCGTATTTTTGCTAAAAGCTTAAATTGCGACGAAGGTATATCTGCAAATCCGTGTGGCCAATGTAGCAGCTGTTTAGATATAGAAGCAGGGCGCTACATTGACTTACTCGAAATAGATGCGGCTTCTCGTACAAAAGTAGAAGACACCCGCGAAATACTCGATAACGTTCAATATGCACCAACACGTGGACGTTATAAAGTATACCTAATCGATGAAGTTCACATGCTTTCTAAGCACAGCTTTAATGCGCTTTTGAAAACGCTTGAAGAGCCACCAGAGCATGTGAAATTTTTATTGGCGACGACCGATCCTCAAAAACTACCAGTTACTATTTTATCTCGCTGTTTACAATTCAACCTAAATGCCTTGTCGCAAAGTGAAATTAAAACACAGCTTGAACACGTACTTACTCAAGAGCAGCTTAGCTTTGACACTGATGCACTTAGCATTATTTCAAAAGCCGCTGATGGCAGTATGCGTGATGCGCTTAGCTTAACTGACCAAGCTATTGCACAAACAAATGGTGATATTAATAATCAAGCAGTACAAACAATGCTTGGTTTAATGGATACTCATTATAGCCAAAGCTTGCTTGCAGCATTACTTGCACAAGATGGCGCTGCGCTAATGGATGAGATTGCACAGGTGGCAAGTCGTAATCCTAATTATGTTGCATTGCTTGATGATTTAATTGCACTTACGCATTTGACCCAACTAACCCAGTTAGTGCCAGAAGCGGCAGGGCTAGATGAAAAAAATGTAGATTATATTGCTCATGTTGCACAACATACGAGCCCACAACAAATTCAAATTTATTATCAGTTACTGTTAAATGGTAAAAAAGATTTACAATGGGCACCAGAGCCTCGTTTAGGTTTTGAAATGATAATGCTAAGATTATTAGCATTTAAGCCTACAGACGCTCAACAAACTGTACACACAGTAAACGAAGAGCCGGCCCCAAATAAACAAGGCCGCGCAAATGCACTGCGAGATATATTAAATAAAAATAAAACATCGCAAAACACTGTAGCTAGCCAAAGTAGTGTCCCTGTAAATAATACTAAGCCAGTTAGCAATACAGAGCAGCCTAAATCCCTTGAGATAGAGCCTTTACCAAATGTTGCCGCTCAGACATTGAATAATGATGTCGTACAAAGTAATAATGAGCCAACCCAAGTTGCAGTAGAGCAACCGGTTCAACAAAGTGAAAACGCTATTGAACAACAGGCTTCAGCTAATGAGCAACCACAAACCAATGTTGTTTCGGATGCTCAAGCCCAGCGCCAAAGTGAAGATGAAGCTTACATGCAACATAGTGATGCTGAGCAAACGTTAGCTTCGCAGTTTGATGATATAATGAGTAGCGCTGTAGATCAGGGTTTTAAACCTGCACCTACTGCAAACTCAGAGTCTTCACCAGAGCCCTTAACAAATCACAATGCAAGTACGCCAATAGCTGAACAAGAAGCGCAGGCGCAATCTGCCATTGCTCGTATTTTACGCGACAGAAACATATCGGGTGCGGGTAGGTTATCAGGCAAGAGTACAAGTACATCTGCAAATAATGTAGCAGTGCAGCCAAGCCAAGCGCCTGCTAAAAAGCCAGAACAGCATCCAAGAATGCCTAAAGCCCAAAGTGTTCATCAAGGTAGTGCAGATACAAGTGCAAGTGAGCTTAATAGCCCTTCAGGTAATGCGTCTGGCGATATCCCTCCTTGGGAAACTGATAGCGAAGGTGAGAGTGAAAAAAAGCATGAGCTCCCAGTAACAGGGGGCCAAACTCAGGCACATAATCACTCCAACATAAAGCCAGCTAGTAATATTGATTTTAAAGCAAAGCACCAAACAATTACTGAAAATCTTGCGCCAGAATTACTTGAGCAAATAAACCCTCAAAAAGCGCCTGAAATAGCGCCAGAGGAAGTAAGTATTCCTGCCCCTGATGATTTTCAAAGCCCAATTAGTGAAATTAGATTTGCACATCAACAAGATGAATGGGCTTATTTAATTAAACGTATGGGACTGGGTGGTCGTATGCGCCAATTTGCATTGCATTCAATATTTACCAAGCAAGGCAACAGTTTACATATAGACGTTGATGAATCACAAAAGCATTTAGATACACCGATGCTTCGCCAAAGATTAGATGCCGCATTGTCGAGTATTTATGAGCATAACGTGTCGTTAAGTATTAATTTTGCTAAGGGAGTTATTGACTCTCCTTATCTTATTCAGCAAAAAATTGATGCAGGTCGTCATCAACAAGCAATCGATGTGATCACATCTGATGAAAACATAGTACAATTTCAGCAAGTATTTAGCGCCGAAATTGACGAAAACAGTATTCAGGCATTGTAATTACTTACAATCGCCCTTATGTTCATGTTAATTAATGTATTAAAAGAAAGAGAGAAAGTTATGTTTAAAGGTGGAATGGGCAACATGATGAAGCAAGCGCAGCAAATGCAAGATCGCATGCAAAAAGCCCAAGACGAAATCGCAACATTAGAAGTTGTTGGCGAAGCCGGTGCCGGTTTAGTTAAAGTAACCATGCTTGGTAACCACAATGTACGTCGTGTTCAGCTTGATGAAAGCCTTATGGAAGACGACAAAGACATGATTGAAGACTTACTTGCAGCAGCATGTAACGATGCTGTACGCCGTGTTGCAGAAGAAACACAAGAGCGCATGGGTAAAGTAACTGGCGGTATGCAATTACCACCAGGTATGAAAATGCCGTTTTAAGTAAATAATGCAACTTTCAGATAGTTTAAATCAGCTTATAGAAGCACTGCGCTGTCAACCGGGCATTGGTCCAAAGTCAGCGCAACGTATTGCTTTTCACTTGCTTGAGCGCGACCGAAAGGGAGGCACTCAGCTTGGTAATGCATTGACTAAAGCAATGACAGCCATAGGGCATTGTCGGTCTTGTCGTACTTTTTGCGAACAAGCTCAGTGCGATATTTGTTTAAGTACAAAACGCCAAGACAGCGGCATATTATGTGTTGTTGAATCGCCTACTGACGTGCTTGCAATTGAGCAAACGGGTCAGTACTTAGGGCTATACTTTGTTTTAATGGGTCATTTATCGCCAATTGACGGTATCGGCCCTAAAGAAATTGGCTTAGATGTTTTAGAGCAAAAACTTGCTCAAGGCGGTATTAATGAGGTTATTTTAGCGACTAACCCTACCGTTGAAGGCGACACTACTGCTCATTATATTGCTCAGCTTTGTCATAAATATAAAGTAGGTGCTTCGCGTATTGCTCACGGTATTCCTGTGGGGGGCGAGCTTGATTTAGTAGATGGTAGAACGCTTATGCATGCTTTTAGCGGCAGGCGTTTAGTTACACAAGACTAACTCTAAGTCACTATTTGAAAAGATATTATAAAAGCCTACATGATTAAATTATGTAGGCTTTTTTGTTTTTAAGGTAAGCTTAGAAGCAATCTAATACCAATCCGCAATAATACTTAATCATTTTGCGGGGCTAAACGTGTCGCTACCTGCGTTAAAAAATTCTCATTTAGAACAACTAAATAGCGAATTTTTTGCCTAGCTATCAACACGTTTTTCCGCCCTCAAAATAGATCATTTAATTAAACAAATTGGTATAATATATTTTTGGGCTATGTCTCTAATTAGTAAGGAATACAATGAAAGATAATCAACCCTACCAAGGTACATTACTGGGTAGTAAGCGTTTTTTACCGCTTTTTATTACGCAGTTTTTCTCAGCGATTAACGATAACGTGTATAAGCAATCAGTGCTTATTTTATTGATATTCCAGGCTGCAACGCTTGCTGATGGCGCACTTTATTCAAATATTGCTGCTGGGTTATTTATCCTACCTTTCTTTTTATTTTCAGGGATGGCGGGGCAGCTAGCTGAAAAAACAGAAAAATCCAAACTAATCAGAATCGTAAAGCTATGTGAAATCCCTATTATGGTTGTAGGGGCTGTCTCTATTTTAACGCAGTATCTTTGGCTGATGTTAGCCACCGTATTTTTAATGGGCGTACAAAGTACGTTTTTTGGTCCATTAAAGTACTCTATTTTACCGCAGCACGTAGCCCCTAACGAATTAACAAAAGCGAATGGCTTGGTTGAATCAGGCACGTTTGTAGCAATTCTAATGGGTACAATCTTTGGTACTTACTATATTACTCAATCAGTAGGGCCCACAGTTATAAGTCTCGCAGTATTAGTACTGGCCGTTATGGGTTATGTGAGTAGTCGCTTTATACCCATTAGTGAGGCAAACGAGCCTAATTTAAAATTTACTTATAATATATTTTCATCCACAAAAAACGTATTTTCAGCACTTAATTCGCAAACAGAATCGGTTGGTAAATCGGTACTTGGGATCAGTTGGTTTTGGTTAATTGGTGCAATCGTTTTAACGTCACTACCGAACTATGTAAAACACACAATGGGGGGCGATGAGCTTGTAGTAACGAGTGCGCTTGTTGTGTTTTCACTGAGCATTGCCATTGGATCGTTATTGTGTGAAAAGCTTTCTCGCTCTCGTATAGAATTAGGGATTGTGCCTTTTGGCGCTATTTTAATTACCTTGTTTTTATACTTACTGAGCCAAGAGAGCGCTATTAGCGCGTATATGCCTCAAAATACTCAATCATTAACACTTGAGCAGGTATTAAAAACAGGCGATATGTTGTGGCATTTTGTATGGATGGCAGGCATTGGTATTGGCGCTGGTTTTTACACTGTACCGCTTTATGCGCTTATTCAACAGCGTACTGAAGAGTCGAGTCGTTCTCGCGTTATAGCGGCTAACAATGTATTAAATGCACTGTTTATGGTGGGCAGTGCTATTTTGAGCATTGTAACACTGTCTGTTTTTCAGTGGAGTATTTCAGAGCTGCTACTGTTACTTGCTGGGCTAAACCTGCTTATTTCTGTTTATATTTATACCAAGGTGCCTGAGTTCTTTTTACGGTTTGTTATTTATATTTTGGCTATTTGTATGTACAGAGTGCGTACAAAAGGTGAAAGTAATATTCCAGATGAAGGCGCTGCCGTTATAGTGTGTAATCACGTGAGCTTTGTCGATTGGATGTTTATTTTAGCAGCATCACCAAGGCCTATCCGATTTATGGTATTTGCCCCTATTTATTATTCGCCAGCCCTACATTGGTTATTTAAAATGGCCAAAGCTATTCCCATTAACAGTGAAAAAACCAATCCGGAAGCGTTTAAAAAAGCGTTTGACGAAGTGGCTGCTGCGCTTAATAAAGGTGAACTTGTTGGTATTTTCCCTGAAGGAAAACTAACCAGTGACGGCTCTATCGATATTTTTCGCCGTGGAATCGAGCGCATTATTGAGCGCTCACCTGTGCCTGTTATTCCTGTGCATTTAGGGGGCCTGTGGGGAAGTATGTTTAGCCGAAAAGCTAAGTGGCAACTACCACGATTAAAATGGTCTTTGGTGTCGGTTGCAGTAGGTACCCCGATTGCCGCTGACAAAGTAGTAGCAGACGATTTGCGTGAGCAAGTATTGGCTTTAAAAGCGCTTCATTCAAAAGATATTGATTAATTTAATGGCTAACTCAATATTGGATACACCAGTAGAGTCACAAATGATTGTTGATGACTTTGTAGCGCCTAAGTGCGACGGGTTTATTGAAATATTATATCAAGATGATGATATTTTACTGATCAATAAACCCAGTGGGTTATTAAGTTTGTCTGGTAAGAATCCGCTTAACTGGGACTCAGTACATTACCGTTTAGTACATGGTCAAAAAGGGTTAACAGCCGCATTTACTGAGGCTAAGTTACCGCATCGGTTAGATTTGGGTACATCGGGCATTATGATTGTTGGATTAAACGCCAAAGCATCAAAGCATCTTAATAAACAGTTTCAGGCGCGTACTATCCAAAAGCGTTATGTAGCCATGTTAGAGGGTAGCTTAGCTGTTGATGAGGGGGAAATTACTGCACCAATAGCAAAAGATAAACTGCTTTTTCCGCGAGTTAAAATTTGCCAAACGACGGGCAAAGTAGCGGTGAGTGAATACAGTGTGCTTGAGCGGCTTAAACAACCGTGCAGAACCTTAGTGCAATTTACGCCCGTTACCGGACGTACCCATCAATTACGAATACACAGCCAGTTTATAGGGCACCCAATTTTAGGCTGTGATTTATATAAAAGTGCGCAAAGTGAGTACATGGCAGGACGCTTACAATTACATGCCAGCGATTTATATTTTGAACATCCAACAACAGGTGAAAAGATTCATATTAATTGTCCGCACCCATTTTAGATAAACGAGATATTCTATTTTTTCGTTTCACCTTTTTTTGATTTTTCCCTTGAAGTTCTAACACCTCACCCCATATTAAGTGCATAACGCAGACACTTTGCAAATTGGAGATATATAAATGACTGCAGCACAAAAAGAAACATTAGGCTTTCAAACAGAAGTAAAACAATTATTAAACTTAATGATTCATTCTCTTTATTCTAATAAAGAAATATTTTTACGCGAACTTGTGTCAAACGCATCAGATGCAGCAGACAAGTTACGCTTTTTAGCGCTATCTCAAGGCGACCTTTACCAAGGTGATGCCGATTTACGTGTTCGTATTAGCGCAGATAAAGAAGCAAATACAATTACCATTTCTGATAATGGTATTGGTATGACACGTGATGAAGTAATTAGCTCATTGGGTACTATTGCAAAGTCGGGTACTGCTGAGTTTTTCAAAAACTTAACGGGTGATCAAAGTAAAGATTCACAGTTAATTGGTCAATTTGGTGTTGGTTTTTACTCAGCATTTATTGTTGCCGATTTAGTAACTGTTCGTACACGTAAAGCGGGTGAAACAACTGCTTACGAGTGGGAATCTCAAGGTGAAGGCGAATACACGCTTCAAGAAATTGAAAAAGAAGGCCGTGGTACCGACATTATTTTACATCTTCGTGATGAAGAAAAAGAATTTGCTGACGATTACCGCCTGCGCGGCATTGTTACTAAATACTCAGACCATATTTCAACACCGGTACAAATGTTTAAAGCAGAAGTACCAGAGTCTGAAGGCGAAGACGGCGAAAAAATTCCAGCAGTACCAGGTGAGTGGGAAAGTATTAACCGCGCAACTGCATTGTGGACGCGTGATAAGTCAGAGCTTTCTGATGAAGAATACAAAGAGTTTTACAAGCACGTAAGCCACGACTGGGAAGATCCACTTAGCTGGGCACATAATAAGGTTGAAGGTAAAACTGAATACACGAGCCTTTTATACATTCCTAAAAAAGCACCTTTTGATTTATGGAACCGTGAACGTCAAAGTGGCTTAAAGCTTTACGTACAACGTGTATTTGTAATGGATGATGCTGAGCAGTTCATGCCAAGCTACCTTCGCTTTGTAAAAGGTTTACTAGATTCAAACGATTTACCTCTAAACGTATCTCGCGAAATTCTACAAGACAACAAAGTAACGCAAGCTATTCGTAAAGGGTGTACATCGCGCATTATTAAAATGCTTGAGCGTATGGCTAAAAACAAAGCTGACGATTACCAAGTATTTTGGAATGAGTTTGGCCAAGTAATGAAAGAAGGCCCAGCTGAAGATGCGGCAAATAAAGAAGCCGTATGTAAGTTATTACGCTTTTCTTCTACTCATACTGATTCAGAAACGCAAGATGTGTCGCTTGAGCAATATGTTGAACGTATGAACGAAGGCCAAGACAAAATTTACTATGTAGTAGCTGATACATTTACTTCTGCGAAAAATTCTCCTCATTTAGAGATTTTCCGCAAAAAAGGGATTGAAGTATTGTTACTAAGTGACCGTGTTGACGAGTGGATGATGAGCCACTTAACTGAATTTGCTGATAAGCAACTACAGTCAATCACACGTGGTGATTTAGATTTAGGTAAGCTGGACGACGAAGAGACTAAAAAAGCACAAGAAGAGTCTGAAAAAGAGATGGCTGGCCTTGTTGAGCGTATTAAAACAGCACTAGGTGATGACGTTAAAGAAGTACGCTTTACGCACCGCTTAACAGACTCTCCAGCATGTGTTGTAAGCGACGACAACGACATGAGCTCACAAATGCAAAAGCTAATGGAATCTGTTGGTCAAGCAGCCCCTGAAGCGAAACCTGTGTTTGAGCTAAACCCAGAACACCAACTTGTTAAGCATTTAAATGACGAGCAAGACGAAGATAAGTTTTCACAGTGGTCACATGTTTTACTAGACCAAGCATTACTTGCAGAGCGCGGTACACTTAAAGATCCAACTGGATTTGTTACTCGCTTAAACAAGCTTATGCTTGAACTAAGCAAGTAGTCAGTTAGCTATTTATTTAGTTAATAAAAGTGTAAATTATATGCTTTAAATAAAAGGGAACGTATGTTCCCTTTTTTAATGCGCTGTAAATGCATCAACGACTCATCAATTAGTATAAGTTGCTTGAGTATCGGCGGCGCTTGTGGAAGAATTCAGGCTTTAAAATAAATATCCATACTAGGGGACAATAATATGCGCATTATTCTTTTGGGCGCTCCAGGTGCCGGTAAAGGTACTCAAGCTCAGTTTTTAATGGACAAATACGGTATTCCACAAATTTCTACTGGCGATATGTTACGTGCAGCAATTAAAGAAGGCACTCCATTAGGCTTAGAAGCAAAAAAAGTAATGGATGCTGGTCAACTAATTTCTGATGATATTATTATTGGTTTAGTAAAAGAACGTATTACTAAAGCGGATTGTGAGAAAGGTTTTTTACTTGATGGTTTCCCACGCACAATTCCTCAAGCCGATGCAATGAAAGAAAATGGCGTAGTGGTTGATCACGTTATTGAATTTGACGTTGCGGATGAAGTAATTGTTGAGCGTATGGGCGGACGTCGTGTTCATCCTGGTTCTGGCCGTGTTTATCACATTGTTTATAACCCGCCAAAAGTGGAAGGTAAAGACAACGAAACTGGAGATGACTTAATTGTTCGCGCTGACGATACTGAAGAAACAGTACGTAAACGTTTAGGTATTTATCACGAGCAAACTATGCCATTAGTTGATTACTACCAAGCAGAAGCTGCTGCTGGTAATACTCAATACCACAAACTAGATGGTACACAAGCTGTTGAAGCTGTAAGTTCACAACTTGGTGAGCTTTTAGGTTAATTATAAAAGCACATTAAAAAACCGCCAATTGGCGGTTTTTTGTTTTAAGGCTGTTTAGCATTGCTTAATCAGTGCTATTTAATCGGCTTTACAACGTTTTAAGTTTCTCAATTACGCTGTTGTATTCTGGTTCAGTTGAAAGGCTACTAACTAATTGTTTATAAATGACGTTATGGCTTTCATCTAAAATAAATACCGTTCGCGTTAATAAGCCCATATCTTTAATAATCAATCCGTATTTTTGGCCAAAATCGCGCCAAACAGAATCTGATAACGTAGTGATTTTATCAATATTTTCAGCTTTGCAAAAACGCTTTTGAGCAAATGGTAAATCAGCACTAATTGTTAGCATTACAACACTTGGAAATTGCGAGGCTACTTTTTCATTAAAATGCTTAGTTTGCAGGCTACAAATACCTGTATCAAGACTTGGCACTACACTTATCAATACAGCTTGGCCTTTGTAATCCTCAAGTGTCACAGGGATGAAGTTGTCATCAACTACTTTGAAATTTGGCGCGCTATCTCCAACAGAGATCCCTTTGCCTAATAAAGTGACTGGTTTGCCTTGTGCAGATACTTTTCCTATGTCTAGCGTGTTTTCTGGGTAATCGGCTGCAATAGCCACAGAGCAAAATGCGCTCAAAGCAAAGGTAAGTGAACGTAACATAAGGTATTTCCTTTTAAATTAACGCAATGGGCGTCAGTGTATTATACTGCGCTATAGTAACCAAGAGATTATACCGCCCTAATGAAGTTGGGATTAGTTCTGCAATATAAAAATTGTAACTGTGCTAAACTTTGATTAACATGAAGTTACAAAATATATCTTCAATAATAAAAATAAAAACCATCATAAAATGATTTTAATGCTCATTACTGGTTTAGAAACAGAGAGATAATATGTCAACATCGGTACTAATATGTGATGACTCAAAATTAGCTAGGCGTCAGCTAGCTCGTTCATTACCTGAAGATTGGGACATTAAAGTTGAATTTGCACTCGACGGCGTTGATTGCATAAAGCAAATAAAGTTAATTGAACCAGAAATACTTTTTCTCGATTTAAACATGCCTGAAATGGATGGGTATGAAGTATTAATCGCTATGAAAGAACAGGGGCTAAACATACTCACTGTTGTTGTCTCTGGTGATATACAGCCAAGTGCACATCAAAGAGTGCTTGAACTTGGTGCTATCGATTTTATTCAAAAACCATGTTCCCCCGAAAAACTAGCCAGCATAATTGAACACCATGGGATTAAAGATAAAGCCATGCGTGAGCGTCTCTCTCATTCGCTTGGAGAGCAAGTCGACCCTGATGTTCGGGATATATACCAAGAACTCACTAACGTTGCTATGGGACAGGCTGGGGATTTACTTGCACGTCTTCTTAATGTGTTTGTAGAGCTACCAATTCCTAATGTGAATATTTTGGAAGTTAATGAACTCGATATGGCGCTGCAGTCTATAGATAATAATGCAGCTACATCGGGTGTGTGCCAGGGCTTTATTGGCGGTGGCATTTCGGGCGAGGCGCTATTACTTTTAAATGATTCAAGCTTTAAAGAAATAGCTTCTTTGATGAATTATGACGGCGAGTTAAACGATAAAATTGAACTTGAGCTGCTTATGGATATTAGTAATATTTTGATAGGCGCTATTTTAACGGGTCTTTCAAAACAGCTCGATATGTCATTTAGCCAAGGGCACCCCATAGTACTTGGCCAACACAGAGATGTGTCTGAGCTGGTTAAATCAAACAAGTCACGTTGGCAACGCACCCTTGCTATAGAGATTAGTTACGGTATTGAAAACCATGATATAAATTGCGACCTCATGCTGTTATTTACTGAAGATTCACTTAAAACTTTGAAGTATAAAGTTGCTTACCTATTAGAAGATTAAGTTATGGCTGCAGATTTAGAAATGAATGAGATCCATTGGCTTATGGATATGTTTAATACCGTTGATGTAGGCCTTGTAGTACTTGATAGAGATTATAAGGTGTGTGTATGGAATGGTTTTATGGAAAACCATTCAGGGCTTCTACCAAGCGCAGTAAAAGATAAAGACCTATTTGATTTATTTCCAGCAATAGACGAAAAATGGTTTAGAAGTAAATCAGAATCGGTTTTTGTTTTAAAAAACCGCTCTTTTACGATTTGGGAGCAGCAGCCATACATTTTTAGGTTTAAAAATTATAGACCTATTACTGGTAAAGCTGATTACATGTATCAAAATGCGACATTTATCCCTCTTACAAATACGATGGGCGAAGTTAGCCATATTTGTATTATTTTGTATGATGTAACAGATGTCGCGGTAAATAAAAAAGAGCTTGAAGAGTTAAACAAAAAATTAGAACAAGTAAGTCAAACAGATAGCTTAACGCAGCTTGCAAACCGTGGACACTGGGAAGGTACGCTACGCCAAGAGTTTTTGAGAGTTAAGCGAAGTGGTGGCTGTAGTACATTATTAATGTTTGATATTGACCACTTTAAAAAAATAAATGATGAATATGGCCATAGCTGTGGTGATGAATCGCTTCGTCATTTATCTAACTTACTACGTACGACGCTGCGCGAAACTGATGTTGCAGGGCGCTATGGCGGTGAAGAGTTTGCAGTAACATTACTTGATACAGATAAAGAAGGCGCTTTTGTATTTGCTGAGCGTTTAAGGGTATTGATTGAAACTAACCCTGTTAAGTATAAACACTTTGAAATAACAATGACGGTAAGTATAGGGCTGGCTGGTAGCAGTAATGATTTTAAAAATCATGAGCGCTGGATAGAGGCTGCAGATAAAGCACTGTACCAGTCTAAAAATACAGGGCGAAATAAAGTAATAGCCTACGAAGATATAAAAAATGACGCTTAAGCGTCATTTTTTATATCCAGAATTTAGGGTTAAATAATACCGTGTTTTTATAACCTGCTGGGCAAACCCAATCAGTATGAAAATTTTATTGCTCTTCATTATTGTGTTGTGTGTCGAGAGTCATCTATTGGGCATTGACCAATCATTGAAACCTCACCAGAATTTGACTCTTTCTCTAGTTTTACTTTAAAGCCCCATAACCTGTAAAGATGCTTAAGTACTTCCTCGTGCGAGTTTGCTAAAGGAATGTTGTTATGAGGTACGTAGCGTAGGGTTAGTGAACGGTCACCTCTAATATCAACGTCATATACTTGAATGTTAGGCTCATGATTACTCAAGTTGTACTGCGCTGAGAGCGCTTCTCTTACAGCTTTATAGCCGTTGTCGTTATGTATTGCGCCAATTTCTAAATGGGGATTATTAGTATGATCAATAATAGTAAATAATTTAAAATCACGAATTAACTTAGGCGATAAAAACTGGCTAATAAAACTCTCATCTTTAAAGTTTTCCATTGCAAAATGCAGTGTATCTAGCCAATTACTGCCTGCATATTCAGGAAACCAGCGTTTATCTTCTTCAGTTGGGTGTTCACATATTCTGCGAATATCCACCATCATATTAAAGCCTAAAGCATATGGGTTAATGCCTGAATAATATTTACTGTTATAAGGTGGCTGATAAACTACGTTGGTATGGCTTTGTAAAAACTCTAACATGAAAGAGTCGGTGAGCTTTCCCTCATCATATAAGTGATTAAGGATGGTGTAATGCCAAAATGTTGCCCAGCCTTCGTTCATTACTTGAGTTTGTTTTTGTGGGTAAAAGTATTGCGAAATTTTACGAACAATACGTATAACTTCACGTTGCCAAGAATCGAGTAATGGGGCATTTTTTTCAATAAAATACAAAATATTTTCTTGGGGTTCAGAAGGAAAATGGCGTACTTTCTTTTTGGTTTCTTGCTGTTGCTCAGGAATAGTCCGCCATAATTCATTTACTTGCGATTGAAGGTAGTCTTCACGCTCTTGTTGGCGTTTTTGTTCTTCAAATAACGATATTTGTTGTGGACGTTTGTAGCGATCCACTCCGTAATTCATTAATGCATGACATGAGTCGAGCAGGGCTTCTACTTGTGTAATACCGTGCTTTTCTTCACAGCGGCTTATGTAGTTTTTAGCAAATACCAAGTAATCAATAATTGAGCCAGCATCGGTCCAGGTTTCAAATAAGTAATTACCTTTAAAAAATGAGTTATGTCCGTAACATGCGTGCGCCATTACAAGCGCTTGCATAGGTAAGGTATTTTCTTCCATTAAGTACGCAATACAAGGGTCTGAATTTATCACTATTTCGTAAGCAAGACCCATTTGTCCGCGCTTATAATTTTGCTCTGTTTGAATGAACTTTTTACCGTAAGACCAATGGCTGTAACCAATAGGCATGCCAACGCTTGAGTAAGCATCCATCATTTGCTCTGCGGTTATCACTTCAATTTGATTAGGGTAGGTGTCTAACCTGTAGTGAGCTGCAACACGGGCAATTTCACTTTGGTACTCATCTAATAAATCAAAGGTCCAATCTGGGCCATCACTCATTCGTTTATCATTCATAATGCTACCTCGCTTTAGGCTATGCAGAGTTTTGCTGTTGACGACCTTTTTTAAATAGCTCCCTAAAAATTGGGTAAATATCTTCAACGCTTTGAATATGCTGTATGGCGAAATTATTATGGCTGTGTGTTATAGATTCATATTCGCGCCATAGGCTTTGATGAGCACGAGTGGTTATTTCAATATAAGCAAAATAGCGTACTGCGCTTAAGAGCTTATTACGTAAAATTTCACCACACTGCGGGGTGTCGTCCGCCCAGTTGTCGCCATCAGAGGCTTGTGCGGCGTATACATTCCACTCGTTTGCGTGATAACGCTCTTTTATTATTTCGTTCATTAATTTAAGTGCGCTTGAAACAATAGTGCCGCCAGTTTCTTGAGAATAAAAAAACTCTTGCTCGTCTACTTCTTTTGCTTGTGTGTGGTGGCGAATATAAACAACTTCTATGTCTTTATAGCTGCGTGTTAAAAATTGATAGAGCAAAATATAAAACCGTTTTGCCATGTCTTTTGTTGGCTGATCCATTGAGCCTGACACATCCATAATACAAAACATCACGGCTTTGCTGGTGGGGTGAGGGCGTTTTTCGTAATTACGAAAACGTAAATCGTAGTTATCAATAAATGGAACCGACTTAATTTGCACTTTTAATGCTGCAATTTCTTTTTGTAATAAAGCAATTGCTGCTTTATCGTTATGTGGACCAGCAAGCAGCAGAGCAAGTTGTTCTTCGAGCTCTTTTAAACGGCGTTTTTTACCTGCACTCATGGCAACACGCCGTGCAAGGGAGCCTTGAAGAGAGCGGACAATGTCAATATTGCTAGGTATACCATCGCTACAAAATCCTGCGCGATGGGTTTTCATTTGCACTAGCTTATCAAGCTGGTTTTCTTGTAAGTTAGGGAGCTCTAAATCTTCAAACAGTAAATCAAGGTATTCATCTTTTGATATTGAAAATACAAACTCATCTTGTCCTTCGCCCGAATCGCTGGCGTCACCTTCACCGGCACCGCCGCTTTGTCCACCTTTAGGGCGCTCAATTTTATCACCTGTAGAAAACTGATCGTTGCCTGGGTGAATTTGTTCTCTATCCCCACCTTGCCCTTGATGAAATGTAGGTTCGCTGATATCGCGTTGTGGAATAGAAATACTCTCACCAGAGCTTGAATCGGTAACGCTGCGTTTGTTAATCGCATCTGAAACCGCTTCTTTAATTTGTTTTTTATAGCGCCTAATAAAGCGCTGGCGATTAAGCGTACTTTTATTTTTTCCGTTTAAACGCCTATCTATAAAATGCGCCATATTGACCTCCTATATACTACGACTATGAAGGTTATTGCGATTTTCTAACCCGTAAATACCACTCAGAAAGTAAGCGAACTTGTTTTTGTGTATAGCCTTTTTCGACCATACGGTTCACAAAGTCTTCGTGCTTTTGCTGATCCTCTGCAGACGTTTTAGTATTAAACGAAATAACAGGGAGTAAATCTTCGGTATTAGAGAACATTTTTTTCTCAATTACCGTGCGTAGTTTTTCGTAGCTTGTCCATAGTGGGTTTTTACCGTTGTTGTGCGCACGGGCACGCAATACAAAGTTTACTATTTCATTTCGGAAATCTTTAGGGTTAGAAATACCCGCCGGCTTTTCTATTTTTTCAAGTTCGGCATTAAGTGCCTCACGGTCAAATAGTTGTCCCGTATCAGGGTCGCGATATTCTTGGTCTTGTATCCAAAAGTCTGCATAAATAACATAACGGTCAAAAATGTTTTGTCCGTATTCTGAATACGATTCTAAATAGGCGGTTTGCAGTTCTTTGCCTATAAACTCAACATATTGCGGAATTAAATAGCCTTTTAAAAAGCTTAAATAACGCTCTTCTATTTCGCTTGAAAATTGTTCGCGCTCTATCTGTTGTTCAAGCACATAGAACAAATGCACTGGGTTTGCGGCAACCTCAGTGGTATCAAAGTTAAACACGCGGGATAAAATTTTAAACGCAAAGCGAGTAGAGAGCCCCGTCATGCCTTCATCAACACCTGCGTAATCACGGTACTCTTGATACGATTTTGCTTTAGGGTCGGTGTCTTTTAGAGTTTCGCCATCGTATACCCGCATTTTTGAATAGATACTTGAATTTTCTGGCTCTTTTAAACGTGATAGCGTCGTAAATTGCGCCAATGTTTTAAGTGTACCTGGTGCGCATGGCGCGTTGTATAGCTCGCTGTGCTCAAGTAATTTGTCGTAAATTTTAATTTCTTCAGTCACACGTAAGCAGTAAGGTACTTTTACAATATAAACACGGTCTAAAAATGCTTCGTTGTTTTTATTGTTTTTAAAAGTTTGCCACTCAGATTCATTAGAGTGAGCGAGGATCATGCCATTAAAGGGCAGAGCACTAATGCCTTCTGTGCCGTTGTAATTACCCTCTTGGGTTGCAGTAAGTAAAGGATGCAGCACTTTAATAGGTGCTTTAAACATTTCTACAAATTCCATCAGCCCTTGGTTAGCTAAACATAAAGAGCCCGAGTAGGCGTATGCATCAGGATCGTTTTGAGCAAAGTGCTCAAGTTGGCGAATATCTACTTTACCCACTAGCGCCGAAATATCTTGGTTGTTTTCATCTCCTGGTTCGGTTTTGGCAATGCATATTTGGTTTAAAATTGAGGGGTAGCGCTTAACCACTCTAAACTGGCTAATATCACCATTGAATTCTTTTAAGCGTTTGCCAGCCCAAGGGGACATAATGGTTTTTAAGTAGCGCGGTTTAATACCGTATTCTTGCTTAAGTACCTCGGCGTCCTCTATTGGGTCAAATAATGCAAGAGGATGGTCGTTTACCGGAGAGCCTTTAATTGAATAAATAGGTACTTGTTGCATTAAATATTTTAGTTTTTCAGCAATGGATGATTTACCCCCACCAACAGGTCCAAGTAAATAAAGCACTTGTTTGCATTCTTCAAGCCCTTGGGCGGCGTGTTTTAAATAAGAGACTATTTGCTCAATGGCGTCTTCCATACCATAAAAATCTGCAAAGGCAGGGTAGCGCGCAACTACTCTATTTGAAAATAATCGACTTAGTCGTGCATCCGTTGCGGTATCTACCATGTTTGGTTCGCCAATTGCCATGAGTAGGCGTTCTGGTGCGCTGGCGTAGGCAGACTTATCGGTTTTACAAATCTCAAGAAATTCAGCGATACTATATTCTTCTTCCTGTGCCGCTTCGTATCGTGCTTGGTAATGCTCAAAAATCGTCATAATAACCTCCGAAACCCGCTGTAAAAAGGTGCTTACCTTTTAAAGTCTAGTCACGAATCTGTATTTTTGTGCAATAAAATTAAAAATTTAAGTGAAAAAAGATCATGTTACTAAAAGTGTTTTATTAAATGATGAGGCGCTTGGGTGTGATAAACAAGAAACAAAAAAAGACGCCTAAGCGTCTTTTTTACATTAGCGTTTAAAGGCTAATTAAGCGAAGTTAGCGTTCGCGAATTCCCAGTTAACAAGCGACCAAAAACCTTTAAGGTAATCTGGACGAACGTTACGGTAATCAATGTAGTAAGCGTGTTCCCATAAATCCACTGTAAGGATTGGAGTAACGCCATCATCAGTTAATGGTGTAGCAGCGTTAGATGTATTAACGATGTCTAGTGAACCATCAGCAAGCTTAACTAACCACGTCCAGCTTGAACCAAAGTTATTTACTGCTTTGTCATTTAATGCATCTTTAAACGCATCAAAAGAACCCCATTTGGCGTTGATTGCATCAGCAACTGCGCCAGTAGGCTCGCCGCCGCCGTTTGGAGATAAGCTGTTCCAGTAAAAAGTATGGTTCCAGATTTGTGCTGCGTTGTTAAATACGCCGCCTTCTGATGAACATACGATCTCTTCTAGAGATTTGTTTTCAAACTCAGTACCAGGGATTAAACCATTAAGCTTAACCACGTAAGTGTTGTGGTGTTTGCCATGGTGAAACTCTAGTGTTTCTTTTGAAATATGTGGCTCAAGTGCGTCGATTGCATATGGTAGTGACGGTAGTTCAAATGCCATTTTTTTATCTCCATCTTCTTTGGTTGATAGTCCATTTGGTAATACGTAATGCCTGTTGAAACAGAGCAGTTACCTATACCAAGCGGTAATATAGTGTTACTATAATTGTTGAGTATTTTACTCAAGTTTAAGCAAACAGCAATGCTATTGCGAAAGACTATTTCAATTGCGGCTTTATTTGCCCATTTTAAGTTATATATTTGTGGTCACGATGAGTTATTTTCAAGACCTAAATATATTTAGCTATCGTTACTTTGAGGTTGTAGATGGAAACCATTGATAAAATTAAACAGCAAATTTCAGAAAACCCAATAATCCTTTTCATGAAAGGGTCACCAAAATTACCAAATTGTGGTTTTTCTTCACAAGCATCGCAAGCGTTAATGTCATGTGGTGAACCATTTGCATACGTTGATATTTTACTTAATCCAGACATTCGTGCTGAGCTTCCAGCATACGCAAATTGGCCAACATTCCCGCAATTATGGGTAGATGGCGAATTAGTTGGTGGTTGTGACATTATTATCGAAATGTTTCAACGCGGTGAATTACAGCCGTTAATTAC
This sequence comes from Pseudoalteromonas sp. SWXJZ10B, assembly GCF_015864475.1. NCBI lineage: Bacteria > Pseudomonadati > Pseudomonadota > Gammaproteobacteria > Alteromonadales > Pseudoalteromonadaceae > Pseudoalteromonas > Pseudoalteromonas sp. SWXJZ10B. Next base: position 58,659 of record NZ_JADYXD010000026.1, read on the forward strand.
AGAAACTGCTGCTAAATATAAAGAAGCTGACGCAGAGTAATTTATTACTCAACCTGCTATCAGGTTATTAAGCTCTTTAAACACAAAGCCACTTTTTAAGCTGTCTCTTATACACAAATCCCTGCTAAGAAATTAGCGGGGATTTTTTTGAACTAAATCTCAATGTCATGATCAG
>NZ_JADYXD010000027.1:0-55896 GCF_015864475.1 Pseudoalteromonas sp. SWXJZ10B
CTGATCATGACATTGAGATTTAGTTCAAAAAAATCCCCGCTAATTTCTTAGCAGGGATTTGTGTATAAGAGACAGCTTTAAGCGCCTTTTTGATTACTGTGTAATTGTTATAATTGCCATTCTCTGGCTATCAGCTCACTTGGTTTACTAGTTAGCCACTCTTGCGGGCGTAAGTAATACTGATATAGGTTAGCTTCTGGGCTACTTGGCTCTGGTTTATAGTTATATTCCCAGCGTGCAAGTGGTGGCATAGACATTAATATAGACTCTGTGCGTCCGCCACTTTGTAATCCAAATAAAGTACCTCTGTCCCATACTAGATTAAACTCTACATAACGTCCGCGACGATAAAGCTGAAAATCACGTTGTTGCTCTGTGTATTCATCATTTTTACGACGTTCAATAATAGGTATATAAGCATCTAAAAAGCCGTTACCAACCGATTGCATAAACGCAAAGCTCTTTTCAAAACCAAGTTCGTTTAAATCGTCAAAGAACAAACCGCCCACTCCGCGAGTCTCATCTCTGTGCTTTAAATAAAAGTACTCGTCGCACCAGGTTTTGTATTTTGGATAAACGTCGCTGCCAAAAGGCGCACAAATGTCGTGAGCAACTTGATGCCAATGTTGTACGTCTTCTAATACTGGATAAAAAGGAGTGAGATCAAACCCGCCACCAAACCACCATATTGGCTCTTCGCCTTCTTTTTCGGCTATAAAAAAGCGCACATTGGCATGACTTGTTGGTACATGAGGGTTTTTAGGGTGAATAACTAACGACACACCACACGCATGAAAGCTGCGCCCTGCAAGCTCTGGTCTATGTGCTGTTGCCGAACCTGGCATTGAAGCGCCAAATACGTGTGAGTAATTAACTCCGCCTTGCTCTATTACAGTACCATTTGTGGTTACACGTGTGCGACCACCACCACCTTCTGCTCGCTGCCAGTTATCTTCTATAAATTTAGCACTGCCATCTGCAGCCTCCAAACCTTGGCAAATAGTGTCTTGCAAAGCCATAAAGTATGCTTTTACTTGATCTAATAATTCGCTTTGCATATTAACCTCTAAATATTTTGCCAGTCATGGCGTCTTTTATTGTGCTTGGTTGAGTATTACCACCTAACGGCTCGTCAACGTAAAAGCCAACTTGTTCTGCAAATTGCGCTTTGGCTTGCTCAATACTAATTACTGTTTCTTGACCGGTTAAGTTTGCACTGGTTGATACTAGTGGCTTACCAAACTCTTGGCACAAACGTTTTACTGTTGGATGGTTTGTTACTCTTACTGCAATGGTATCAAACTGCCCTGTGAGCCATTTAGGCGTATTTTTAGATGCAGGCATAACCCATGTAATTGCAGCAGGCCAACTCGAAAAAATATCAGCGCGTTTATCCATTGGTATTTTTGCATCATCTACGTATTTTAATAATTGTCCGTAGTTATCAGCAATTAAAATAAGTCCTTTTTCAACCGGGCGCTGCTTAATAGCTAATAGTGCCTCAACGGCTTGTTGATTATCTGGATCACAACCTAAACCATATACAGCTTCTGTTGGGTATAAAATAACTTCGCCTTGCGTTAAGCATGTTATTGCAGTGGGCGTATTTGAAAGGTCTGACAAAGTAGTCTCCAGATATAATTAAACGTTATTCAGTTGGGGTGAGCTTATGCATGCAGCTTTTTTGTGGGCATTGCAATAATGTGCCGTTTGCCATATTTCTCTCTATGACTATGGGCCAGTTACATTCAGGACACGGGTGTTCAACCGGTTTATTATTAAGTGTGTATTTACAACTTGGATAGCAATCACAAGAATAAAATACTTTACCAAATTTATTACTGCGCGCGACTAAATGACCTTTTTTGCATTTAGGGCAACTTGGCAAAGTGTCTTCGCTTTGTTTTTCTTCATTTTCGTTAGCAATGTAATGGCACTCTGGATATCCCGTACACCCAATAAACATACCGTAGCGCCCATTTTTAACCACCAGCGGTTTGCTACACTCAGGGCATGCTGAATCTTCAAGAACTTTAATTTCGTTACTATCGTGATGTGCCAACGGCCTAATAAAATCGCATTTGGGATAACTTGCGCATCCTAAAAAAGGGCCTGATTTACTATTGCGGATCACTAACTCTGAACCACACTGTGGGCATATCTCGTATTCTTTTTCGAGGGCGTGCTTGTTCGCCGAGAAAAGCGAATGGTCGATTTTACTCATGATGATCCTAATAGGTTAGTGAATTTTCGCCTAATATACCCAAACCACTTAAAGATACAAGCAATGCCGTGCTTATCCGTTTAAGTAATTTGAGTACAATTAAGATAATTATCTCTAATGAAGAAGTTCGCTGGGTTCATCAAAAATCAAATCTTCCATTTGCTCATATGCCTCTTCAGAGCCAGGAACATTAAACAAAATCATAAGTACAATCCATTTTAAATCTTCTAGGCTTATGGTTGGTTTATCTAGTGAGGCTAAACAGTCCATTACCATCTCACGAGTTACATTGTTAATTACGCCTATTTGCTCAATAAACATTAAAAAGCCACGACACTCAGCACTGAGCCTTTGGCATTCACTATCGGTAAATATACGCACAGCATCTTTAGGGTTAGTAATAAGATAAGGAGACTCGTCACTGTGTTGTAAATCGGCGAGTTGCTCTAACCAATCGAGTGCTTTAAATATCTCAGGCTTATTAAAGCCCGCGCGCAGTAGCTCATCGGTTAATTCATTTTGCTCTGCAAATATATCCGCTTCGCTATGAATGTAATTTTCAAAAAGATATAAAAGAATATCAAACATATTACCTTCCTGCGCTCAACTTAATATAACCATCTAACACTCGCTCAATCTGATCGTCTAATTCTAAATCGAGCAACCTCGCGAGCACTTTGTCTATTGGCCACTGTGCGCGACGTACAATGTCGTCTACGCTGGTGACTTCAAAGCCAATACTATTTAACACTTCGCATTGAGAATTTGCCTGAATAGGCTGCTCTTTGTTACATACATTATTGTCGTAAGTAAAACTCACCTCATCAAGAATGTCAGCCACGTTTTCTACCAGCTTAGCACCTTGCTTTATTAAAAAGTGACTTGCCTGCGCTAACGGGTTTTTAATAGAACCCGGTACTGCAAATACCTCTTTATTTTGTTCAAGCGCATAACGTACTGTAATTAACGAACCGCTTTTAATTTCAGCCTCAACAATAAGCACTCCCAACGATAACCCAGAAATAATACGATTTCGGCGCGGAAAGTTATGCGCATGAGCAGCTGCCCCTGGTAAAAACTCACTCACCAACAGGCCGCTTTCTAAAACTTGGTCTGTTAATAGTTTATGGCGTTTAGGGTAGTAAATATCAACCCCAGTACCAAGCACCGCTATGGTTTTACCCGTACCAGCAAGAGAGCCCTTATGTGCTGCTCCATCTATTCCCCGTGCCATACCTGAGGTAACTGTAATACCCGCTAAAGTTAACTCGTATGCAAATTCTGATGCTATTTCAAGCCCGGTAGGTGTGGCATTACGACTTCCTACAATTGCAATTTGTGGAGTAGATAATAACGAGACATCTCCCCTACAAAATAGTAATAAAGGCGCACTAGCAATCTGTCGGAGATCTTCTGGATAAAGCGCATCAAAAATACAGACAACGGTAATGCCCTGCTGCGCAATTAGTTGCTCATAATGGCTGACTTGTTGCCAATTGGTGTTGAGTAAATTACTCGCTTGATTAGCGGTTAATCCAAGCTGTAAAAGCTTGTCATGAGATAAGTCGAATAACGACCCAAGGGAATAGTTTGTAGATAGTGCTAAAAGGGTTTTGATACCCAACCCTTTACACATATAAAAGGCAAGCCAGTGGGCTAGCTTGCCAGATGACTGATCCATGCTCTCTCCTAGAGCACCGACTCGCTACTTCTTAATGAATAACTGCAATATCTCCAATGCGAATTGGGTGCTGGTTTTTAGTTATTAATGCATAACTTATTTTGTCATACACTTTAAAGACAATTAGCTCGCCAACTTTTTCTTTAGGCATAGTCCACGTTGTGCTCTCTTCGTCAGACTCATCACCAAATAATTGGCTCACATCAGATAAAAGCTTCTCGTATTTACTAGAATCTTCTGGATAACGAGGGCCACGAGGACCATCAATAACCGTTGGCGATTGACGCTCTAGATCTAATACATGACCCGCTTCTATGTTTTGTTCACTGCCTAAGTTTAGCACTACAACATCCATTGTGCTGAATTCTCTAACTTGTCGTGGGGAAGCAATAATATTCCCTGTTACAGGCTCAGAAGGACGGTGAATATTAAAGTACGCAGGAAGCATTTGACCTTCCATTGCCGGCATTAAAAAATCGCCTTGCTGAATTTCTCGTTTAACAGACTCAACACGTAATGACGAAGGCACGCCATTGTGTTCATCACCCGCTCTAAACGCACGTGCGATACCCACGTAAGATGCACGCGTTGCTAACACTTCACCGGTTAAATCGGTGTAAGGGTCACCTTTATGGTAAATGGCATATGCTTTATGTACTTGTAAGTCGCCTTTAACATATAAAATATGGCCTAACGTTTGTGTTTTAGTATTTTCGTTAGCACCTAAAATATAAGGTTTGCCTTTAATATCGTCACTGTTCATTGCTTGCTCGTAACTGATATACGGTTTGATCATTTCAAGCGGCAAAGTAGTAATAGCATTACGCCCTTTTGGTGTAATACGACCCTGAGGAGATAGCTTTCTATATCCTTTATTAATCACTAAACGTGGGTTTCCATCTGCATCGTATATCAGCGCTAATGCATCACCGGGGTAAATTAGGTGCGGGTTGTCAATTTGTGGATTCATTTGCCAAAGTTCAGGCCATAGCCAAGGCTCATCTAAATAGATGCCAGAAATATCCCAAAGTGTATCGCCTTTTTTTACAACATACTGTTTTGGTGCATCTTTTTTTATTTTAAGCACGTCAGCAATTGCGGGAAACGCAGCACTTAACGTAAGCATGATTGCAAGTAATGGAGATTTCATTGAGCTTCCTTGTATTGTTTTTTCATTATTATTGCCCAAAACCTGTTAAAGGTGAACGCGAATGGCTAAAATAAGAGCATACAATACCCTAAATTAAGCACAAGTGAAAAAGGTAACTATGGCTAGGTTAGAAGTTTTAAGATTTCCAGATGAACGTTTACGTACTATAGCAAAAGATGTTGCACAAGTTGACGACACAGTACGCCAAATTGTAAAAGACATGCTAGAGACAATGTACGATGAAAATGGCATTGGACTTGCGGCCACGCAAGTAGATATTCATCAACGAATCGTTGTTATTGATGTATCAGAAGAGCGCGATGAGCCACTGGTATTAATTAATCCACAAATCATTAAAAAAGACGGCTCTACCGTTAGCGAAGAAGGCTGTTTATCAGTACCTAACTCGTATGCAAAAGTAGACCGCGCTGAAACAGTAACAGTCGCTGCACTTAACGAAAACGGTGAAGAGTTTGTACTAGATGCAGATGAATTACTGGCTATTTGTATTCAACACGAACTAGATCACCTTCAAGGTAAGCTGTTTATTGATTACTTATCTCCATTAAAGCGCCAACGTATTCGTAAAAAGCTTGAAAAAGAAGCTAAATTTGCAGATTAGTAATAAGTACCTTAGGAAAACTCAGTGACTCAACCATTACGCATTATATTTGCCGGTACGCCGGACTTTGCAGCACGTCATTTACAAGCGCTGATACAAAGCGAACACCAAATAGTGGGTGTATATAGCCAGCCAGATCGCCCTGCAGGTCGTGGTAAAAAATTAAAAGCCAGTGAAGTGAAAGCGCTAGCGCTTGAGCACAACTTACCGGTTTTTCAGCCACAGTCATTAAAAAATGATGAAGCACTAGCTGAGCTAACAAGCTTAAACGCCGACATTATGATTGTTGTAGCGTATGGCTTAATTTTACCTAAAGCAATTTTAGATGCTCCAAAATTAGGTTGTCTAAACGTACATGGTTCTATTTTACCGCGCTGGCGCGGTGCTGCACCTATTCAACGCGCAATTTGGGCAGGCGATGAGCAAACTGGCGTAACAATAATGCAAATGGATGAAGGGCTAGATACCGGCGATATGCTACATATAAGCCGCTGCCCTATTAGCGCCACCGAAACAAGCGAAAGTTTATATACAAAACTTGCTGAGCTAGGCCCAGACGCGTTGATTGAAACCATTAATAAATTAGCAAATAGCGAGATCACGCCTGAGCCTCAAAATGATGAACTTGCTAACTACGCTAAAAAGCTTTCTAAAGAGGAAGCTAATATCGACTGGTCAATGAGTGCGCTGCAAATTGAGCGAAACATTCGCTCTTTTAATCCATGGCCAGTGTGCTTTACCCAAATGGGTGGGCAAACAGTAAAGATTTATCAAGCGCAGGTTGTGCAGCAATTAGGTGATCCTGGGCAAATTTTATCAAGCGACAAAAATGGTGTAGTAGTAGCATGTGGCGAACATGCTTTATGTATTACGCAATTACAACCGCAAGGTAAAAAACCAATGGCAATTAACGACTTTTTAAATGGTCGTAGTGACTGGGTTACTCCTGGCACAATATTAGGCGAAAACAATGAGTAATGTTCCAAACGTACGAGCGCTTGCCGCTGAAACTTTATATAACGTAGTTGATAAAGGCGCATCGCTTAATCAAGAACTTCCATTTGCAAGCCAAGGCTTGCCGCCTAAAGATAAAGCGCTGCTACAGCAAATTTGTTACGGCGTTTTACGCTACTTACCTAGCCTCGAAAATTACTGCCAACACTTAGTAGAGCAGCCATTAAAAGGTAAACGTAGAATATTTCAGTTTTTATTATATGTAGGTATTTATCAGTTACAGCATATGCGCGTACCACCACATGCTGCCATTTCAGAAACGGTAAACGCACTGGCTCAACTGCGCGCTTTAGGATTAAAAGGGCTAATAAACGCCATTTTACGTAGTTTTCAGCGCCAACAAGCAGAGCTTGAAGAAAAAGCAAAGCTGATCCCTGTGTGCTTATACAACCACCCAAATTGGTTTATCAAACAAGTTAAAGAAGCCTATCCAGATAGCTGGGAAGAGATACTTGCAGAAAACCAACAACAAGCACCTATGTGGTTACGTGTAAATCAATCGCAATTTAGTACGCAAGAATACAGCGATATGCTTAGCGCTAACGACATTGAACATACCTTAAACCCGGACTTTATAGATGGGATTAAGCTTGCCAAACCACGCGATGTATTTTCATTGCCCGAGTTTGATACGGGTGCATGTTCAGTACAAGATGCAGCAGCCCAACTTGCAGCACGCTTTTTAGAACCTAAAGCAGATGACTACATTTTAGATGCCTGTGCAGCACCTGGCGGTAAAACATGTCATATATTAGAGCTTGCTGATGCAGAAGTACTTGCACTTGATAGCGACGCAACTCGCCTTGAACGTGTTAAGCAAAACTTAACGCGTATTGGCTTAGGTGCAGACCTACAATGTGGCGATGCTTCACAGCCACATACTTGGTGGGACGAAAAGTTATTTGATCGTATTTTGCTTGATGTGCCTTGTTCAGCTACTGGCGTAATTCGCCGTCACCCTGATATAAAATGGTTACGTCGCGCATCAGATATCGAAGACTTATCTAAGTTACAAAACGATATTCTTGATAGCATTTGGCCACTGTTAAAACCAGGTGGCACATTGGTATATGCTACGTGTTCGGTTCTTCCACAAGAAAACCAACAGCAAGTTGCTAAGTTTTTAGCCAATAACGATGATGTAGAACATATACCTCTACACGAAAATGATACCGTAACAACTCCTGGTTTGCAGTTACTGCCCGGTGAAAGTGATGGATTTTATTACGCTAAGCTAGTTAAAAAAGCCTAATAGCCGTACACTAAATAGTTAGCCATTTATGAAACATTAAATGGCTATTTTTTTAATTAAATTATGATCAATACCACGGGTAAATAATGAAAATAATTATACTCGGTGCCGGGCAAGTTGGTGCTACGCTTGCTGAAAACTTAGTTGGCGAACAAAACGAAATTACCGTTGTTGATATAGACGGTAACCGATTACGTGAACTTCAAGATAAGTACGACTTACAAGGGGTTATGGGCCACAGCGCGCATCCTGATGTATTACGCCGTGCAGGCGCTGAAGATGCCGATATGATTATAGCAGTAACCAGTTCAGATGAAGTGAACATGGTTGCATGCCAAGTGGCGTACAGTATTTTTAAAACGCCCACTAAAATTGCCCGCATTCGCTCAGAGCAATATTTAAAATACCGCGAAAAACTATTTCAAAACGATGATTTACCAATCGATCATTACATTGCCCCCGAAGCACTGGTCACTAAGTATATTCGCCGTTTAATTGACTACCCTGGTGCTCTGCAAGTATTGCAGTTTGCCGATGGCATGCTCTCGTTAGTAGCCGTAAAAGCTTACTATGGGGGTTTATTAGTAGGTTATGCGTTATCTGCACTTAAAGAACATATTCCTAATGTAGAAACTCGTGTTGCCGCTATTTATCGTCAAGGTAAAGCAATCAAACCACTGGGTACCACCGTTATTGAAGCCGATGACGAAGTATTCTTTATTGCCGCTACAAAACATATACGTGCGGTAATGAACGAGCTACAAAAACTTGAGCGTTCGTACAAAAAAATTATGATAGCTGGTGGCGGTAACATTGGGGCAGGCCTTGCCCGCTCACTTGAAAAAAACCACACCGTTAAACTAATTGAACGCAGTAAAGAACGTGCCGAGCAACTCTCAGAAATGCTCGACAACACGGTCGTTTTTTGTGGTGACGCATCTGATCAAGAACTGCTCTCAGAAGAGCATATTGAACAAGTCGATGTATTTATTGCCGTAACTAACGACGATGAAGCAAACATTATGTCGGCCATGCTTGCAAAACGTATGGGAGCACAAAAAACCATGGTACTTATTCAACGTGGAGCTTACGTTGATTTGGTACAAGGCGGCGAAATAGATATTGCCATATCGCCACAACAAGCAACTATATCAGCGTTATTAACGCACGTACGCCGTGGTGATATTGTTAACGTGTATTCACTGCGTAAAGGTGCGGCAGAAGCTATTGAAGCCGTTGCCCATGGTGATGAAAACACATCTAAAGTGGTTGGTCGTGCGATTGCCGACATAAAACTTCCTGCAGGTACAACCATTGGGGCAATAGTACGTAATGACGATGTGTTGATAGCTCACGATGATACAATTATTATGTCGGGCGATCATGTCATCATGTTTTTAATCGACAAAAAACACATTACCGTTGTAGAAAAACTATTCCAAGTAAGTGCTATATTCCTTTAACTAGTTACTCTAATTAGTTAATTTAATACACAAAAAAGCCGCTGATTAAGGCGGCTTTAATGGAGTATGCTTAAATATTGATTACTGTACTTTTGAAAACTCTTCTTTAGAGATTTCACCATTACCATCAGTATCCAAATCATCAAAAATCTTTACAAGCTGAGGGTTAACCTTCGCTTCTTCCATTGTAATAGCACCGTTACCATCTGCATCAAAAGAGGCAAAATCTACTGCGGCATATGCTGCTGATGAAGATGCTAAAACGATAACTGCAAGTGTTGTATTTAATGTTTTCATAATAATATTCCTAGTAATATGGGAAGTCCTTTTCAAAGATCCCTGACTGTGAAAAATGTTTAATCTGAAAAGATTAATTAGTAATTAGCGAATTCTTCTTTAGAAAGCTCGCCGCTACCGTCGGTATCTAGCTCAATAAATTCAGCCATTAAATCTGTATCGACTGCCGCTTCGCTTGGGCTAATTGTGCCGCTACCATCGATATCAAGGCTGTCAAAATCTGATGCTGCAAATGCAGCGGAAGAAGATGCTAGTACTATAAGTGCTAATGCTTTATTTAAATGTTTCATAACTTAATCCTTCAATGTTCTATCAAAAAAATTGCTTCGTTTAACTTAAAACGTAATTTTTCACTTCCTTGTTATCCTCTTTCGTAAGCTCCCTTGCCTACTTAGGTGTCTTTGGCAACTCAGGATAAATACTTTTTAATTAAGCTTCTGAAAATTCTTCTTTTGATAACTCACCATTTTGGTCAGTATCAAGCTCAGAAAACATGCTCATTAGCTTTGCATCTACTGATGCTTCTGCTTGGCTAATTGTGCCACTGCCGTCTACATCCAGTGTGTCAAAATCTGTTGCAGCAAAAGCGGCTGAAGAAGATGCAATAGCGATAAGTGCTAAAGTTTTATTAATGCTTTTCATAATATGTATCCTTCAAATTTATGTGTGTGCGATTAAGTATTTCACTTTGAATCACGATTTCGTTCAGTACACTTAGACTATTACAACTTAGATGCCAACATTTAAAAGCTATTAATTTTCAATAAGTTAAATATAAAACGTACAACAAGAAGGCGTTTTTAGAATAGTTATTGTTGCCCTTTAGCAACACGTTTTAAAGAGATGACATTAAAGTCATTAAAAACATATAGTTATGTTTATATAAAAAGATACATTTTTAAGTGTACGGTTTTAAAAGGAGGGATTTTAAAGAATAATTGAGATAAATTTTAACGAGGAAGCTTTAATAACAAAAAATAAGCTGTAAAAAATAATACGTAATCAGTTGTTTTATTTAAATAATAATTTTAATTATGAAAGAGAAAAAAACATTTTATAAATACTGACGTAAAATGCCTTTTTGTTGCAAATAAGCGAAAACCTATTTATTCAACGGTAGGCTCAAGCGCAGAAGGGTCTATAAAATGCTCTTTCATAAAGGCTTTCATTTCATCCTCGCTTGCTAGTAGCTTAATTCCACAGTGCACACCTGCGGCATGCTCTTTAACACTGCAAATTTCACCTTCAAAATCTTTATCACTGCTATTAAGTACGACAGTGCATTGCATATCTTTAATACTTTCAACTTGCTGATCGCCTCTAATATCAAACATTACACCAGTGAGTGAAATGTCTTTAATAAGGCCTTCAAGTACCCTATCGTCACTTAGTTTTAGCTTTGCAGGTAATAAGGTAGGTATGCGTGTTTGTGAGCGTAGCGCAAATAACTGCACTTGCTTTGGAAAGTTTATAAACACGAGTTTAGCGGGATGAGAGGCTACCGACATAATTTGCTGGCGAAACGCAATAACTTGCCCACCACTACCTTCAATAAGCGCTCTTACAACAACCATTACGCCATCACGTAAATAGTCACTCGCCACAGGTAAACGCTTTGCATTGGGATAATTTAAAATAATAAACTGTTTATCGAGTAAACCAACTAATTCAGTTTTAACACGCTTACTGCTTGTAGGTGTTAATATTTCTAGGTCGACTAAGCTGCCTACACTTATATGCTTTAGCTTTTCTAAATTTGTTGGCATATCCCTTTCCCACTAACTTGTATTTTAAAATTCAAATGGCTCGTTTAACCACGCCAAAATGTAGGCGTAAATAGTACTAATAAAGTAAATATTTCTAAACGACCAAACACCATTGCAATGGTAAGCAACCATTTAGCACCATCGGTTATAGCGCCATAATGCGATGCTACATCACCCAGACCTGGACCTAAGTTATTTAAACAAGCCGCAGTGGCTGAGAACGCAGTTATGTTATCCATACCAGTGCCCATAAGCGCTAACATAATAATAATAAACACCAACGCATACGCAGAGAAAAATCCCCACACGGCTTCTACTACTTTGTCTGGCAACGCCTTTCGACCCAGCTTGATTGAATATATAGCCCGTGGGTGCACCAAACGATTAAGCTCACGCACACCCTGCAAGTACAGTAAGAACACGCGCACTACTTTCATACCACCACCAGTAGAGCCTGCACAACCACCAATAAAGCTCGAAAATATAAGTAAAATAGGTAAAAACAAAGGCCATGTTGAAAAGTTATCAGTAGCAAAGCCTGCTGTTGTACTCATAGAAACAGCTTGAAATAATGCCTGATCGAGGGTTTCATCGCCATTAGCAAATATTTCATTAGAGGAAAGTACGGTAAAACAAATAACCACCAGCGCTAATTGAATACACAAAAACACCTTAAACTCAGGGTCTCGAATATAAACTTGTACGTTTCGACTCGCCACTGCAGCGTAGTGCAGGGAGAAGTTAACAGCGGCAATAATTAAAAAGAACACACAAATAAAGTTAATTACAGGGCTGTCAAAGTGCCCCATGGAAGCATCGTAAGTAGAAAAACCACCTATCGCGACCGTTGAGAATGCATGACATATCGCATCAAACCACTCCATCCCTGCTGCCCAATAAGCCAGCATACAAGCAATAGTCAGCGACACATAAATATACCAAAGGTGCTTTGCTGTATCGGCAATTCGCGGGGTCATTTTGGAATCTTTTACAGGCCCAGGTATTTCAGCGCGATATAACTGCATACCACCAACACCTAGCATGGGGAGTATAGCGACAGCGAGTACGATTATACCCATACCGCCAAACCACTGGAGTTGCTGGCGATAAAACAACACCGACTTAGGTAAGTACTCAATACCGGTAAGTACTGTAGCGCCGGTGGTTGTTAAGCCAGAGAATGCTTCAAACACCGCATCGGCGAGCGATAAATTAGGTTCTTGTAAAAATATAAGCGGCAAGGACGCAAACGCCCCAAGTACCAGCCAAAACAAAACAACAATTAAAAAGCCTTCACGTGCTTTTAAGTCACCGTTTTCATGGCGGTTTGGGTAGTAAGCCATCATGCCAATAACAACACTAAAGATAAATGCTAAAACAAAAGGAACACCACCACCGTCTTTATATATTAGAGACACTAGTGCCGGGGGCACCATGGTAATACTAAACAGCGCAACAAGTTGGCCAAGAATTTTTATGATGGTACGAAATTGCATTTAGCTTGTCGCTTTTATTATTAGTAAATTCAGGCTGAGTAGTATCAACCAAATTAAATAGAGTCAGTATGCATTACATGCAATTTGTGTAGGTTATTACTCTTTAATAGTTAACTCAACTGCGCCGTGACTTAAATCAAAAATATCTTTGATTGCTTGCTGAGCTTCGCGGCTATCTATAGTAATGACCCATTCAATATTAGCAGTAAATTGCTTATCAATATTAAGCACTTGATACTTTGTTTTTAATAACTGTTCTATAGCACCTTGCATGCTGTATTCACTACACCCAGTAATTTCAACACTGGGAACTTTAAGTACCGTTTGCAATTTTACTAATGCATTATTTAATGAGCCACCATAAGCACGTACTAATCCGCCCGTGCCTAATTTTATTCCGCCAAAGTAACGTGTAACTACAGCTGTTATTTCGCCAAGGCCTGAACCCACCAACACATTTAACATAGGCTTTCCTGCCGTGCCATTTGGTTCACCATCGTCCGAAAAACCATAAACATGGCTGCCACCGGGGTTGCCTGCCACATGTGCCCAGCAGTTATGACGGGCATCGCTATACTTTTCTTCAATGCTTTTAATAAATGCTTTAGCTGAATTTAAATCGGGGGTATGTGCAATGTGAACTATAAACGTACTTTTTTTAATTTCTTCTTGATGAAAAACGTCAGCAGCGGGATATTTATATTCAGACATATTTTAAACTTGTAAAAAGGGGGCCAAAAGGCCCCTTTAAATAATGTACGTATTTTAACGTGTATAAACTAATTAGTGTTAACTAGAATTAATCGAGCGCTAAATCTCGTGTCATATTTTCTAAGCTATCTTCGTGAACAATAATGTTATCTTCAATACGAATACCGCCAAATGGTTTAAATGACTCAACCTTTTCCCAATTAATAAACTGCTTATTATCGGTTTGTGCTAAATCACCAAGCAGTGAATCAATAAAATATAAGCCTGGCTCAATGGTAAACACTTGGTTTTTTTCAATCAGGCGAGTACAACGCAAAAATGGATGACCTTCAGGCGATGGTTGATGTGCGCCCTTTTCGTCACTCATAAAACCGCCCATATCATGTACTTGTAAACCAAGATGATGCCCTAGCCCATGTGGGAAGAAAGTAGAGGTAATTTTACGCTCAACAATTTCCTCAGCGGGTAGGTTAACAATTTTAAAGTCACTGAGTATTTGTGCGATACGATTATGGCACTCAACATGTAAGTCACCATAAAGCATACCCGGCTTTAAACCTTTACCTAGTTCTATTTGTTGAACTGTCATAGCTTGTACAAGCTCAGCAAACTCACCCTGCTTTTTAAAATCATACGTACGAGTAATATCAGCAGCATAACCATTAAAGTTTGCACCAGCATCAATTAAAAATGAGTTATGAGTGTGTGGCGCTTTTGGATCAAAGTGCGTGTAGTGCAAAATAGCGCAGTTTTCGTTAAGCGCAACAATGTTGCCGTACGGCATTTCATTTTCGCTTTGACGTGTTGCCATTAAGTACGCTTGCTGAATATCGAACTCGCTACCACCATTAAAGAATGTGTCGCGTGCAGCTTTATGCCCATCTACTGCAATGCGGTTAGCGTTGCGTAAACATTCAAGTTCGTACTGCGTTTTATAAGCGCGGTGGTAATGAAAATAGTTAAGTACAGGCTCAGGGTTCATAATACTAAAACCAAGTGCTTGCGCTACTTCAATATATTCGCCCATGTAAGCGTATTTAGCTTTGTCGTATGGTAATAACTTTTCAACTTGATCAGGCTGAAGTAATAGCTCTATATCAAAGTACTCAGCCCAAAAGTCGCGAGGCTCGTCTGGTACTTTATGCCAAAAATCTACTGGACGATAAAATATTAGTTTTGGTTTGTCGCTGCCATTTACCACAATCCAGCAATGAGGATTATCAATAACCGGTAACCACGCTTTAAACTGTGGATTAACTTTAAATGGATAATACATATCATCTAAAAACTGGCGCTTAGCTTGGCCTGAATGAATTACTAATCCTTCTAACCCTTCGCTATTACAAATTGTACGAGTACGCTGTTGCAGTGTTGCAATATGTTCGGCGTATAAAACGGCTAATTTATCCATTGTTAATCCATCTGTTAAATTTAACTTGCTCTGAGTCTACCACTTAAACACTAAGCGCTCAAAAAAGGGGGATATTTAACATGTAAACATCCCCCTTATTAATACCTATACCTATCGTGTTAAGTTATTGGTCGATTGGTCGATTGGTATCATATATTCAACCGCCCATTTTCATTTCGAGTAGCGGCGCTAATACATTACCTTCTCGGCCCATTCTTGTATGGTAAACCTGTCTGTACGCAAATACATTTTTTACGTAATCACGGGTTTCGCGATACGGAATAAGCTCTACCCATAACTCAGCCGGAATAGCGTCATCAGGTAACCAACGCTTTATACGGTGATAACCCGCATTATAAGAAGCTGTTGCCAGCACTTCATTGCCATGGTTTTTCTTTTTTAAGTATTGTAAGTAACTCGTACCCAACCTAATATTTGTTTTAGGTTGATATAAACGACTACTTGTCATACTGCCTTTATTTACATACTCAGCAGTACTAGGTAATAACTGCATTAAACCACGTGCATTAGCATGCGAGCGTGCATCTGGCGCAAAAGAGCTTTCGCGCCTTGCAATAGCAATACTCCAGGCAACATCTATCTTGCTACGTTTACTGTAGCGCTCAAAAACATCTTGAAACGCAAACGGAAAACGTTGCTCTACGTTATCCCACGCTTTAATTTTTGCTAAAGTAAAAATAGTACTGTCGTGCCAACCTAAATCGGTAGATAGTTGTGATGCTGCTAGCTTTTCTTCATCGCTAGACGTATCCGTTAAATAATTCCACTCACGGCGCGCCGACGTAAAGCGCTCAATATCATAAAGTGCTTTTGCACGCTTAAAGCCAGGTGCATTACTTACTTTATCTACAAGCACCTTATCGACTGCTAAAGGTTGATTATTTAAATCAACGGGCAAACCTAAACGTGCTGCTGCTAAAAAGCCGTAATAATCACGATTAGCCGCTACTTTTTTCCAAATATCGTCTGCTTTTTGTTGCTCGCCACGTTTAGCATAGCTATAAGCTAACCAATATTGCTGGCCAAGGCTTAAATCCTCTTTTCCTGTAAAAAACGCAGCAATCCCTTCCCAATCTTGGGTTTTGAGCATATTGCCCAGTTGCCATTGAATAAGCTTGCTGTCTAATCGCTCTTTCGGCACTTTATTTAGCCAAAAGCTCGCTTGCTTATGCCCGCTTGAAGCAAGTGACAACGCAAAGGTGTAATACACACCCGCTTTTTCTTCATCACTGTACTTAAATATTTTTTCTAACTTTTCCCATGCCTTCAAAGCAAGCTCTTTATCGCGCCATATTAAACGCTTAACACCATAAAGTGCTATTTGGCCTTCTTTAGCTGACTTATTTTTATATCTATATAATCCAGCTGCAGCGCTTGGATCTTTACGTACTTTTAAATATAAATCTGCTAAGTAGCTTTCATTTTTAGGTAACAGCGTTTTTAAATAAGGTAGTAAGCTTTGCGTACCGCCATCAGCGGCAAGTGTAACGCGCTTCCAAACGGTTTCTTCTTTCATGTAGCCTTTTTTACGCCACTGTGAAAATAAACTATCGCACTCATTTGGCTGGGACTTACCCACAGCCCATAGGTCGGTTACCTGATTAAATATTGCTTTTTCAGGTGCGCCCAAATCAAGCTGAAAATCTAAATAAGTACAGGTAAGCCCAGTATTAGACGTTTCACGGTAATTACGAATATAAGCTGCTTTTTTATTTTGCTTTTTTAAATACTCTAACCATGCTTTACGTACCGGCCACTCAAGCGGAGTATGTTGATATATGTTTAAATAGTCTTCTATCTCGGCTTGATACTTAATATTTGGATGGCGCTGCCAATATGTTTTTTCAACGTAAGGTTTCAACGGATGATTTAAGCCACTAACCGCTTCTTTAAAGTCTTGGTAGCTTCCGTACCTTACTTTTTTTTCGGCATCTAAAAAGGCATCGTTATCGATACTTGCCTCGGCAGAGTGAAGAGGGAAAATGAATGCAGCTGCCGCAACACTTAGTAAATATTTTTTCATAATGTCCTTTAATAAAAATTAAAGTAGTGAATAAAAACTTTTCAACCACCTTAGCACCAAACCAGCTATATTTTAACCAGTCGATTGTAACCGAGTTAAATTTTTCGTTGCATTTTTAATTTAAAGCAAGCACACTGATTGAAATGCAAACTCATCGTACCAGTCTTAGTTCGTCAACTAGGGAGAATAATAATGTTATATAAAAGCGATTCCTTTGAAGTTAGCTTCCTAAAGGAAAACATCGCCGAGTTTAAGTTTTGTGTTGCAGGTTCTGTAAACACATTATCTCAAAAAACTCTTTCAGATTGCGCGGCAGCATTAAAAGAATTAGCCGCTAATACTGATATCAAAGGCATGATTTTTACCAGTGATAAAGAGCACTTTATTATTGGTGCCGATATCTTCGAATTTTTACCAACGTTTACTAAACCAGAAGCAGAACTAGTAACGTGGATCAAAAACGCAACAGACGTTTTTGATGCAATCGAAGATTTACCATTCCCAACCCTAACCGCTATAAACGGTATGGCACTTGGCGGTGGTTGTGAGTGGGCACTTGCTACCGATTATCGTATAGCAAGCGAAACAGCTAAAATGGGCCTACCAGAAGTTAAGCTTGGCATAATGCCAGGGTTCGGTGGCACAGTGCGCTTACCACGTATCATTGGCGCCGATAACGCAATGATGTGGATTACCTCTGGCGCAGAAAATCGCGCAGCAGATGCCCTTAAAGTAGGTGCATTTGACGCGGTAGTTAGTACTGACAAACTTTTAGAGTCAAGTGTATCAACGCTTGAGCTAGCGATTTCTGGCAAGCTAGATTGGCAAGCAAAACGTAACGTAAAACTACAGCCACTTAAATTAAACCGTGTTGAGCAAGGCATGAGCTTTGCTATGGCAGAAGGTATGGTAATGGGTAAAACCAAAGGCCACTATCCTGCACCGGTTATGGCTGTACGTACTATTAAAGCAGCGGCAAACTGTACTCGCGATGAAGCAATGGCAATCGAAAATGCTAACTTTGCTAAATTAGCACGTACACCAGAAGCAGCTGCACAGACAGGTATATTCCTAGCTGACCAATACATTAAAGGTAAAGCACGTAAATTTGCTAAACAAAGCGATGTAGAAATTAAACAAGCCGCTGTATTAGGGGCTGGTATTATGGGTGGCGGTATTGCATACCAGTCTGCTTATAAAGGCACACCTATTATAATGAAAGACATCCAACAAGATGCGCTTGATTTAGGTATGGGTGAAGCGTCTAAGTTATTAGGCGCAAAAGTTAAGCGTGGCCACATGCCAATGGAAAAAATGTTGGCAACACTTAGCAAAATTAAGCCAACACTTAACGCGTCAGACCTACAAAGTGCCAACATTATTGTTGAAGCCGTTGTAGAAAACCCTAAAGTTAAGCAAGCAGTACTCGCTGATCTTGAAAAGACCATGCCAGAAGGTACGGTACTTACTTCAAACACATCAACTATTTGTATTGATTTACTAGCACAAGCGCTAGATAAGCCAGAAAACTTCTGTGGTATGCACTTTTTCAACCCTGTGCCAAAAATGCCATTAGTAGAAATTATCCGTGGCGCAAAAACCTCAGATAAAACAATTAATGCAGTAGTTGATTACGCACTTAAATTAGGTAAATCACCAATTGTTGTTAACGATTGCCCAGGCTTTTTTGTAAACCGTGTTTTATTCCCTTACTTTGCAGGTTTTAGCAAATTAGTGGTTGAAGGCGCTAACTTTGCAAAAGTAGATAAAGTAATGGAAAACGTATTTGGCTGGCCTATGGGTCCGGCTTACTTACTTGATGTTGTAGGTATTGATACAGCGTTCCATTGTACTGGCGTAATGGCTGACGGTTTCCCTGAGCGTATGGCTCGTGCTGATAAAGACCCTGTAACTATTTTTGCCAACGAAAAACGTTTTGGTCAAAAGAACAAAGCCGGTTTTTACAAATACGAAACAGATCGTCGCGGTCGTCTTAAAAAGTCTCATGACGAGACAGCAGTTGAGCTACTAAGCCCAATTACAGACGCACCAAAAGAATTTGATAAACAAGAAATCATCGACCGTTGTATGATTCCAATGATTAACGAAGTGCTACTGTGTTTGCAAGAAGGCATAGTTGCCTCGCCGCAAGAAGCAGATATGGCATTAGTTTACGGTGTTGGTTTCCCTCCATTTAGAGGCGGCGCGTTCCGTTACTTAGATCAAACTGGTTTAGCCAACTTTGTTGCAGCAGCAGACAAATACGCTCACCTAGGTGCGATTTACCAAGTATCTGAGCAAACTCGCAAGTGGGCCGAAGAAGGTCGTGTTTTCTATAAGGTGGAAGGTTAATATCATGAATAATCCAGTAATTGTAGATTGTATCCGCACACCAATGGGTCGCTCTAAAAGTGGTGTATTCAAACATAAACGTGCTGAAGACTTAAGCGCACATTTAATGAAAGGCTTACTTGATCGCAACCCAGCAGTTGATCCAGCATCAATTGACGATATTTATTGGGGTTGTGTACAGCAAACATTAGAGCAAGGCTTTAACGTAGCACGTAACGCAGCATTACTTGCCGGTATCCCACACAGCGTACCTGCTGTAACGGTTAACCGTTTATGTGGATCGTCAATGCAAGCATTGCATGACGCTGCACGCGCAATAATGACCGGCGCTGGCGACACTTACCTAATTGGTGGTGTTGAGCACATGGGTCACGTACCTATGACTCACGGCAACGACTTTCACCCAGGCCTTGCAACAACGATTGCACAAGCATCGGGCTCAATGGGTTTAACAGCAGAATACCTTGCTACGCTTCATGGCATTAGCCGTGAGCAACAAGATGAATTTGCTTACCGCTCACATCAACGTGCACAAGCGGCAACTGTTGAAGGCCGTTTTCGTCGCGAAATTTTAGCAATGGAAGGTCACGCAGCAGATGGTTCGCTTATATTAGTTGAAGACGACGAAGTAATTCGCCCAGAAACAACAGTAGAAGGCCTATCAAAGCTTCGCCCTGTATTTAATCCTGCATCGGGTACGGTAACAGCCGGTACGTCTTCTGCACTTTCTGACGGCGCATCTGCAATGTTAGTAATGAGCGAAGAAAAAGCAAAAGAACTTGGCTTGCCAATTCGTGCGCGCATTAAAGCAATGGCAGTCGCTGGTTGCGATCCATCAATTATGGGTTACGGCCCAGTACCAGCAAGTAAAAAAGCACTTGCTCAAGCCGGTATTACAATTGATGACTTAGGCGTAGTAGAGCTTAACGAAGCCTTTGCAGCACAATCATTACCCGTAATGAAAGATTTAGGGTTAATGGATGTTGTTGACGAAAAAGTGAATTTAAATGGCGGCGCAATCGCACTTGGTCACCCACTGGGTTGTTCGGGTTCGCGTATTAGCACATCGCTTATTCACTTAATGGAAGATAAAAATGTACGATACGGTTTAGCAACTATGTGTATTGGTTTAGGCCAAGGCATTGCCACTGTATTTGAACGTGTTCAAGACTAATTAGTTTTAAACATGTAAAACCATCTTGGTGATTAAAAAGGCGGACTGATTTTATTCAGTTCGCCTTTTTTATTAGCTTTAATTAAGTGAAAACGACCCTTTATCAAACAAGCATGTAACAGCGTAATTATGTGATCGGGCGTATTATTAAATAAAGTCTTTTGAAGCAATAAAGTTTCAAATAAAATGGGCATATTAAGATAAGTAAAATAGTTAAATTACACTTGAAATTGCGTTAAACTGCCAAACTTATTAATTGCTATACCTAAGCACTCGCGTACGCAGCAATCACTTTAATTAAACAGGTCAATTTATTATGAGCTTTGATAATCCCGATCACCAATTAGATGCCATAGGCCTTCGCTGTCCAGAGCCAGTAATGATGGTACGCGCTGCTATTCGTAAAATGAGTGATGGTGAAACGTTATTAATAACTGCTGATGACCCATCAACAACTCGCGACATTCCGAGCTTTTGTACGTTTATGGATCACACGCTGGTGGCTAAAGATGCAGAAGAAGCACCTTATAGGTATGTGGTGAAGAAAGGGCTTTAAGTTATATTTAACTATTCTCAAGTTGTATTTTTAAACAATCCTTAGTCTTTTTAAATATTTCTGTATCTAAAATATGTTCTTTATTTTCCTTATCAATATGAATTGCGCTGACGTCAATACCCATATCAGTATCACGGGGCATATTGTGAATCATTTTTATATGACGGCTTAGAAGATCTAAGTTACCTTTTATTTCATTATTTTTTATATGCGAGAAATAATAACTATATTCACTTAGTATCAGTAAGCGGTCTCTAGTTAAGTTAAATAGGTAGGATATTTCTCGCTCCCATTTATTCATTTGAATACCATATTTTTTAGTATTGTCATCGTCAATATTAAAATTTATTTTATAATTACAGTAATATTTTCTTGCATCAACTTGCAGTTTAACTAACTCTTCTAAAGCGTCTATATTCGCTAAAGCTTTATATAACTTTTCTCTAAAAAGCTTATTATCATAATCTTTTTTCCATTTTGGAATTGAGTAAAATGCATAAAGGGCAGCACAACCGCCTGCTATACTCCCTAAACTTGCTAAGAAGTTTAAAACATTATTCATAATATTACCTAAGCTATACTCATTAAGTAGCAACCAAATCAAAATAATTAAGAATATTAGCAATGCTATTGATAAACCAGCGGTTTCAATTAGTAATAGCTTGCTATATCTATTCACTGTTTTGTTATTACTATTCTTCATTCAACGTCCTTGTCGCAAATCTATAAGCTCACTCGGGCAGCTAAAAACTGACGACTTTTAGCTTAGCTATTTTTTAGTTATCGTCACTTTCGGCTCATCATAGTCACTGTAATCAATGCTTACTATGTAGGTGCCTTTTATCGCTGGCGTGTAGCTAAAGTAGTTATAAATAGTATTACAGTCTGCAATAGCTGGCTGGCCGAGTGTTAGTTTTTGCCCTGCTGGTTGTGCGTCGCTGTAACCACAGTTGTAACCTTCACTAAAATCGGCATCGGCTATTTTAAATTCGTACACTTTACCAGGCGTCGAAAATTTCACTTCTGCTTGATAAAGCGCAGGGCCAACTGGTGCAAACTGATACTGGGGTTCTGCATCCCACAGTGTAAAGTCGCCACGTAAGTAAATTGTGCGGTCAAGCTCTTGCTGTGGTAATACATCGTTAATCGAAATTTGGCTTGTACAGGCAGTAAGTAAACCAGCAATTGCTAAGGTTAAAATTCGTTTCATAGAAATCATCAATGGGGTTTCCTTTGCATACAGTGAAAACTAAAAAGCCAGCAAAACGCTGGCTTTTAAAATTGCTAATCGGTGTTATTTTTGTAAAACAGAAATATCTGCAATACCTAAAAACAATCCGCTTAACTGGCTTAGCAGCGCAAGACGATTTTGCTTAACAGCTTCATCGTCGGCCATAACCATTACGTTGTCAAAAAAGTTATCAACACTTTCGCGAATACCTGCCAATTGGCTTAATGCTTCTTGGTAGTTTCCATCTGCGTAAAGTGGTGCAAGGTCAGTGGCAAATTTTGCTACTTGTGATGCTAATACTTTTTCAGCGTCGTCGCTTAATAAGCTCTCATCAACACTACCTTGGCTGGTAATGTCGTTTTTAGCCAGAATATTACCTACACGCTTATTAGCTGCTGCAAGCGCTTCTGCTGCGTCTAATGTACGGAAGTGGCTCACAGCTTTAACACGGCGATCAAAATCAACAGGTTTAGTCGGACGACGTGCAAGCACTGCTTGAATTACGTCTACTTCAATACCTTCGTCTTGATACCAAGCACGGAAGCGCCCTAGCATAAATTCAAATACATCAGCTGATACATTTAAGTTAGTTAACTTGTCGCCAAACAATGTTTGCGATTTAGCTACTAGGTCTAAAATATCAAGTGGTAGTTCTTTTTCTACCATAATGCGAAGTGCACCAATAGCAGCACGACGAAGAGCAAATGGGTCTTTGTCACCTTTAGGTGCTTGGCCTATACCAAAAATACCCACCAGCGTGTCAAACTTATCAGCAATCGCTACTGCGCAGCTAATTAAATTTGTAGGTAAGTTGTCGCCTGCAAAGCGTGGCATGTACTGCTCGTTTTGCGCTATGGCTACATCCTCGGCTTCACCGTCATGGCGAGCGTAATGCATTCCCATTACACCTTGCACGTCGGTAAATTCCATTACCATTTCAGTCATTAGGTCAGTTTTACTTAATAAGCCTGCACGCTGTGCTAGTACTTTATCAGCACCTAATTGCTCAGCAATATAACCTGCAAGCTCACTAATGCGCTCAGACTTATCTTTAAGCGTACCAAGTTGCTTTTGGAACAATACGCTATCAAGCGATTCTAATCGGCTTTCTAGAGTTTTCTTTTTATCTGTTTCAAAGAAGAACTGTGCATCGGCTAAACGCGGGCGCACTACTTTTTCGTTACCAGAAATAACCACACTTGGATCTTTACTCTCGATGTTAGATACAAACAAAAATTTATTTAAAAGTTTGCCGTTTTGATCTAATAACGGAAAATATTTTTGATCGTCTTTCATGGTGTAAATTAACGCTTCGGCTGGTACATCTAAAAATGCTTCTTCAAATGTTGCCGTTAAAGTAACTGGCCACTCTACAAGTGATGTTACTTCTTCTAGTAAATCTTCATCCATTGCAACAACAGCATTAACTGCTTTTGCAGCCTCTTCTATTTGCGTACGAATTTGTGCTTTACGTTGTTCGTAATCGGCAATAACGTAAGCAGATTTAAGTACGTCAAACACGTCGTCCGCATGGTTTATGCTAATTTTTTCTGGGTGGTGAAAGCGATGACCCTGAAGCTGGTTAGTTATTTTCTTACCAAGGATCTCACCTTCAAGTAACTCATCACCAAACAAAATAGTTACCGTATGCACAGGACGAATAAATTGTGTTTTATTCGCGCCCCAACGCATTGGTTTAGGAATTGGTAATTTAGCCAACGCTTTAGTAATTGCACCTGTCATTAGCGATTTGGTTTCTTGCCCTGCAACTTTAGCAATGTGCAATAACCATGCGCCTTTGTCTGTTTCGAGTGTTTGTGCGTCTTTTACTTCAATACCACAACCACGTGCCCAACCCATTGCTGCTTTTGTTGGGTTACCGTCACCGTCAAATGCGGCTTTAGTTGCTGGACCGCGTTTTTCAACTTCTTTGTCTTGTTGCTTAGCTTCAAGCGCTTTTACTTGTAAACCTAAACGACGAGGCGATGCATACCAGCTTACGCCTTGATGTGCTAACTCTAGTGTTTCAAGCTCTGCAGTTAAGTTTGCAGCAAAGGCTTCTGCTAATTTACGCAGTGCTTTTGGTGGCAACTCTTCTGTGCCAATTTCTACTAATAAATTTTGTGCTGACATACTTACTTATCCTTACACAGCGGGAAACCAAGCGCTTCGCGTTTATCATAGTAACTTTGTGCACACGCTTTTGATAACGCACGAACGCGTAAAATATAACGTTGACGTTCGGTTACCGAAATTGCGTGGCGTGCGTCTAGTAAGTTAAATGCGTGCGATGCTTTCATTACTTGCTCGTAAGCCGGTAGTGGTAAGTTTGCTTCAATTAACTTTTGGCTCTCTGCTTCACATTTATCAAACTGAGCAAATAAGTCTTCTACGTTTGCGTGTTCAAAATTGTAAGTAGACTGCTCTACTTCATTTTGATGGAACACGTCACCGTAGGTTACACGCCCTAGTGGACCGTCTGCCCATACTAAGTCGTAAATACTATCTACGCCTTGAATGTACATTGCTAAACGCTCTAGGCCGTAAGTAATCTCACCTGTTACAGGTGAACATTCAATACCGCCAACTTGCTGAAAGTAGGTAAACTGCGTTACTTCCATGCCGTTTAACCAAATTTCCCAACCTAAGCCCCAGGCACCTAATGTAGGTGATTCCCAGTTGTCTTCTACAAAGCGAACTTCGTGAGTTAGTGTATCGATACCCATAGCCGCTAAAGAGCCTAAATAAAGCTCTTGGATGTTATCTGGTGATGGCTTTAAAACTACTTGAAACTGGTAGTAGTGTTGTAAGCGATTGGGATTTTCACCGTAGCGACCATCGGTAGGACGACGACACGGTTGCACGTATGCACTCGCCATTGGCTCTGGACCAATAGACTTTAAAAAAGTTTGCGGGTGAAATGTCCCTGCGCCCACTTCCATATCAAGTGGTTGAATAATGACACAGCCTTGCTGCGCCCAATAATCCTGTAAAGCCAGGATCAAACCTTGAAAGGTTTTTACGTCATATTTTTGCATATTTGGCTTTTTACTATCTAAGAAGTAGCGTGAAAATTACCCTTAGTATACCGTGTGTACACTCAGGTTTTAAGCAGTTTGTGTAATTGAAGAAAATAAAAAAGGAGCCATTAGGCTCCTTTTTCTATGTAAGCAATATTTTTTACACGTCTAAGTTAACTACACGTAGTGCGTTCTTTTCAATAAACTCACGACGAGGCTCTACTTGGTCACCCATTAAGGTCGCAAATAATTGATCCGCGCCAACAGCATCTTCGATCGTTACTTGTAACATACGGCGAGCACTAGGATCCATTGTGGTCTCCCAAAGCTGGCTTGGGTTCATTTCGCCCAGTCCTTTATAGCGTTGAATATAGATCCCGCGCTTCGATTCTGTGATCAACCATTCCAAAGCATCCACAAAGTTATCAACAGGTTTTGTTTTCTCACCACGTTGAATATATGCACCTTCGCTAAGGATGTTTGCGATGTTAGTACCAGTCACAGCAATGCGTTGGTAGTCACGTGACGCAATAAAGTCATAATGAAGTACGTGTGCTTTATCTACACCGTGCTGACGAATATTCACAACCGGGTAATACATATTACGCTCAGCATCATGCTCTGTACCAGCATGGAAAATAGTCGCATCTTCATCACGTGCAATCAGGTC
Source organism: Pseudoalteromonas sp. SWXJZ10B (assembly GCF_015864475.1). Classification (NCBI taxonomy): domain Bacteria; kingdom Pseudomonadati; phylum Pseudomonadota; class Gammaproteobacteria; order Alteromonadales; family Pseudoalteromonadaceae; genus Pseudoalteromonas; species Pseudoalteromonas sp. SWXJZ10B. The sequence goes on from NZ_JADYXD010000027.1 coordinate 26,135, forward strand.
GTCAACCAACACTTTAGTCCAAGCAATTACTTTAGCTTCATCTGAAAGGTCATCAGTTTTCAATTCTGTTTGATAAATTAAGCGTTCCATTACCGTGTTAGGGTATTTACGCTTTAAACGCTCAATTACTTTAACTGTGTTTTGATAATCGTGAACTATTGACTCTAGTGCCTCACCTTCAAGAGCTGGTGCATCTGTACTTGCATACAACGCTGCACCATTAAGAGCAAGCGATGTTAGGTATTCAACTAATGCAGGGTCATCTTTAATATAACGCTCCTGCTTACCTTTTTTCACTTTATAAAGTGGTGGTTGAGCAATGTAAATATAGCCGCGTTCTACAATTTCAGGCATTTGGCGATAGAAGAATGTTAATAGTAACGTACGAATGTGAGAACCATCCACGTCCGCATCGGTCATGATGATGATACGGTGGTAACGTAATTTCTCAGGGTTATATTCGTCACGACCAATACCACACCCTAATGCAGTAATTAGTGTTGCTACTTCTTGCGAAGATAACATTTTATCAAAACGTGCTTTTTCTACGTTTAAGATTTTACCTTTAAGCGGAAGAATAGCTTGGTTTTTACGGTTACGTCCCTGCTTGGCTGATCCGCCAGCAGAGTCCCCTTCCACTATATATAGTTCAGATTGGGCAGGATCTTTTTCTTGGCAATCAGCTAGCTTACCAGGTAAGCCTGCTAAGTCCATTGCACCTTTACGACGTGTCATTTCACGGGCTTTACGCGCCGCTTCACGAGCACGTGAGGCATCAATAATCTTACCTACAACAATTTTGGCATCAGTTGGGTTTTCTAATAAAAACTCAGTGAATTTTTCAGCCATTGCTTGTTCAACTGCAGACTTAACTTCACTTGAAACAAGCTTGTCTTTAGTTTGCGATGAGAACTTAGGATCCGGAACTTTAACACTAACAACAGCCGTTAAGCCTTCACGGGCATCATCACCGGTAGCATTGCTGGTTGTTTTAGCTTTTTTGTTAAAGCCTTCTTTTTCCATGTAGTTATTAAGTGTACGTGTTAGCGCTGATCTAAAACCGGCTAAGTGAGTACCACCATCACGTTGTGGAATATTATTTGTGAAACAGTAAATATTTTCTTGGTATGCATCATTCCACTGCATTGATACTTCAACGCTAATACCATCTTCTTCACGTTCGTGAGTAAAATGGAATACACCTTTATGTATAGGTGTTTTATTACGGTTTAAGTATTCAACGAAAGCTTGAATACCGCCTTCGTATTTAAAGTGGTCAGATTTATTTTCTTCACGTTCATCATTTAAAATGATGCTCACACCTGAATTTAGGAATGAAAGCTCGCGTAAACGCTTAGCTAAAATTTCGTAATGAAAATCTAAGTTTGTGAATGTTTCACCACTTGGCCAAAAACGTAGTTCTGTACCAGTCGTGTCCGATTCACCAATAACAGCTAAAGGTGCATCTGGAACACCCATAGTGTAAAACTGCTCATGAAGTTTACCTTCACGGCGAACTGTAAGTTTTAGCTTTTCTGAAAGTGCATTTACAACAGAAACACCAACACCGTGTAAGCCACCTGATACTTTATAAGAGTTATCATCAAACTTACCACCGGCATGAAGTACCGTCATAATAACTTCGGCTGCTGATACGCCTTCTTCTTCATGGATAGAAGTTGGAATACCACGACCGTTATCTCGTACTGAGACAGAACCGTCTAAGTGAATCGTTACATAAATATCATCACAATGACCTGCTAAGGCTTCATCGATCGAGTTATCAACGACCTCAAACACCATGTGGTGTAAGCCTGTGCCATCATCGGTGTCCCCAATATACATTCCAGGACGCTTTCTTACTGCGTCTAATCCTTTAAGTACTTTAATACTCGACGAGTCATAATTCTCAGACATGGTTAATCCCACTTATCTTGTTATTAGGTTGCCATGTTTCACGTGGAACATTTGTAGTTCTCGTTGCATGGGTTCCACCACAGCAGAAATACTTTCAGACAAAATTGAAGAGATAAAAATTTGAGAACTACAGTGAGCAAGTAATTGACCCACTTTCTCTTTTGTATCTTCGCCTAACTCTGAAGGTAGATCATCTATTAGCAATATAGATTGCTTATCTGTCTCTGACTCAATTAAGCTATTTTGCGTAACTTTTAACGCATACAATAGTAACTTTAATTGACCGCGTGAGAACGTATTCTCTACACTGTTGCCAGCGACACTAAAACTAAAATCAGCCTTATGAGGGCCTTTACTTGTAAACCCTTGGCGAGCATCTCGCTCAAAGTTTTGCTCTAACGCATCTGCAAGAGATTCGGTCTCTTTCCAACCTGCGTTAAAGGTCATTTCTAAATCACGTACAAGCGTTAATTCTGCACACATTTTATCAAAAAATTGCTGCTTAAACCTACTTATATACGCCAATCTTAATTTATTTATTTCTTCAGCCAGTCTAACAAATTCTTTGTCCCAAAACTTAATTTGGTCAAAATAATTCTTGGGCTTAGTTTTTAACAATGCATTACGTTGTTTAAGTACTTTATTGAACGATTGCCATAAAAAAAAGAACTCATGTTCCACGTGGAACAAACCTAAATCTAAAAATTTTCTGCGCTCTTTAGGCCCACCAAAAAATAAAGAATAGCTCTCTGGTGTAATAATTTGCACTGGCATGAGTTGAGCTAGTTCGGATATTTTACGGCTCGCCTTACCTTGAATTTTTAAATTAGTTTCACCCGTTTGGGTTTTACTAATACCAATTGGAATAGATAAGTCGTGTATTGTTTTGCGCCCGTGAATTACAAACTGCTCTTGCTGATGCGCGATAATACTTTTGTGTTTTGGAGTACGAAAAGATTTGCCGTGAGAAAGGTAATAGATAGCCTCTAAAAGGCTGGTTTTTCCGCTGCCGTTTTCACCATATATTATATTAACGCCGTTAACTGGTTCTAGCGTCAGCGCCTCAATATTACGAAAATATTTGAGGCTCAAATGACTTAAGCTCATTATGTATTTATAGTCTTATAAACGCATAGGCATAACAACGTACATTGCTTCTTCATCGCCTGCACCTTCAATTAATGCACTGCTGTTTGAGTCAGCTAATGTAAATAGTACGTTTTCTGTTTTTAATGTGTTTAGTACGTCTAATACGTAAGACACGTTAAACCCTATTTCTAGGTCAGCACCTTCGTAACTTACTTCAACAACTTCTTCAGCTTGTTCTTGCTCTGGGTTGTTGGCCGTAATTTTTAATAAACCGTTTGATAAGTTTAAGCGTACGCCACGAAACTTTTCATTAGATAAAATAGACACTCGTTGGAACGCATTACGTAACCATTCTCGGTTAGCTGTAATTACTTTGTCGCCACCACGCGGTAATACACGACGGTAATCTGGAAAACGCCCATCAACCAGTTTACTTGTAAATGTAAACTCAATATCAATAATACGGATATGGTTAGCACCAAACTGAATTGTTACCAATTCATCGTCAGCTACCATAAGGCGCATAATTTCTTGCACACCTTTGCGAGGTATAATTAATTGACGTTGTGTATTAAGCGATTGCGTTAATTGCTTTTGCGCTATAGCTAAACGGTGACCATCTGTTGCTACTGTTTTTATATCGGTATTATCTACTTCAAACGACATACCATTTAAGTAATAACGTACGTCTTGATTTGCCATAGAAAAATGCGTGCTTTCGAGTAACTTACGAAGCTCTAAACGAGTTAGTTGAAATTCAACCTCTCCGTCCCACTCTTCTAAATTAGGAAAATCATCAGCAGATAAAGTCGTCAATGAAAAACGGCTTTTACCACTGGTTAAAAGTAATTGATGCTCTTGCAAGCTTAAAGTAATGTCTGAACCATCTGGTAGACTTTTACAAATATCGAGTAACTTTTTAGCGGGTAACGTTAGTTTTGTATCGGCAATATCATCACCTACAAATACGCCAGAAACTAGTTCAATTTCAAGGTCAGTACCCGTCATTGAAAGTTGTCCGTTTTCTACCACTAACAAAACGTTAGATAAAATTGGCAACGTGTGTTTGCGCTCTATTGCGCCCGACACTTGCACCAATGGCTTTAAAAATTGTTGTCTTGATATTGTTATTTGCATAATAAAGTCAGCCCTAAGATGACAATGTTCTTATTAAGTTTTGGTAATCTTCTTTAATTTCGTGGCTTTCGTCACGTAGTGATTTTATCTTACGACATGCATGTAATACGGTCGTATGATCGCGCCCACCAAATGCGTCACCAATCTCAGGTAAGCTGTGATTAGTTAATTCTTTAGACAATGCCATAGCTACCTGGCGCGGCCTCGCGATAGAGCGGCTGCGGCGCTTAGATAACAGGTCTGATATACGAATTCGATAGTACTCAGCAACAGTTCGCTGAATATTGTCTATGGTAACCAGTTTATCTTGCAAGGCAAGTAAATCGCGTAGCGCTTCTTTTACAAAATCGATTGAAATAGGACGACCGGTAAAGTTCGCATTAGCGATTACACGGTTAAGTGCACCCTCTAGTTCACGAACATTTGAACGTAATTTTTTGGCAATAAAAAAAGCAACTTCGTGTGGTAAGTTAATCTTACTTTGCTGGGCTTTTTTCATTAAAATAGCAACGCGTGTTTCAAGCTCTGGTGGCTCAATCGCAATTGTTAATCCCCAACCAAAACGTGATTTTAGCCTGTCTTCAACGCCTTCAATCTCTTTAGGGTAACGGTCAGAGGTTAAAATAATTTGTTGGTTGCCTTCAAGCAATGCATTAAAGGTATGAAAAAATTCTTCTTGTGAACGCTCTTTGTTAGCAAAAAATTGAATATCATCAATCATTAATGCATCAACACTACGGTAATAACGCTTAAATTCTTCTATCGCATTATTTTGAAGTGCCTTTACCATGTCTTGAACAAAGCGTTCTGAATGCATGTAAACAATTTTAGCATCTGGCTTATTTGCCATAATGCCATTACCTACTGCATGTAATAAGTGAGTTTTACCTAAACCAGTGCCACCGTATATAAATACAGGGTTAAAAGCAGAGCCAGGATTGTCGGCAACCTGTGTGGCCGCAGCTTTTGCTAATTGGTTTGATTTACCTTCAACAAAGCTATCAAAAGTATAGTTTTCTTTAATGTTAGATTTGTAACCTGACTTAGGTGCAGGTTCAACAACTGGCTTTTGCTCGCGAGGCTGTTGTTTTGCTGAAGCGTGTGCACTTGGTGCCGATTGAGTTTCTATAACCGGTGCAGCTTGTGCATTTAATAAAGGTTTACTACCTACATCAAAACGTAGTTTTGGTGCTTCAACACCACAAATCTCTACTAGTAATTCGTTAATTCTATTTAGGTACTTTTCTCTCACCCAATCAAGCACAAAGCGATTAGGTGCATAAATCGTCAAGGTATCTTCGGTACTTTCTGCTTGTAGCGGTCTTACCCACATACTGAATTGCTGCGAAGGCAGCTCATCTTGCAATACATATAAACAACTTTGCCAAACCGACAGATACACAGTTAAACTCCCAGAGATATAATTTTTATTCCCGCACATCATTAATGATTATAAATCATACATTTATTGCGTTCAAATGGTCCAATAAGCGACCCAAGACCGCGTATTATGAAGACACTTTATCCACAAGTAAAAGATTGATTTTTATAAAATTGTTGATATCGATGTATAAAATCATTAACAAGCTGATTTAAAACAGTTTTTATTTTAGATCCTGAGAGGAGATCATAACAAAATAACACCAAGATCGCGAACCAAATTTACGATCCAATTTACTTTTCCCCCGCTTTTATTCACTTTTTATACAGGGGCTGTGGAAAACTTCTTATTTATGATGATCCTAACAGATCGCCTTATATGATCTCTTATATAGTAGTAGGTGGGTTATATACCCTTAACGTAATTATGATTGACTTTACATTACTTACTCTATAATATCTCGCGCTCGCAATGGCACCTATGCCAGGATCGCGACCTGTATAGGATGTTTTAACTTTAACCGATCGGATGAGATTGTTATGAAAAGAACTTTTCAACCTAGCGTTTTAAAACGCAAACGTGCACACGGCTTCCGTGCTCGCATGGCAACTGTAAATGGCCGTAAAGTATTAGCACGTCGCCGCGCTAAAGGCCGCAAAGTTCTTTCTGCTTAATTTATAAGTGGAAGACTTTAGCTTTGGCAGGGAGTTACGTCTGTTAACTCCCTCGCATTACTCTCGCATATTTAATGAACCCGCTCGGGCTGCAACTCCTTTCTTTACTCTATTAGCTAAACCAAATGACCAAGAAAAACCTCGGTTAGGTCTTACTGTTGCTAAAAAACGTGTAAAAAAGGCATGCCAACGAAACCGTATTAAACGTCTCGCTCGCGAAAGTTTTCGTTTAAATCAACACAGCATCGATAATATTGATATTGTGCTTATGGTTAAAAATGGTATTGATGAGCAGTCTAATGAAGAAATAACCAAACAACTTACTAAATTATGGCGAAAAATTAACGAACGCTGTAAACCAGGTGCACCTAAACCGCCACCTTTTAAGAAACGCCCAAACAAATCAGCTAAATCTAACAAACAAACCTAATTGCAATAGAATTGCAGGGTTAATTAATGTATCTTTAGCTCACCTTTTAATCATGCATTTAAATTTTCTAATTGAGTCTTTAAATACATGATATCTATCTCACTAAACTTAAGTAGGGGCATAAACATCATGAGGTTACTTAAACCACTTGTTGCTTTACCAACTTTTTGTTTAGTGTTATTTATCCGCGGTTATCAAAAGTGGATTAGCCCGCTGTTAGGTCCGCATTGTCGTTTTAATCCAACCTGTTCTAGTTATGCTATTCAAGCAATTAAATTGCATGGATCGGTAAAAGGTAGTTGGTTAGCTTTAAAACGCATATTAAAATGCCATCCTTTACATTCAGGCGGAAACGACCCCGTTCCTGAAAAATTAACCCATATTAACCACCAACACGAGAAATAAGAGCTGTTATGGAATCGCAACGCACGTTTTTATTAATTGGCCTAATGCTAGTGTCGTTTTTATTGTTCCAAGAATGGGATAATGATTACAACAAGCCTAAAGTCGATCCAAGTGCCACAACACAAACACTACAAGCAAATTCACCAGAGTCGGATGATTATATTCCTTCATCGTCAGATTCAGGTTTACCCGCTTCAGCAACTTTAGCTAAACGTTCTGTAATTAATATCACTACTGACGTTTTTAAAGTTAAAATTGACACCAAAGGCGGTGATATTGTTGAAGCAGATCTTCTTCAGTATGAAGATACCAAAGGTAGCGACACACCTTATATGCTTCTTGGTGAGCTTATTGAAGGTAGACAATACTTTTCACAAAGTGGCTTAATTGGCTTAAATGGCCCTGATGCATCAGCTAATGGTCGCCCTACTTATAGTACCGAACAAAAAACATATACCTTAACGGGTGATGAGCTTCGCGTTCCACTTCAGTTTACTGATAGTAATGGTGTTAACTTTACTAAGACGTACGTATTCAAAAAAGGTCAATATGATGTTGGTTTAGAATACAAAGTTAACAATACAACAAGCACACCACTTCAAGTACAGCTATACACGCAAATTAAGCGTACCGTACAAGAAAAAGGTAGCATGGTTGATCAAAACTATTTAGGTGCTGCATACGGTACTGATGAAGAAAAATACGAAAAGTATAGTTTTTCAGATATGGCTGATAAAAACCTAAATAAAAGCACACAAGGTGGTTACGTTGCCTTTATTCAACATTACTTTGTGAGCGCTTGGGTTCCAATGCAGGATCAATCAAATACGCTTTATAGCTTAATTACAAAAAGTAATGCCGCTATTATTGGTGCTAAAGATCCCGCTGTAAATATTCAAGCTGGTAGTGAGCAAACACTAACTGCTACTTATTATATGGGCCCTAAAGAGTCAGATATTCTTGAAGCGATTCACCCAGACCTAGACCTAACCGTAGATTACGGTTGGTTATTCTTTATCTCGCAACCTTTATTTGTATTGCTAAAATGGCTACACAGCATTTTAGGTAACTGGGGTGTAGCAATTATTGCCATCACTATTATCGTTAAATCGTTAATGTACCCACTTACTAAAGCGCAATACACTTCAATGGCAAAAATGCGTGCCCTACAGCCTAAAATGGCAGCCCTTAAAGAAAAGTTTGGTGATGACCGTCAAAAGTTCGGCCAAGCAACTATGGAAATGTACAAAAAAGAAAAAGTTAACCCAATGGGTGGCTGTTTCCCTATTTTGCTACAAATGCCAATTTTCTTAGCCTTGTTTTACGTATTCTTAGAGTCTACTGAACTTCGCCATGCTGAATTTATTTTTTGGTTAAATGACCTTTCTGCACAAGACCCGTACTACGTATTACCAATCTTATTTGGTGTGAGTATGTTTGTGACGCAAAAGCTACAACCTATGACGGTTACTGATCCAATGCAGCAAAAAATGATGACCTTTATGCCGGTTATCTTCTCTGTATTTTTCTTATGGTTCCCATCTGGTTTAGTTCTTTACTGGTTAGTGTCTAACCTTATTTCTATTGTCCAGATGTTAATCATCTACCGTGGCATGGAAAAGAAAGGAATTAAAGTTAGAGGCTAGTTAAGCTCCTACTTATTATAAAGGCGACTTCGGTCGCCTTTTTTATTGCCTGTTTTTCACCAGTGCTATTCGCTACAAATAAATCCATAGGTTACAATACCGCCATAAAGTTACTCATCGTTGGCAAATTAATAGCATGATCAATCAAGATACAATTGCAGCACAAGCAACAGCTCCCGGACGTGGTGGTGTTGGTATTATTCGCGTTTCAGGTAGCCTTGCTAAAAGTGTCGCCGAAAAAGTAGTAGGTAAAATACCTAAAGTTCGCTACGCCGATTATGTGAAATTTAAAAGCCTTGCTGGCGAGCAGCTAGATCAAGGTATTGCCATTTACTTTGCAGGTCCTAACTCATTTACTGGTGAAGACGTACTTGAATTACAAGGCCACGGCGGTCCTGTAGTACTGGATATGTTACTTAAAGAAATTAGTAAAATAGAGGGCGTTCGTTTAGCAAAGCCTGGTGAGTTCTCAGAGCGCGCATTTATGAATGACAAGCTTGATTTAACACAAGCAGAAGCCATCGCCGACTTAATTAATGCCACTAGCGAGCAAGCCGCTAAAAGCGCCCTACAGTCTCTCCAAGGTGAATTTTCTAAGCACATAGAAACACTCGTAGAAAAAGTAATTCACTTACGCATGTATGTAGAAGCGGCAATAGATTTTCCTGATGAAGAAATTGATTTTTTATCAGATGGTAAAGTGTCAGGCGACTTAGACGCGATTATTACTCAGCTTAACACTGTAACCAACCAAGCCAAGCAAGGCAGTATCATGCGCGAAGGTATGCGTGTTGTTATTGCAGGTCGCCCTAATGCGGGTAAATCAAGCCTGCTTAACGCTCTAGCCGGTCGTGAAGCCGCAATCGTAACAGAAATAGCCGGTACCACCCGCGACGTACTACGAGAGCATATACATATAGATGGTATGCCACTGCATATTATAGATACCGCAGGCCTTCGTGAAAGCCCAGACAGAGTAGAACAAATAGGTATTGAGCGTGCATGGGATGAAATAAACCAAGCCGACCGCGTTTTATTTATGCTTGATGGCACTGATACTATAGATACTGACCCGCACAAAATTTGGCCTGAATTTATGGCAAAATTACCAGAAGGTATGGGGGTTACGGTCATCAGAAATAAAGCTGATTTATCGGGCGACATAGTCGGAATGGAGCAAGAGCAACAATACCCGGTCATCAGCTTAAGTGCTAAAAATGCTGACGGTATTGAACTTGTTCGCGAGCATTTAAAAGCTTGTATAGGCTTTCAAGGTGCAACAGAAGGTGGCTTTATGGCGCGCCGTCGTCATTTGGATGCACTAGAAAGTGCTGCGTATCATTTAGAAACGGGTAAAACACAGTTAGAAATGCACATTGCTGGTGAAATACTCGCTGAAGAACTGCGTTTAACACAGCAGTATTTGAATGAAATAACCGGTGAATTTACCTCAGACGACTTACTTGGCAAAATATTTAGCTCGTTTTGTATTGGTAAATAAGCACCCTATTACAGATATATTTTTATTATAAGAGCACTTAGGTGCTCTTTTTTATGTAAAATATTCTGCTGTAAAATATGTATTTATACACCTGATGCCTGCAAATTACTGCCAATAAAATCATATCCAAAACTACCTTTGTTACGTGCTAAGAGAGGTCAGATTATATAGAGTAGGCAATACTGAGAGTGCTTATTGGGGGAATTAATAGCACAAATTACACCTATTATTAAGACTAAAACCAATGCCTTTTCAAACAACCGCGCGCTTTAATAGCGTTATATGTCATACAAAAAGTAGTTATAAATGGCTTCCTTATACTTACTTTAGCTCACAAAAATGCACTAAAACACACCTCATACACGCAAAAGATGATGCTATTCGCTCAATTAAAGAGCTAAAAAATACTGATTAGTACTCTAAAAAGCTTACTTTTGACAACATATAATTTGATGATCACTGTGATTTTTAAATAAAATAACTCAACTGCTAAGTATTCAAAACTTTTGATCTGCTTACTCCACCAGCAAAATTAATAAAAATAGCAGCTCTAAATTCGCATAAAATTAAAAATACCGAGATCACTTATCCACAATACCTAATTTTCAGCTCAAATAAATACCAAAACTAGGTAAATCAGCTGCAAAAACCTCATGATCAATTGTAATTTATCTATTTATGAACTTATTTTTAATTAATTTCATTAGATCTGCTTTATTAGATCATTTTTAAAAATTATTTTCGATCTAAATTCAAGGTTATCAACAGGCTTTATATCCACATTATGATCAACATGTATTTTTAATTGAGATATTTACAATTTAATTCCTTACTGACAAGTAATATCAATAACTTAGCGAATATAAAACAACCTAAAAAAACAGTTTAAGCAGAGCTTTCCCCACTGTTATCAACAACTTGATCAGAAGATTACATTTAAAGATAATTTGTTAAACACTATATTATCAACAACTTAGAGAAGCGATTCTGAATGAGTGTAAAATTACCGCAAAAATAGTTATACAAAAAAGCACTCTTAACTTTACTGTTATCCTCACTCAGTTATCATAGGCGGCAATTAAAACCAATGTGATCACTAATATTCATGAGTTCAGTAAATCTTATTGTCGGCAGCCAAATGGGATCAGCCGAGTATGTTGCAGAGCAATTAAGCGACGCGCTTAATAACCTTGGTATTACTACGCAACTACATGATCAACCTGAATTTAGCGATATTGATCAGCAAAATACCATTTGGTTAATCTGCACATCAACTTATGGTGCAGGTGATTACCCTGAAAATCTTATTAGTTTTGTTGAAGATGTAACTCAAGCAGATGATTTATCTGAATTAAAATATTCAGTAATCGCTTTAGGCGACACTAGTTATGACACTTATAACCTAGCAGGACGTAATATAGATGCCTTATTAACTCAAAAAGGCGCTATAAAAGTAGCAGAACGTTTAGAGCTTAATATTCTCGATGAAGCACTACCAGAAGACACTGCATTAACATGGTTAGACTCTTGGATAGCTCAAACAGGCATAAAATAGATAGATCAAGTAAAAAGTTATATATAAAGTTACCCACAATTTACTAATAATTTAATAGGTTTTGTGGATAAAGATTGAATAAACTGCGTTTTAAAGCATGCTTATCCATTGGATAAGATCCAACTGATTCAACCCTGTGCATAAAGTGCCTTTTTGATCAGAGCTTATTTGCTGGATGATCCGATCATATTAACACCTTTAGATCTGATCTAATTTCATGTTTTAAATGAAGATCTAAACCTTATCAACAGAAAAGTCGATCAGTAGTAGTAATAGTAATAAAAGATCTCTTTAAAAGATCCTTTATATTATTAGAGATCACATACTTAGATCTTGCCCTTTGTTTAATCATTTATCTTCTGCCAATTTCTAGGTAGAATACGCTCCCTTTTGAAGTTTACCGGTTTGATTTAAGTAGGATCCCATTAATGATTTTTCACGAAAATTTTGACGTTATCGTAGTAGGTGGTGGACATGCTGGCACTGAAGCCGCATTAGCAGCTGCCCGTATGGGGATGAATACCCTGCTACTGACTCACAATATGGATACCCTTGGTCAAATGTCTTGCAACCCAGCAATTGGTGGGATTGGCAAAGGTCATTTGGTAAAAGAGATCGACGCTCTTGGTGGTGCAATGGCACAAGCCATTGATAAAGGCGGGATCCAATTTCGTACACTAAATTCTTCAAAAGGACCTGCTGTTCGTGCTACTCGAGCACAAGCAGATCGCGCTTTGTACAAAGCGGCTATTCAAACAACATTACAAAACCAAGATAACCTTAAGATTTTTCAACAATCATGTGATGATCTTATTGTTGAAAACGATCGTGTTACTGGCGTAGTAACTCAAATGGGTTTACGTTTTAGTGCACCAAGTGTTGTTTTAACCGTGGGTACTTTTTTAGGCGGCTTAATTCATATTGGTTTAGAAAATTATAAAGGCGGTCGTGCAGGCGATCCTCCTTCAATCGCTTTAGCTGATCGCTTACGTGAACATCCATTTAGAGTTGATCGTTTAAAAACAGGTACACCTCCACGTATTGATGCACGTACTGTTGATTTTACAAAAATGGAAGCACAGCCAGGTGATACACCAACTCCTGTGTTTTCGTTTATGGGTAAACAATCAGATCACCCACAACAGATACCGTGTTACATAACTTACACAAACGAAAAAACACATGATGTTATTCGTAAAAACTTACATCGCTCACCTATGTACTCAGGTGTTATTGAAGGTATTGGTCCACGATACTGCCCTTCAATTGAAGATAAAATTGTTCGTTTTGCAGATAAAGATAAACATCAAATATTTGTTGAGCCTGAAGGTTTAACATCATACGAATTATACCCAAATGGTATTTCGACTAGTTTACCGTTTGATGTACAACTTGAAATTGTGCAATCGATTACAGGTTTTGAAAATGCACATATTTGTCGACCTGGTTACGCAATTGAATATGATTACTTTGATCCACGTGATTTAAAACAATCTTTAGAAACTAAATTTATTGAAGGTTTATTTTTTGCGGGTCAAATTAACGGTACAACTGGTTATGAAGAAGCCGGTGCACAAGGCTTAATTGCAGGGATGAATGCTGCACTAAAAGTGCAAGGCAAAGATTCTTGGACACCACGTCGTGATGAAGCTTACGTGGGTGTATTAATCGACGACTTAGCAACATTAGGTACAAAAGAACCGTACCGCATGTTTACCAGCCGTGCCGAATACCGTTTATTACTTCGTGAAGATAATGCTGATATTCGTTTAACTGAAAAAGGCCGTGAGCTAGGTTTGGTTAATGACGAGCGCTGGCAGGCATTTAACGAAAAAATGGAAGTAATCGAAAAAGAGAAGCAACGTATTAAAGATACGTGGATCCATAAAGATCACGTTGTTGTAGATCAAGTAAATGCATTACTTAAAACACCGCTTACGCGTGAAGCAAGTTTAGAAGAATTATTGCGTCGTCCTGAGATTCGTTATAACGATCTTATGGCTATTGACGGATTAGGATCTGAATTTACAAATAAAGCAGCGCTTGAACAAGTTGAGATCCATACTAAATACGCAGGTTATATTGCGCGTCAACAAGATGAGATCAACAAACAGCTTCGTCACGAGCAAACAATTTTACCAAAAGAGTTTGATTATAAAACCGTATCTGGTTTATCAAATGAGGTAGTTGCTAAGCTTATTGAATCACGTCCTGACACTATTGGCCAAGCATCGCGTATTTCTGGTATCACCCCAGCGGCGATTTCGCTATTATTAGTGTATCTGAAGAAGCAAGGCTTATTACGCAAATCTGCGTAATGATAAGGGTACATAGTGTTACAGCAACAATTAACTACATTGTTAGCGCAAACTGATATTGCGCTAACAGAAAAACAACAGCAACAGCTAGTTCGTTACGTCGAGTTATTAAATAAGTGGAATAAAGCTTATAACTTAACTTCTGTACGCTTACCTGAAGAAATGATGATTAAGCATATTATGGATAGCTTAGTTGTTGCGCCTCACTTACCCGGTCATCATTATATTGATGTTGGAACGGGTCCTGGATTACCGGGTATCGTATTAGCAATTGCATTACCTAATACACATTTTGTGTTATTAGATAGCTTAGGTAAACGTGTACGATTTTTAATGCATGTTAAACATGAGCTTGGTCTTGATAATGTAACCCCGGTTCAGTCAAGAGTTGAAGAATATCAACCAAGTGTTAAATTAGACGGCGTACTAAGTCGTGCTTTTGCTTCATTACAAGATATGGTTGACTGGTGTTCGCACTTAATCGATCATTCGGGTAAATTTATAGCACTTAAAGGCGTGTTCCCTAGCGAAGAGCTAGAGTCACTACCTGCAGGCGTTAAGTTTGAGCAAAAAATTGCATTAGAAGTACCTAATTTGGATGCACAACGACATTTAATTATTCTTTCTAAAGACTAGGGATCAGAGACACAGTGGCAAAAGTCATCGCATTAGCAAATCAAAAAGGTGGAGTGGGTAAAACTACAACCGCTGTTAACCTCGCTGCGTCTATGGCTGCAACGAAACGTAAAGTGCTGTTAATTGATCTCGATCCGCAAGGTAATGCGACTATGGGTAGTGGCGTAGATAAGTATGGCGACGTGCCAACTATTTACGACCTACTTATTGAAGATAAACCTATAGAAGACGTTATCATTAAAGAAACGTCTGGCGAATACCATATGATTGCTGCAAACGGTGATGTAACCGCTGCAGAAGTTAAATTGATGGAATTATTTGCCCGTGAAGTGCGTTTACGTAATGCACTTGAAAAAATTCAGGACCAGTACGAATTTATTTTTATCGACTGTCCACCCTCTCTAAATATGTTAACTGTTAATGCAATGGCCGCAGCTGATTCTATTTTAGTGCCAATGCAGTGTGAGTATTATGCACTTGAAGGGTTAACCGCATTAATGGATACGATTACGCAGCTTGCTAAGTTAGTGAATCCTAGCTTACAAATTGAAGGCATACTTCGTACTATGTACGACCCGCGTAACCGTTTGGCAAATGATGTATCAGAACAATTAAAACAACATTTTGGCGATAAAGTATACCGTACGGTGATCCCGCGTAATGTTCGTTTAGCTGAAGCACCTAGTTTTGGTACTCCTGCTATGTACTATGACCGGGCATCAAGTGGCGCTAAAGCATATTTAGCACTCGCTGGTGAAATGTTACGCAGAAAAGAAAAAACAGCGTCCGTTGTCGCCTAACTTTGAGGTAAAAAAATAACATGTCTGCTAAAAAACGAGGTTTAGGCCGAGGACTCGATGCACTTTTAAGTTCGTCAAAGCCTGCACCAAGCCCAAGCAAGGAACAAGACACATCAAACGTTTCTGAGGCTGTGCAAAATGCCGCGGCTAATAATAGTGAATTACAAAAACTCCCAATAGAGTTTTTACACTCGGGTAAATACCAACCTCGTAAAGACATGTCTGAAGAGGCGTTAGAAGAGCTTGCTAGTTCTATTCGCTCACAAGGTATTATTCAACCCATTGTTGTGCGCCCTATTGCACACAATAGCTTCGAAATTATTGCTGGTGAGCGTCGTTGGCGCGCTGCGCAAATAGCTAAGCTTGAAACAGTGCCTTGTATTATTAAAGATGTACCTGATGAAGCTGCCGTTGCGATTGCACTGATAGAAAATATTCAGCGTGAAGATTTAAATGCTATGGAAGAAGCGGTTGCACTTAATCGTTTACTTATAGAATTTGAACTAACACATCAGCAAGTAGCCGATGCCGTTGGTAAATCACGTACAACAGTAACTAATTTACTGCGTTTAAATAATTTAAATAACGATGTAAAAATTCTGTTAGAACATGGCGATATCGAAATGGGCCATGCTCGTTGTCTGTTAGCTCTTGAAGGTGAAGCGCAGTCAGATGCTGCTCGTTTAGCGGTTGCTAAAGCACTAACCGTTCGAGAAACTGAAAAGCTCGTACGTTCTATCTTAGAGCCTGTACCTGCTAAAGAAGTAACCGAAAAAGATCCTGATGTTAAGCAGTTAGAGCAACAACTCGCTGAAAACCTAGGTGCCAAAGTTGAGATTAACTACAATAAAAAAGGCAAAGGTAAGCTTGTTATTTCTTATACTAATTTAGATGAACTTGACGGCATTTTAAATCGTATCAATCACGACAATACCCACCATTAATTTATTACATGTCTGAAAAGGGACATTTGTAGCTATTTCGTGTTACAAAGCGTCTACTCAAGTTGCAAAACTGGCAGGATTAAGTATAATTTCGCCAGTTTTCACACCCTAACAATTAGAACGCAATAAAGGTTAACTAAACGTGACTGATAAGTTAGCGAGTCCATATCGACTTGCCGTATTAAAGTTAATTTGCCTTCAGGGTGTTGTAGCATTAGTTGCTGCTGTAATTATTTTTTTTAGTTCGGGAGTCAATGCCTCGCTTTCATCACTCGCTGGTGGAGCTGTAGCAGTACTTCCGCACTTTGTATTTGCACTTTATGCATTCAGATATATGGGTGCAAGTCGAGCAAATCAAGCGTATGCCTCGTTGAAACGCGGCAACGGATTAAAGTTTATGCTAACAATTGTATTGTTTGCGCTAGTACTGAAGCATTTTCCGGTAATTTTATTACCCTTTTTTAGTACTTATATACTGGCGCTCTTTACTGGATTGTTCGCACCCGTTTTTTTTAAACATTAACTTTTGGGATATAACATGGCAGCAGAAGAAGTTACTCTATCTGGCCATATCCAGCACCATTTGACCAATGCTAAGATGTGTTCGACCGATACAGGTCTCGCCTTCAATAAAGCATGTACGGACAGTGGATTCTGGACATGGCATATAGATACCCTTGCATGGTCTATCGGTTTAGGTCTTATATTTTTATGGATCTTTCGTAGTGCCGCTAAAAAATCAACACTAGGTGTACCTGGGAAATTTCAGTGTTTTATTGAAATAATCGTAGAATTTGTTGGCGACAACGTACGCGATACTTTCCATGGTAAAAGCAAGCTTATTGCACCATTAGCCTTAACGATTTTCGTTTGGGTGTTCTTAATGAACTTAATGGATTTAATACCAGTTGATTTCATTCCAGCACTTGCAGGTTTCGTTGGTGAGACTGCATTTGGTATGGATTCACACGATGTGTACATGAAAATTGTACCAACGACTGACATTAATATGACTTCAGCGCTAGCGCTGGGTGTATTTATACTAATGGTTGGCTTTTCAATCAAAATAAAAGGTATTGGCGGGTTTATTAAAGAGTTAACGCTTCATCCGTTCAGCTCAAATAACATGTTTGTTCAAATTATTTTGATACCATTTAACTTATTACTTGAACTGATTGCACTCGTTTCTAAACCGTTTTCATTAGCACTACGTTTGTTTGGTAACTTATATGCTGGTGAGTTGATTTTCATCTTGATCGGCGCTATCGGTTTTATGCAACTACCGTTGCACTTTGTTTGGGCTGTATTCCATATTCTAGTTATTACATTACAAGCATTCTTATTCATGATGCTTACGATTGTATACCTAAGCATGGCAAGTTCAGATAATCACTAATTTTTAGATTTACAATTTTACTTTTACTTTTAACTTTACAATTGAAACTTTGGAGAAATAAATGGAAGCTTTAGAATTATTAACAGGCTTAAAATACATCGCAGTAGCTTTACTAATCGGTTTTGGTGCAATCGGCACAGCAATCGGTTTTGGTAACATGGGCGGTAAATTCCTTGAAGCATGTGCGCGTCAACCTGAGCTTGCACCTTCGCTACAAGTTAAAATGTTTATCCTTGCTGGTCTAATCGATGCTGTAGCAATGATTGGTGTTGGTATCGCTATGGTATTGTTGTTCGTACTTTAATTTTATTCTTTGAACAGCTTACTATTTAAGGAGGAGCGGTTGTGAATTTAAACGCCACTCTTATCGGTGAATTGATTGCGTTTACGGTGTTCGTATTATTTTGTATGAAATACGTATGGCCACCACTAAACGGTGCAATTGAAGCTCGCCAGAAAAAAATCGAAGATGGTTTAGCTGCCTCTGATAGAGCCGAAAAAGACTTAGAACTTGCGCAAAAGAAAGCTGCTGAACAGCTTAAAGATGCAAAAGCTCAAGCGGCTGATATCATTGATCAAGCTAAAAAGCGTGCAGTGCTAATTGTTGACGAAGAAACACTTCGTGGTCAACAAGAGCGTGAAAGTATCATTGCTCAAGGGCACTCTGAAGTTGAGTCTGAACGTAATCGCATAACAGAAGAACTACGTAAGCAAGTAGCAACTCTGGCAGTGATTGGCGCAGAACGTATTTTAGAGCGTGAAATTAATCAAGCCGCACATAGTGACATCGTTGAAAAACTTGTCGCTGAGCTGTAATTAGGAGGGTATGAGCATGTCTAATTTGACTACTATCGCTCGCCCATACGCTAAAGCGGCTTTTGAACTTGCCGTTGAGAAAGGCACTCTAGAAAGCTGGAATGATATGTTGTTCTTTGCAGGCCATGTAGCCAGCAATGAGCAGGCATCGTCTGTTTTAGCAAGTATGCCTACAGCTACTGCACAAGCTGAATTATTTATTCAACTTTGTGCTGAGCAGCTCAACGAACAAGGTCAGAACCTAGTTAAGGTGATGGCTGAAAATGGACGTTTGACAGCTCTACCTGAAGTTGCACAGTTATTTGCTGAATTTAAAGCAGAATACGATAAAGAAATCGAAGTAGATGTGATTTCTGCAACTCCTCTTGTTGCTGCGCAACAAGAGTCATTGGTAGCGGCACTTGAAAAACGTTTCGCACGCAAAGTTAAGCTGAATTGTAGTGAAGACGCGTCAGTGGTTGGTGGACTTATTATTAGGTCTGGCGACACTGTAATCGACGGTACTATTCGCGGTAAATTAAACCGCTTAGCTACAACACTACAATCGTAATTGGGAAAAAGAGCATGCAACTTAATTCCACTGAAATTTCAGATCTGATCAAACAACGTATTGAGAAGTTCGAAGTTGTAAGTGAAGCTCGTAACGAAGGTACTATTGTATCTGTTACTGACGGTATCATCCGCATCCACGGTCTTGCTGACTGTATGCAAGGTGAAATGATTGAGCTTCCTGGCAGCCGTTATGCTATCGCACTAAACCTTGAGCGCGACTCAATTGGTGCAGTAGTAATGGGTCCGTACGCTGACCTTACTGAAGGCGTAAAAGTATATACAACTGGTCGTATTTTAGAAGTTCCTGTTGGTCCTGGTTTACTTGGTCGTGTTGTAAACACACTAGGTGCTCCAATCGATGGTAAAGGCGCTCTAGATAACGACGGGTTTGAACCTGTAGAAAAAATTGCACCAGGTGTAATCGAGCGTAAATCTGTAGATGAGCCAGTTCAAACTGGTTATAAATCTATTGATGCGATGATTCCAGTTGGTCGTGGTCAACGTGAACTTATCATTGGGGATCGCCAAACAGGTAAAACTGCACTAGCAATCGATGCAATCATCAATCAAAAAGACACAGGCGTTAAGTGTGTGTACGTTGCGATTGGTCAAAAAGCATCTACTATTGCAAACGTAGTTCGTAAATTAGAAGAGCATGGTGCACTAGCAAATACTATCGTAGTTGTTGCATCTGCTTCTGAATCTGCGGCACTTCAGTACTTAGCACCGTTCGCGGGCTGTACTATGGGTGAATACTTCCGTGACCGTGGTGAAAACGCATTAATCGTATATGATGATTTGTCTAAGCAAGCAGTTGCTTACCGTCAAATTTCATTACTACTTAAGCGTCCACCAGGCCGTGAAGCATACCCAGGTGACGTATTCTACCTTCACTCTCGTCTTTTAGAGCGTGCATCGCGTGTAAACGCAGATTACGTTGAAAAGTTCACTAATGGTGAAGTGAAAGGTAAAACTGGTTCATTGACGGCATTGCCAATCATTGAAACTCAAGGCGGCGACGTTTCTGCGTTCGTACCGACTAACGTTATCTCTATCACCGATGGTCAGATCTTCTTAGAAACTGACTTATTCAACTCAGGTATCCGTCCGGCAGTAAATGCTGGTATCTCGGTATCGCGTGTTGGTGGTGCTGCACAAACTAAAATCGTTAAGAAACTAGGTGGCGGTATTCGTCTAGCCCTAGCTCAGTACCGTGAATTAGCTGCGTTCTCGCAGTTCGCGTCTGACCTTGATGATGCAACTCGTGCTCAACTTGAGCATGGTGAGCGTGTAACAGAGCTAATGAAGCAGAAACAGTACGCGCCAATGTCTGTTGCTGATATGTCTTTGTCGTTATTTGCTGCTGAAAAAGGCTTCCTTCAAGACATCGAAATCGCGAAAATCGGTGACTTTGAAGCAGCTTTACTTTCGTATGCAAATAGCACATACGCAGAGCTTGTGGCTCAAATCAATGAAACTGGTAACTTGAATGCCGAGATCGAAGCGCAGCTTAAAGAACTTCTAACGAAGTTCAAGTCTACGCAAACTTGGTAATTTAGTTATTAATGGTGCGCTTTAGGAAACTAAAGCACACCTTGATTCGGAGAGAGAGTCATGGCCAGCGGAAAAGAGATTAAAAGCAAGATCGGGAGTATTAAAAATACTCAAAAGATCACTAGCGCAATGGAAATGGTTGCTGCGTCTAAAATGAAAAGGGCGCAAGAACGCGTTGCTTCAAGCCGTCCATACGCTGACAAATTACGTGAAGTAATTGGTCGTGTTGCTCAAGCAAATCTTGATTTTACTCACCCGTTCTTAAAAGATCGTGAAGTGAAACGAGTTGGTTATATTGTTATCTCTACAGACCGTGGTCTGTGTGGCGGTCTAAACTCAAACGAGTTTAAGAAAGTTGCACTTGATGTTAAAGCGTGGAAAGAAAAAGGTGTTGATGCTGAATTTGCTACTTTAGGTAGTAAAGCAGCTGGCTTCTTTCAACGTTTTGGTGGTCAACTACTCGCTAAAAAAGCGGGCCTAGGAGATAAACCTTCAGTACAAGACGTTATTGGTCCTGTAAAAGTTATGCTTGATGCATTTTCTGAAGGCAAAATAGACCGTTTATTCTTGGTATATAACAAATTCGTTAATACCATGAGGCAAGAGCCAATTATAGATCAGTTACTCCCTTTGCCAAAAGCTGAAGAAGAAGTATCTGCTCACACATGGGATTACTTATACGAGCCAAATCCAGAGGCTATTTTAGAGTCTTTGTTAGTACGCTTTATTGAGTCTCAAGCATACCAAGGTGTGGTAGAAAATGCTGCCTCTGAACAGGCTGCTCGTATGGTTGCAATGAAAGCTGCAACTGATAACGCAGGTGACCTTATGGACGAGCTACAGCTTGTTTATAACAAGGCTCGCCAAGCAGCAATCACACAAGAAATTAGTGAGATTTGTTCTGGCTCAGCAGCAGTTTAATGCTTCGGGTAAAGATTAACGAGAGGAATAGACATGAGTTTAGGTAAGGTCGTCCAAATTATCGGCGCCGTTGTGGATATTGAATTTCCACAAGATAGCGTGCCAGCGGTATACCACGCACTAAGAGTAACAGATGGCGATTTAGCTGGTTTGACTCTAGAAGTTCAACAGCAGCTAGGTGGCGGTGTAGTGCGTACTATCGCTATGGGTACTACTGATGGTTTACGTCGTAGTGCTTTAGTTATGAATACAGGTGAATCGATTCAAGTTCCAGTTGGTAAAGCAACACTTGGTCGTATCATGAACGTACTTGGTGAGCCAATCGATGAAGCGGGTCCAATCGGCGAAGAAGACCGTATGTCTATTCACCGTGCAGCACCTTCATACGAAGAGCAATCAAGTTCAGTTGAACTTTTAGAAACTGGTATCAAGGTTATCGACCTTGTATGTCCGTTTGCTAAAGGTGGTAAAGTTGGTTTATTCGGTGGTGCCGGTGTTGGTAAAACCGTAAACATGATGGAACTTATCCGTAACATCGCAATCGAGCACAGCGGCTACTCAGTATTCGCAGGTGTTGGTGAGCGTACACGTGAGGGTAACGATTTCTACCATGAGATGAACGATTCAAACGTACTTGATAAAGTATCGCTTGTATACGGTCAGATGAACGAGCCTCCAGGTAACCGTTTACGCGTAGCGTTAACAGGTCTTACTATGGCTGAAAAGTTCCGTGATGAAGGTCGCGATGTACTTTTCTTCGTAGATAACATCTACCGTTATACTCTTGCTGGTACAGAAGTATCTGCACTACTTGGTCGTATGCCATCAGCGGTAGGTTACCAGCCTACACTTGCTGAAGAAATGGGTGTGCTTCAAGAGCGTATCGCTTCTACTAAGACGGGTTCAATTACATCAATCCAAGCGGTATACGTACCTGCGGATGATTTAACGGATCCATCTCCAGCAACTACCTTTGCTCACTTAGACGCAACAGTAGTACTTTCACGTGATATCGCATCACTTGGTATTTACCCAGCGGTAGACCCACTTGATTCATCTTCACGTCAACTTGACCCACAAGTAATTGGTCAAGAGCACTACGATACAGCACGTGGCGTTCAAACAGTTCTTCAGCGTTATAAAGAACTTAAAGACATCATTGCAATCCTAGGTATGGACGAGCTTTCTGACGAAGATAAGCAACTTGTATCTCGTGCACGTAAAATCCAACGTTTCCTATCTCAGCCATTCTTCGTGGCAGAGGTGTTTACAGGCGCGTCTGGTAAATACGTATCACTAAAAGATACAATTTCTGGCTTTAAAGGCATCTTAAACGGTGAATTTGATGATATGCCAGAGCAAGCGTTCTACATGGTTGGCTCTATCGAAGAAGCTCAAGAAAAAGCCAAAGGCATGTAACTAGGAGGGTAGTATGACAGCTATGACTGTACATCTTGACGTAGTAAGCGCTGAGCAGAGTTTGTTCTCTGGTCTTGTTGAATCGATTCAAGTATCTGGTAGTGAAGGCGAGCTGGGTGTAAACCTAGGCCATGCTCCACTACTAACTGCCCTTAAACCTGGTATGGTACGTTTAGTTAAGCAATTTGGTCACGAAGATGTGATATATGTTGCTGGCGGTACATTAGAAGTTCAACCAAATCACATCACGATTCTTGCAGATACTGCGGTTCGTGGTGAAGATTTAGATGAAGATTCTGTACAAAAGGCTAAACGTGAAGCTGAAGAACATATGGCGAATTCGTCAGCTGTTGAGTTTGACTATCAGCAAGCGGCTACGCGACTGGCAGAAGCAGTTGCTCAGTTACGCGTAATTCAGCAATTACGTCACAAGTAAGCCTATCCGGTTTGTAAAAAGCCCACTAGTAAGTGGGCTTTTTTGTGCCTGTTACTTTTGTATTTACACTAAATACCTTAGTCCGATTATTATCTACACTTTTACACTTTTACACTTATATCCTGCCGGAATCCTCGCTACAATAACGTCATCCAATTAAGTGTGTTTTTTCAGTCAAGATTCAGTACTAATAAACTAACCTACTGAGTATTTGCACAAGAAGTGATTTACGTAATCTTCTGATCAAACATAAGACTTATTTAGCTAAAACAACGAAAAAAGGAAATTGTTTTAATGGCTCTAACAACTATTATTCTTGCTGCGGGTAAAGGTACTCGTATGCGCTCTGCTTTACCTAAAGTTTTGCACAAAGTTGCAGGTAAACCAATGGTGCAGCACGTTATTGATAATGCGATGGCATTAGGTGCAACGACTACAAACCTAGTTTACGGACACGGCGGCGAACTATTACAACAACAACTTGCCGATAACAATGTAAATTGGGTACTTCAAGCTGAACAACTTGGTACTGGCCACGCAGTAGCGCAAGCCAACTCTCATGTTAATGATGAAGACACGGTATTAATTTTATACGGTGATGTACCACTAACAAAGCAATCAACACTAGAGCGTTTATTAGCCGCAACACCTAAAAATGGTTTAGCTGTATTAACGGTAAATTTAGTAAACCCAAATGGCTATGGTCGAATGCTTCGTGCCGGTGGTAAGTTAGTTGGTATTGTTGAGCAAAAAGATTCAAGCCCAGAACAGTTACTTATTAACGAAGTAAATACAGGCATTATGGCTGTTAACGGTAAGCTATTAAAAACATGGTTAGGTAACTTATCTAACAATAATGCACAAGGCGAGTACTACTTAACAGATATCGTTGCAATGGCTCACAGTGAAGGCGTAGAAATCACTTCAGCTCAGCCAGACCATGCAATGGAAGTTGAAGGCGCAAATAACCGCGTACAACTTGCAGGCTTAGAGCGCGCTTATCAAGCATGGCAAGCAGAAGAGTTAATGTTAAATGGTGCAACACTTGCTGATCCTGCGCGTATTGATGTGCGAGGAACAGTTACCACCGGTGAAGATGTACTTATCGACGTAAACGTTATTTTTGAAGGCACAGTCACGCTTGGTAACAACGTACAAATTGGCCCTAACTGTGTCCTTAAAAATTGTAGCATTGGCGATAACGTTATTATTAAAGCTAATACGCTGATTGAAGATGCGACAGTTGCAGATAAGTGTACGCTTGGTCCTTATGCTCGCCTTCGCCCAGGCGCTGTAATGGAAGAAGACTCACACATTGGTAACTTTGTTGAGATGAAAAAAACCCGACTAGGTAAAGGCTCTAAAGCCAACCACTTAAGTTATTTAGGTGATGCTGAAATTGGCGAAAAAGTGAATATTGGCGCTGGCACTATTACCTGTAACTACGATGGTGTTAACAAAGCAAAAACTATTATTGGCGATAATGCCTTTATTGGTTCTAATTCATCACTCGTTGCCCCAGTAAATATAGGCGCAACTGCAACAATTGGTGCAGGCTCTGTGATCACCAGTACCGTTGAAGATGACCAATTAGCAATTGCACGCTCTAAACAGCGTAATTTAACGGGTTGGAAACGCCCAGTTAAAAAATAACAATAGAGGCTACTTAGGTAGCCTTTTTTATTTTAGTTGAAGTTTAAATTGCTCTTTATAGCGTCTAGACAAGTTAAGTACTTTACCTGTTGTTAGTTTTATTTCACTGTCGCCACTGGGGAGTGCTGTAATGGACTCCACTTTATCGAGTTTTACGCCATGGCTGCGGTGAATTCTACAAAATCCCTGTACTTCAAGTTGTTTGCTCAATGCTGTAAGCGTTGCCCTTAAAGGATATATGCGTGAGCCTATATGTAGGTTTACATAATTACCCGACGATTCAAGCCAATCAACATCCTCTATTTTTATAATGAATTCTTTTCCGAGCTTTTTAACTAATAGGCGGTTTATGGTCGATGTTGTTTGCTGCTCACTTTCTTCAATTGAAGAGGCTTCACCTAGTAACTGCTGCACCACATATTGATATACTTTGATAAGTACGATGAAAAAGACAAAGCTTATAGCGTCTTTCTGGTATTCATAAATAAGCTCAAACCAGCTAAGTCCAAAGTTGTAAGACCCATCATTCAACAAATATATGAATTTACGAACCCCTACCATAATACCAACGTGTAACACGCTAAATATAATAGAGGCACCAAAGTACATACCTAATGAAGCCGTAATATTTTGCCAATTAAAAGATAAGTGTCTTAAAAACCAAATTAAAATAGGGAATATAAGCAAAGTACTCAAGGCACTTGAATACTCCCAAACAAATGGCTCCCACATTAAAAAAGTTAAAGCCCCTTCTCTTTGGGCTTCCATTATTTGGGTTGTAGCGTTTACTGTATTATTAATTAATACGTAAGCACACAGTAATACTGATGCGTAAATGCTTTGAAAACGTTGAAAGTGCTGTAGGTTCATAAATGTATGCTTATTGCTGACGTGGCACGCTTATCCCTGTATACCACCTTTTATCACTATTGCTTGTAATATAAGCACTTATAGATAGTTTTAGCGAGAGCTTTAGGTATGAATAACGCATAACATACATAAAGTAGTAAAAGCATGAGCACTCAAGTACAACAACCTTCATTAGTTAATTCGCGTAAATATTATCTTGATTGGCTTAGGGTAATCGCATTTGCGTCGCTAATTTTTTATCACATTGGCATGTTGTATAGCGAAAACTGGGGATTTCATTTTAAAAGTAATTATACATCACAGTATGTTGAATATTTAATGTTGGTGTTTTCACCTTGGCGCATGTTGCTCATTTGGTTTATATCGGGCGTAGCACTGCGTTTTATGATTGATAAAGTACGCAGCTTTAAGTCTTGGTTACATTTCACCTTATACCGCTCTATTTTTTTACTATTACCCTTGCTGGTGGGGTTATGGTTAATAGTGCCTTTACAGCTGTTTGCAGAAATGTCGCAGCAAGGTGTTATTGATATTAGCTATTGGCAATTTTATTTAGCTTTTATAGAGACGAACAATACGCTTTTTATTAATTATCAGTCTGGAGTGTGGCCGAATGTGGATGTAAATCACTTATGGTATTTGCGCTCGTTGTGGCAATTTATGCTGATCATTATTGTTTTAACTCTTTTTGCACGCTTGCCTTTTATTACGCCTTTAAAAACATTTGTTAAAGGGGATATGTCATTTGGGCTTTTAATTACCTTGCTCACTATTGCCGTACTATTTACAAGCCATTACTTAACTGGTGATTCAATCAGAGAGACTAACGGCTTAATACTGCTACTCGCAGGATACATACTTGCCAAAAACACTTACTTTTGGAACTGCTTAAATAAAAACTTGGTATTACTAGCTTTGAGTTTTGCGGTTTTGTTTGTACTTATAATATTAAGTTATCAGAAGGTGTTTACTCTTCCTCATTTTATTTTAAGCGCTAGCTACAATATTCAACGTGTTGTAGGTGTATTTTTTGTACTCGCGTTCGCTCACCGATTTTTAAATTTTAATACTTACTATTTAAAACAGCTCAATGTATGGGTGTTTCCCTTTTATTTATTGCATCAAAGCATTTTGATTATTTTGTGTTTTTTTCTACAGCCTTTAAGTTTAGGGCCTGTTGCTGAACCATTCATCATTATTACAGGGACTTGGTCTTTTTGCGGTGTTATTACATGGGGTATTACACGTATTGATGTACTTAGACCTTTGCTAGGGGTTGCAATTAAACGAGAGTATTCCTCGACTGTAAAAACGATTGGCTATACGGCCGCTTTAATTTTAATAACGCCGCTAGCGTATAAGCTAATTACTTAGGCTAAGGGGCTGTATTGAAATTGCCATAATCTTGTCATGCCTGTGTGTTGATATTTAGCAAATACAATACTAAGGAAAATCACATGTTTAAAAAATCAATTATTGCGCTGTCACTTATATCTGTTCTTACTGGCTGCTCATTTGATGGTGACGATGGTCAAAACGGCTCTCAAGGGTTACAGGGAGAACAAGGCATAGATGGAGCTAATGGGCTAAATGGTATAAATGAAAATTCAGCATTAAATATTAGCCTTGTAGGAAGAGGTGTATTAAATGCACAAAGCCCAGAAGGAGCAGCTGAAATAGTTGCATATCAAGCGTCTAAAAAATGGATTTACGCTATTAACAGTTCAGGTGATGACGCTGTTGTTAATATTTTACCCGCCGACACCTTTGATACTGCCGCACTCGTTAAAGATAACGAAGGGGTTATAAACGGCACAAATTTAACATCCGTTATTACGTTGCCTTTAAACGAGTTCACCCAAGGCGATGCAAACAGCATTGCTATTGATGAAAATAACAATCTACTTGCAGTGGCAATGGCTGCTGAAAGCACGGGTGATACAGGTCAAATTGCTTTTTACGATATAAGCGGCGACTCACCTGTATTTATTAAAAATGTTACAGTCGGATTTTTACCAGACATGGTGACGTTCACCCATGATGGCGCAAAAGCAGTGGTTGCTAACGAAGGTGAACCAAGTGATGACTACAGCGTAGATCCTGAAGGTTCTATTAGTATTATCGATATAACAAATAATGTAATAGCCGATACAGCAATAAATATTGATTTTAAAGCCTATAACAACAAACAAACCGAACTAGAAGCGCAAGGGGTAGTTTTTGCAAACCCAAATGGTCGTACTATTAACGGTAATCTAATAAATACCACCGTAGCTATGGATTTAGAGCCCGAGTACGTTAGCATTTCTAAAGATAACAAATATGCTTATGTATCTATTCAAGAAAACAACGCACTTGCAATAGTTAACCTACAAGACAACAGTCTTGAGCTAAAGGGCTTAGGCTTTAAAGATTGGTCAAGCTTACAACTTGATGCCTCAGATAAAGACGGCGGCGTGAATTTTAAATCATACCCAGGGCTCTATGGTATGTACCAGCCCGACACTATCTCAAGCTTTAGTTGGAAAGGCGCTAACTTTATAGTCACTGCCAACGAAGGTGACGCAAGAGAATACTTTTTTGATACAACGGATGAAGCAGACTGTATAGCAAAGGGCGGACTTGATTACGATAAAGACGATGGCTGCTTAGCTTATATAGATGAAAGCCGCGTTGAAGACTTAACTCTTGCTACTAATTTTGATTACTTAAATAATGACGATGATGATATTGGTCGCTTAAAAGTAACAACAATAAAAGGCGATACCAATAACGACGGACAATACGAATCGCTTTACGGCTATGGCGCACGTTCTTTTACTATTTGGGATAGCAATGGGCTGGTGGTTTTTGATTCAGGTGACGATATAGCACGTATAACAGCATCGGTGCATGGTGAATCATTTAACAATAATGAAGATGAAAACAAAGGTGACTCACGTTCAGATGATAAAGGCGCAGAGCCTGAAGCGCTGACTATTGGTAAAATTGACGATCGTACATTTGCTTTTGTTGGATTAGAACGTATGGGCGGTATTATGGTTTACGACATTACTAATCCATACAATGTGCAATTTGAAGACTACTTCTATAATAGAGGCTTAATTAAAGGAGCGAATATTACAGGCGATTTAGCACCTGAAGGAATGGTATTCGTTTCAGCAGAGCAAAGTGCAACAGGAAATCCACTCTTAATTGTTGGAAATGAAATATCAGGCTCTATTGCCGTATGGGAAATAGCATCTAAATAAATCTTTAATTTTAAATAAAGCTGTGTGTTGTTTGTTTAACATACAGCTTAGTTTAAACCTTACTAATACATCATCAATTGATACATAAATTATGAGTGTTTTTTAAACTAAAAGTATCCTGCAGCCCTTTATTTGTATAGCTTTCATACTAAATTCATTTAATTGTCAAAAAGCTGAAATAAAACATTGACCCCCGCTCGAATCTCCCTATAATGCGACCCCACTGAGACAGGAAACGCCAACGCATAGCGAGGCACGAACTACTCAGAGAGTTAAGTAAAACTTCGGTTTTAAATCTTCCAAAAAGAAAGTTTAAAACTAAGTGTTGACTCGAAAAATAAAGGGTGTATTATTCGCATCCCTTGAGACGCTAAAGCGACTCAAAACGTTCTTTAACAATATAAAGCAATCATCTGTGTGGGCACTCGTACAGATTGAGTTCTAACAGCCAACCTACTTAG